>CBDCQW010000001.1:0-13376 GCA_965220785.1 Dehalococcoidia bacterium
GATGGGACAGTGGCGGCGGAAGCCGAGCCGCTCGTAGACCCGTATCGCGCCTTCGTTCTCCCGTGCGACCGTGAGGACGATGTCCTGGATGCCCTGCCGCGCGAGTTCGCCTACGACGGCCCTCGTCGTCGCCGTGCCGTATCCTCGTCCTCGGCAACTCGGTGCCGTGTATACGCTTCCCACCGCCGCCACGCCGTATGTCCGGCTGACCAGGTGCGTTCCTGCCTTCGCGACGAGCTCCCCCTCCTCGAAGACCCCGTAGAAGACGTTGTGCTCCATGTGCTCCGGATTGACTCCACCGTCGGCATAGAACGCCGTCAGGCCGTCCAGGTCTGAAGTCGTGAGCCGGACACAGTCGCCGTCCTCGCCACGGAAGTCCTCGCCACGCATGGCCATGCGCAGCATCAGCCCCGGGCTGCCCCAGTCGTAGAACTCCTCGACGACCGGGACGTGCTCGGGCCGCGCGACGACGTAGGCGCTCTCCGGGCATAGCAGCTCGTTCACGATCGCTCGCAGGCCGCCGTTGTCGCCCATGAGCTGGAGCGGTGCAGGCGTGATGCCCTGGAAGTGCAGCGCCATCGCGCCGATTCGGCCGTCGGCTTCGGCCACGGCGAACGTGCTCTCGGCGAAGAGACGCGGCTCCAGGTCGCCTATGGCGAGGGCGGCGTAGGGCCGGTCCTCGTCGAGGTATGCCAGTAGCTCCGACCGGTCCGCGGTCAGCCTGGTCCGCCACTCCGGCATAGCGGCTCACGCGGGGTCGCGGAAGCGGAGCGAGTAGAGGTCCGCGTCGCGGAGCTCGAAGCGCAGCCTGACCGGCTGGCCTGCCAGGGCCGCCAGGTCCCCGTCGCCGCGCCAGGACACGGCGCGCTCGAGGTCGTCCCCGAACAGCTCGTGGCAGTCGTCCGTCGCGAATCCGGGGACGGCGTACCCGCCCTCGTCCTGCACCTCGACGCGAATGGAGCCGCCCGCCGAGCTGGAGAAGTTCAGGGCCAGATCGCCTCCGTCGAAGACGAGCGGCCTCGTGACGAGCTGTCCGCCGCTGAGCTTGCCCCGCACCGACACGAAGCCGTCGACGCGCAGCGTGAACCGCCTGAACCGGGCGACGGTGTGGTCGAGGAACGTCGCCTCGGTCACGTACACTGAGAGCTCGTCGGCCGCGCCGGCGACGTGGGAGGCCGTCTCGACCAGGCCGCGGCCCTGGTAGTTGTCGCCGTAGAACCAGTTCTCCCTGAGCCGCAGACCGGGCCTGATGAACGCCTCGGGCCAGATGTCGAAGTTGGTCCCGTCGCGGCTCGACATGAACATCCCGTCGGTCATCGCGGTGCCCTCGCGCTGCGACTTGCTGCCACGGACCCTGCGGTACTCGAGCTGCGGCAGAGCCTTCGTCGACTCGGCCCAACCCCGGTCCGTGTACCTGGTGGGGAAGCCGAGCAGGATGTGCGGCGCCCGGTAGTACGGAAGGACCTGGTTGGTGTAGAGTTGGCCGACGCGGCCCGGCGAGTAGCTCAGCCACTCCGGGTCGGGCCAGCTCAGGAAGTCCCTGGACGCCGAAGTCCTGATGTCGCGGCCGTTCCGGTTGCCCCACTCGTCCACGCCGTCGCGGAAGTCGCGGTGGTACTCCCGGTACACGCCCCGGGCGGAGTCCCAGAACGCCAGGTTAGGCGAGTCGAAGGCGCCCTTCGTTATGACGCGCTCGTCGGTCATGAGCGACCATCGGATCCCGTCGGCCGACTTGAAGGCGTGGAGCCCGCTTCGCACTCCGCCCACGGCCTTGTACGCCGCGTCCGCTTTGCAGTCGGGGTTCTGGTCCTTGAACGGCATGAAGTTGTGGCTGCCGGGTCCGTCCCAGATGATGTTGTTGTCGGTCGAGCCGTCGAACTCCACCAGACCGAGGGACGGCTTCTCCCAGCGTATGCCGTCGGCGCTCTCGGCGTAGCAGGTCACCTGGTGATGGTTCGTCATCTCGCCGGGCGTGTAGTCGACCTGGCTGCCGCGGTAGTACATCCGGTACAGGCCGCCGTCTTCGAACACGGTGACCTGCTTGGAGCTGTTGCCCTCCCAAGGGGAGTCGCACACGAGCGCGACATCCTGCGGGACGGGGCTGTGGAGGACGCGCTCGGCGCCGTCCATCCGGTCGACCAGCCAGTCGTCCACGAACAGCTCCAGCCTGGAACCGATGTTTGCGATGCCCTTCATGTCCGTAGCTCCATTCCAGCGCCTGTCCAGCGCTTCTTCCGAACGCCACAGTGCCCACATCGCCGTGCGCGTATTCTATACGCCATTGGGGGTCTACGGCATGATCGGACGGCGTCGCGGACGCTTTCAAACGGCGCCGCGTTTGTGGCATCATTGGCCCGACAGGAGGAGACTGGAATTGACGACCGTTAGACGCCGGCGGCCGGCACCCAAGCTTGCCGAGACCAAAGTCCTCAGGCGCGTGGACATCACGGACGACCTGCTGCTGATGTGGATCTCCCGGCCCGAGGGATGGACCTTCAAGGCGGGACAGTACTGCACCATTGGAAGCGAAGGCATCGAGCGCGCGTACTCGATCTCCTCCGCGCCCCACGAGGAGGACATCGAGTTGTTCGTGGAGCTGGTGCCGCCGCCGGACGGCAACCTGACACCCCTTATGTGGGACCTCCACGAAGGCGACACGATGACAATGCGGCCCAGGGCCAAGGGCATATTCGTCTTCAAGCCCAAGTGGCCCAACCAGCTTCTCGTCGCGACCGTCACCGGCGTCGTCCCCTACATCAGCTTCCTTCGCGACTACCTGCACAAGGGCAACGAGGGACACCACTTCTACGTGCTGCAGGGCGCCAGCTACCAGGACGAGTTCACGTACCTGGAGGAGCTCGAGCGGCTGGCGGCCGAGCACCCGGACAAGATCACCTACGTCCCGACCGTCAGCCGGCCGACCGAGGAGCACAACGCCGGCTGGACCGGCGAGACCGGCCGCGTCAACAACATCGTCGAGAAGTACATCGACGAGCTCGGCCTGAGCCCGGAGGACACCCTCGTCTACGCCTGCGGCCACCCCGAGATGATCGAGGACGTCAAGGACAAGCTCAAGCCCCAGGGCTACAAGGTCGAAGAAGAGCGTTTCTGGAAGCAGGACTAGCCTCCGACCTTTCCCGGAATGACGGTCTTGCAAAGGTCTACGTAGGCGGGTATCCAACGTTGGCGTCGTCCCAACCCCGTTCGCCCCGAGTGCCCCGCCGCTTTGAGCGGGGCGTATCGAGGGGCCCACGCCCAAGCGACAGGCTGCTTGTCGGGCGGATGGGGCCTGAGCATCTGGCAGGAAGGGCACGTGCCCCTCAACTGTTCAGACTTGATGGGCCGAGACAACCCGTTCACCCCGAGTAGCGCCGCTGCTTTGAGCGGCGCGTATCGAGGGGCGCACGCAACCTTGTCGCCAATGCTGATGTCAACCCCACCCAAAGACTGAGTCGTGCGGGCCCTTCGATACACCCCGACGAAGCGTCGGGGCACTCAGGGTGAACGGGTCGTGTGGCGACGGCCCCGCCCCTGGGAGCGACCGGCGGCCTCGACGCACTCTCGTGACAGTTCGCCTCCTCAAGTCTGAACAGCTACCGTGTCCCTCAACACTTGCCGTTGAAGCGACGGCGCTGTTCGGTGTGAACGGATCGAGGCTGCGTCGACCGCCAACACAGGCCAGGCGTTCCCGGCGGTTTCACGCGCTCGCCTGCTCGCGTAGAATGTGGCCATACCATCCGCCTACGCCTCCCGGACAACGCATTGACGACCCCCGCCAGACGGCAGTACCTCCGGATCAAGAAGGAGCACGAAGACGCCATCCTGCTCTTCAGGATGGGCGACTTCTACGAGACGTTCGACGAGGACGCCCGTCTCGTCTCGCGGGAGCTGGAGATCGCCCTGACCTCGCGTGAGATGGGCCGCGGACAGCGCGTCCCACTCGCCGGCATCCCGTACCACTCGCTGGAGCCGTACCTGGCCAGGCTCATCAAGCGGGGCCACAAGGTCGCCATCTGCGAGCAGACGAGCGATCCCGCCCAGTCGAAGGGCCTCGTCGACCGCGAGGTCGTCCGGGTGGTCACGGCCGGCACCGTGATCGAGGACGCGCTGCTGGAGGGCGGGGCGAACAACTACCTCGCCGCGGCCGTGGTCGACGAGCAACACGCGGGCCTCGCCTACGTCGACATCACGACGAGCGAGTTCGCGGTAAGCCAGTTCCCGATAGCCCACCTGGAAGTGGAGCTGGCCCGACTGGCCCCGTCGGAGCTGCTCGTGCCGGAGCGGCAGCCGCCGATAACCGAGCGGACCGACACCCGCGTAACCCCGCTGGAGGCCGACGCGTTCGACCTCGAGTGGGCGACCGAGACACTGCTGGGCCACTTCGGCGTCGCGTCGCTGGAGCCGTACGGCTGCGACGGCCTGCCGCTGGCGGTCCGGGCAGCCGGGGCCATCGTCGACTACCTGGGCAGGCACCACGGTGCGTCGCTGTCCCAGGTCACGACCCTCTACACCTACTTCACCGACGCCTACATGGTGCTAGACGCCCAGACGCGCAGAAACCTGGAGCTTTTCGAAGGCGGCAGGTGGGGAGACAAGTCGGCCTCCCTGCTCTCGGTGCTCGACCGCACCAGGACGTCCATGGGCGGCAGGCTGCTGAGGCGCTGGGTGGGCCAGCCGCTGCTCGACGTGGCGCGGCTGGAGCAAAGACTGGACGCCGTCTCGTGGTTCCACCGCAGCGCCCTGCGGCGCGCCCGCGTCATCTCGGTGCTCGACCGGGTCTCGGACATCGAGCGCCTCGTCAATCGAGTGCGCGGCGGCGGCGCGATGCCCAGGGACCTGGTCGGGCTTGCCGCGAGCGTCGAAGCGGCGCCGCAGCTCCGGGGGATCATGACCGAGGACGACGACGCGCCGCAGGTCGCCTGGCTGGCCGGGCAGATCGAGGACAACGCCGACGTCTCCGGACTCGTCCGCCGCGCGATAGCGGACGACCCGCCGCCCACCATCGGCGACGGCGGGGTCATCCGCGACGGCTTCTCGCCCGAGCTGGACGCGCTCCGGGGCTCGTCGCGGGAGGCGCAGGACTACATCGCGGCTCTGGAGCCGACGGAGCGCAAGCGGACCGGGATCAAGAACCTGAAGGTCGGCTACAACAGGGTCTTCGGATACTACATAGAGATCAGCAAGGCGAACCTGGACCGCGTCCCGGAGGAGTACGTCCGGCGGCAGACCCTCGTCGGCGGCGAGCGCTTCATCACGCCGGAGATGAAGGAGTACGAGTCGCTCGTCATGAACGCCCAGGAGCGCGTCGCCGACTTGGAGGCGTCGCTGTTCAGGCAGGTGTGCGACCAGCTCGCCGGCTCCGCGGGGGCCGTTCTCCGGACGGCGGGAGCGGTGGCGCGAGCGGACGTCTTCTGCGGTCTCGCGGAGGTCGCCGGCCAGCACGGCTACGTCCGCCCGGAGCTGGACGACGGCGACGCTCTCGAGATCGGAGAGGGACGCCACCCGGTCGTCGAGCGGACCCTGCCGCCCGGCTCCTTCGTGCCCAACGACACGAAGATGTCCGCCGGCGGCGAGCAGCTCATCGTGCTCACCGGGCCGAACATGGCGGGCAAGTCGACCTACATCAGGCAGGTCGCGCTCATCACCCTGATGGCCCAGATCGGCAGCTTCGTCCCCGCTTCGTCCGCCTCCATAGGCCTGGTAGACAGGATATTCACGCGAGTCGGCCTGCAGGACGACCTGGCGGTCGGGCAGTCGACGTTCATGGTGGAGATGGTAGAGACGGCGGCGATCCTCAACCACGCCACGTCCCGGTCGCTGGTGGTCCTGGACGAGATCGGGCGCGGCACCAGCACGTACGACGGGCTTGCCATCGCGCGCGGCGTCGCCGAGTACGTCCACAACCACCCGCGGCTCGGGGCAAAGACGCTGTTCGCCACGCACTACCACGAGCTCACGGAGCTGGCCGACGTCCTGCCCAGGGCGCGGAACTACAACGTGGCTGTGACGGAGGACAAGGGCGAGGTCGTGTTCCTGCGGCGCATCGTGCCCGGCGGGGCCGACCGCAGCTACGGCATCTACGTCGCCCGCCTGGCGGGCATGCCCGGAGCCGTGGTGAACCGTGCCTGGGAGGTGCTGGGCGAATTGGAGGACGGCGCGAAGGACGGCAAGGCGTCCGACGGCGCAAGACCGCGTCGTGCCGGGCGCGCCAGGGTGCCGGAGCGCCAGCTTCCGCTGATCACCACCACGTCCGAGGCGCTGGAGGAGCTGATGGCGCTGGACGTGTCTTCGATGACGCCGCTGGAGGCCATCAACAAGCTCTACGAGCTGCAGCGCCGGGCCCGCGACCACGGCGGCGGCTGAGGTTGCCCGCTCGGAGACATTTTACGTAATCGCCATTCCCGCGCAGGGAGCGCCTCCGGATCCTCCGTCGTAACTGTTCAGAGTCGCAGAACGCCTGCCTTCCTCATGCCACCCCAAGGGCAACCCGTTCACCCCGAGTAGCGCCGCCCACACAATCCGTTCACCCCGAGTAGCGAAGCCCACACAATCCGTTCACCCCGAGTAGCGAAGCGTATCGAGGGGCGCGTATCGAGGGGCGCACACGACCACCCGCTCCGCCCTTCGATACAGCCCGCCCGGAGCGGCGGGCCACTCAGGGCTAACGGAAAGAGAGGGGAGGCCCTTCAAGTCTGAACAGTTACCCTCCGTGTAACTGTTCAGACTTTCTCTGAGAATAACCCTTGGCCGACCTGCCGTAGAGGCGGGTTTCAAACCCGCCATCCCGGTGCAGCCTCATTTTCGTCGTTGGTGAAAGTCCCCCGCCGAGTCCATCTCCTGGAGTCTGAACAGTTACCCCTCCGTCGTAACTGTTCAGAGTCGCGGAACGCCTGTCTTCCCCACCTCACCCCCAAGGCAACCCGTTCACCCCGAGTAGCGCCGCTGCTTTGAGCGGCGCGTATCGAGGGGCGCGCACGCAGCCTCCCCGTCGATGCTGGCGTCAGCCCCGCCCAAGGCCTGGGTAGTGCGGGCCCTTCGATACACCCCGACGAAGCGTCGGGGCACTCAGGGCGAACGGTTTCTCAGGCGACGCCCCGCCCCTGGGAGCGACCGGCGGCCTCGACGCACTCTCATGACCGTTCACCTCATCAACACTGAACAGTTACCCTCCGTCCAACCTCTGGACATAGAAGTACATACGTGCTACTATGCCCCCGTGCCAACGACACCCCACGTCCCAACTACCCACTACCCACCATCCACTATGGAACACCCCTGTTCCATTTTGTTCCGCCCTGTTCCACGCCAGATACGAACCGTGGAACACCACCTGTTCCATTTTTCGGAAAAGTGTCCCATCGCCCAGATAGGAATGGAACACTTTGGAACACAATGGAACAGCTCACACGGAAATCGACCGCTCCACTCCGGCCCGGGGCGCTCCCGCACTTCTGACGGCAGTGGGCGGCAGGCATGACCGACGTCCGGGATTCGGTGGCCCCAAATCCCCCACCTCCGTCATTCCCGCGAACAGCCTGCCCTCGCGTAGGCGGGGGCGGGAATCCATCCCCGACAAGGTGCGCCGCCCATGACACCGGAAGCAGCCCGTCACGTCGGCCGGCCGAATCAGGTGGGGAATCCAGAGGGCGGCGCCGAGGTTGACTGAGGGCGCGGCGGCGTATATCGTACGCCCGTCATGCAGGTATCCGCGTTGCCATCCAGCCCGGCCGAGTTGAGGGCGCTCATGCGCTCCGGGGAGATCGACACCTTCACGCCCGGCATGGCCCCCGGCCACGTGCAGGCCAACCTGGTCATCCTGCCCGGCGACCTGGCGTTCGACTTCCTGCTGTTCTGCCAGCGCAACCCGAAGCCGTGCCCGCTGCTCGAGGTGGTCGAGGCAGGGTCGGCTGAGCCGAAGACGTTCGCTCCCGGCGCCGACCTGCGGTACGACGTGCCGAGATACCGCGTCTACCGCTACGGCGAGCTCGAGGCCGAGGTTACCGACATCGCCGACTACTGGCAGGACGACATGGTGTCGTTCCTGCTGGGCTGCAGCTTCACGTTCGACAACGCGCTGATCAACGCCGGTATCTCCCTGCGCCACGTCGACCAGGGCGTCAACGTCTCGATGTTCATCACCAACGTCGAGACGGCCGCCGCGGGGGCGTTCTCCGGCCCGATGGTCGTGTCGATGCGGCCCATACCCACGGAGAAGGTGGTCCGGGCGGTGCAGGTGACGACCCGGTTCCCGGCCGTGCACGGCTCTCCGGTGCACATCGGCGACCCGGCCGCGATCGGCATCGCCGACATCAACCGCTCCGACATGGGCGATCCGGTCGAGTTGCGGGACGGCGAGGTGCCGGTCTTCTGGGCCTGCGGCGTCACTCCGCAAGCGGTGGCGATGAGCTCGAAGCCGCCGCTGATGATCACGCACGCGCCGGGCCACATGTTCATCACCGACGCCCGCGACGAAGACCTCTCCGTCCTGTAGCGTCCGGTCCCTGAAGTCGGCGGCATGAGAGATCGTCTGGATTCCGTAGGGGCGGGTTTCGAACCCGCCTTCGCCCTGTCAAATGGCAGGATTGTTGGCCTCCAGTCGCTTGATCGTTTCGATGATCCACTCGCAGAAGCGAACCCGGACAGCATTATGGCATTAGGACCGTATAGCGACAGCCGCCGCCAACCAATGCGCTGGCTCGGTACCGACAATCCTGCCGTCTGGCGAGGCGAGGGCGGGTTTCAAACCCGCCGCTACGGAAGTCCGGCCAATCTTCCAGAAACGGACTCACGGGGACGCCCGTGCAACGAACCTCGAAGACAGGCCGCTATCGGAAGCGGCGACGGGCAGCGTTCCTCGAGGCCCCGAAGCGGCACCCTCGCATGAGCATCGAAGACATCATTCTGGACCGTGACCGGCGGGGGATCGCTGCGCTGCGGCCCCACGTGCCGGCAGACTTCTGCGACCGCGCCGCGGGGCTGGTGCTCGACAACCCGGGCACGGTGCTGATCGCGACCGGCTTCTACATCCTCGCCGCCGCCGCCCCGGAGACGGACGGCCCTCCCGGCGCCGTCGCCATCGGCCGGGCGCTGGAGGCGTTGGGCAATCGGGTGCTGTACGTCACGGACCGGTACTCGGCGTCCGTCGTCGCCGGAATCCTGGGCTCGGACGAGGCCGTCGTGGACTTCCCGGTCGTGGACGACGAGTCGAGCGCCGCGTTCGCGGCGGACCTGCTCGCGGAGCACGAGCCGTCGCTGCTGATAGCGATCGAGCGGTGCGGGCCCACCGACGAGGGCCTGTACCGGAACATGCGCAACCTGGACATCACCGACTACACAGCGCGGGTCGACCGGCTGTTCACAGGCGCCACGCCTTCGGTGGGCGTCGGCGACGGCGGCAACGAGATCGGGTTGGGCAACCTGGAGGAGCGCGTTCCCGAGGTGCCGACGCTGGTCGAGAAGGCGTGCGTGACGACCGTCGACGAGCTGGTCATAGCCAGCGTCTCGAACTGGGGCGGCTACGGCCTGGTCGCCGCCGTGTCGCGCCGGGCGGGGCGCAACCTGCTGCCTACCGTCGACGAGGAGCGCGAGATGGTGAAGACGTCGGCCGACCTCGGTGCCGTGGACAGCATGAGCCTGAAGGCCGAGTACCGGGTCGACGGCTTCTCGCTGGACGAGAACAGCGAGACGCTGGTACGCCTCCACGACCTGCTCGCCGCCGAGGGCGTCCCGTCTTAGAGCCTCCTCTCCCTTGACGGGAGAGGATTGAGGTGAGGGTGATTCTCACGCCCCCTCATCCCAGCCTTCTCCCGCCAGGGGAGAAGGGGTGCCGGAAGCCTCCTCTCCCTCGACGGGAGAGGATTGAGGTGAGGGTGACCTTCCCGGCCCCCTCATCCCAGCCTTCTCCCGCCAGGGGAGAAGGTGCAAGCCGCCCGCGTCAGGCGCTCGGCATGACGACCATCTGGAGCTCGGTCGTGGGCCGGAACAGGGACTCGAAGGCGGCCTGGATGTCGTCCATGGCGATGAAGCTGGACTCGGTCAGCATGGGGCCTACGACGACCTTGCCGGTGCGGAACAACTCCAGGGCGATCTGCCAGTCCTGGTCCCTTGCGCCCCAGGTGGACTGGATGGAGACCTCCCGCGACATCCAGTCGACGGGCAGCAGCGGCGTCTCCTCCCATGCGACTGCGACAAGCATGACCTGGCCGTCGCGCCGGACGATGTTCATCGCCTGGTCGAGTGTGGGCCTGGCGCCGGCGCAGTCGAAGACGAGGTCGGGGCCGATGCCACCGGTGAGCTCCTCGAGCCGGGCGACGACGTCCTCGCTGGTGGGGTCGATCACCACGTCGGCACCGACGGCGAGCGCGGCGTCGGCACGGGCCTGAACGGGCTCGGAGACGTAGACCTCCCTCGCGCCCGCCGCCCTGACGGTCTGGATGCAGAACAGGCCTATGGGGCCGGCTCCCAGCACGGCGACCTTGTCACCCAGCTTGATGTTGGAGTGCCGGACGGCCCTCACGGCAACGGCGCACGGCTCGCAGAGCGAGGCCGTCTCGTCGGAGACGCCGTCGGGGACGTGCAGGGGCTCCCAGTCCTCCATGATGACGTACTCTGCGTAGCCCCTCAGGGGACGCGCGGTGAAACCGACCTCGCGGTACTTGTAGCGGGGGTCTGTGGCAAAGGCGAGGCCGGTGCCCGGCGGGGGAGTGCCGCCTCCTCCGACCACCCGGTCGCCGACCTTCCAGCCGGTGACGTCCGATCCGACGCTGGCGATGGATCCGCAGTACTCGTGTCCGAGGACGATTCCGGGAGGCACCTGGTCGTAGAGGAAGGCGTGAACGTCGGTGCCGCAGATGGCGCTGTACTTGACCTCGAGCTGGACCTGGTTCGGGCCCGGCTCCGGGGTCGGGATGTCCTTGACGTCGAACTTCCTGTTGCCCGCGTATACCGCTGCTCTCATCGTCTTGCACCTCACGTCCGGGCGGCGTGGGGCCGTGCCGCCGTCCTGCTGAAGACCCTGTGTGCGCCCCTCGATACGCGTCGATGAAGCATCGGCGCTACTCGGGGTGAACGGGTTGTTCTGGGTTACGGCCTCCGGGAGTTACTCTTTGCGGCGATTTCTCCTCGGCCAGGACGGTCGTCAGGCGGGGCTGCCGACGGTGTTGCGGAGGGTGCCTATGCCCTCGACCTCGCCCTCTATGACGTCGCCGGGCTGCAGCAGCGTCTCGTCGGCGCCGGAGGGGCCGAGCGCGACCCCGGTCGATATGACGTCGCCGGACTCGAGGGTGCAGAGGGTCGATATGTAGGCGATCTGGTTGGCGATGGGGTGAATCATGCGGTTGGTGTTGGAGTCGATGACGACCTCGCCGTTGATCTTCGTGACCAGGCTGAGGTTCTCCGCGACGGGGTCGTCGAAGTACTCGGCCGGGACGATCCACGGGCCCATTGGGCAGTAGCCGTCGAGCCACTTGCCGTTGAGCCAGTCGAACCAGTAGACGCGGTCGGGGTTGGAGCGCTGATCGGAGAAGCGCAGGGCGCGGGCGGAGACGTCGTTGACGATCGTGAAGCCGAAGATGTGGTCGTATGCGTCCTCCCGGCTGATGTTCTTGCCGGGCCTGCCGATGACGGCGCCCAGCTCTATCTCCTCGATCTGGCCTCCCACGATCGGGTTGTGCGGGATCGTCTCGTCGTGGGCCACCAGCGCGGTGGAGGGCTTGATGAAGAACTTGGGCGTCTCGACGTCGAGGTCGACCTCCTCGCGGGAGTCTGTGGGGTGGTAGTTGCCGGCGAGCATGAGTAGCTTGCCGGGCCTGCCTACCGGCGGCAGCATCTTCAGGGAGTCGAGGTCGTGGTAGGCGCCGGCCGAGTGGTGGAGCCGCTCGATCTCGGCCTTCTGGAGCAGCAGCAGGACGCCGAGGTCCTGGCCGGCGGCCGGGATTTCGGCGACGGTCGAGCCGGTGATGATGCCGACGGCGGGTTCGTGGGCCCCGGGTGCGAGGTAGCGGCAGACTCTCATGTAAGTTCTCCTTGGTGGCGATTCAGGGGGCCAAGTTTATCACAGAGGCGGCGGACGGGAGGCCGTCCGTCGACCGGGGCGAAGGCCCGCGGTCTGGTCCCGGGGGATAGTCAGACGGGATCAAAGCCGTGTGGGCCAGGGGAGGAGGGCGTATATTGAGACCATGGAGTAGCAACAGTTGATCAGAGTCCCCGAAGACGAAGCGTGGACGCTGGAGTCTGACCGGCTGGTCCTCAGTCCGATGGTGCGGGACGACGCGGAAGACCTGTTCGGGCTTCTGCGAGACCCTGCGCTGCGTCGGTTCACGGGAGGGGCGCCGCCCGCTAGCGCCGACGACCTTCGAGAGGGAATCGGTCTTCGGGAGAGCCGCCGTTCGCCTGAGAGAGACGAGCTGTGGCTGAACTGGACTCCTTCGGCTCAGGTCGTCGGGGGAAGCCGTCGGCTACGTTCAGGCGGGGGTTGGGGAGAGGGGCGCCGATCTGGCCTGGGTGGTCGGGACTCCGTTTCAGAATCGTGGATACGCGACCGAGGCCGGTCGGCGCGCGGCGGATTGGATATACGAGCAGTTCGAAGTGTCGGAGCTTTGGGCCGCCATACATCCCGATCACGCCGCGTCGCGTCGCGGCGCGGCGCACGTCGGGCTGCGGCCCAGCGGCGAGCTCACGGACGAAGGCGAGGAGCTTTGGTCGACGGCGCGTCAGGAATAGCGCTTCGGCGTGCCCGCGATCGAATTGGGTTCTAGCGCAATCTGGAACGCGGCCGCACTACGAATTTTGGAACCCGACGGGAATGATCCAGTTACCCTTTTCGTCTTCGGTTACGACCGAGTGGTGTGCTCGACCAATGGCTTCCAGTCGGCTGGATAGGCCGGACGGCGGGTTCAGCATCAAGACCTCAATCCGGTCCGATTCTTGCCCGAGGCATCCCTCTACGATTTGCAGGACCTGATCGATAAACGAGGGCGTGATCGCATCGATACCGGTCAGGTCCAGGGCCACCCGGTTTCCGTTACCGGCGGCTTCGGCAATAGCGTCCCGGAGCAGGTCCGTAGACGCTCGGGTTACCAGTGCTCGCCTCTGGAACAGAGGATGTACTCTTACGATGTCCATAACGTTCCCTAGGTCGAGATGGATGCGAACGCCAGGGTACCGGGAAACAAAGTTACCCTTCTCGCCTCACTCTCGGCGCTTTCATTGATGGTCAGTGCCCCGAGTCCCGAGTGCACTATGAGCTGTCTGCCCGCTCGTCGCATCTCGTCCGATATCCAGGATAGTCCAATCCCACGTGTTGGGTCACCGCCGCCGCTGATTCGCTCTCGGGAAGCGAGCTCTATCGCCGTCCAGTCGTATGGAACCCTCGCTCT
>CBDCQW010000002.1:0-510420 GCA_965220785.1 Dehalococcoidia bacterium
ACGAGTCTCTGTATGGAGCGGTGTCCCGTCCTCCGGTCCCGGTGGAGCGCATACTGGAGGATGTGCTGGACCTCAACATCCTGTGGGACAAGGTCTCCGAACGGCCTGGCCAGTCCATTCTCGCCGAGTTGGATTCCAGCTTGAAGACAGTGGTCTTCAATGAATCAAGGCGTACACTCATAACTGAGACACCGGGCCTCTACCACACCATCCTTGCTCACGAGGCGGGGCATTGGGAGGCCCCACGTTGATCATGCCCTCTTAGCACAGTCGCCCTTACCCGGCTTCGAGCCCTACATGAAGTGCCTCTACCGAGGCTCCGGACCTGGCCAGGACCCGCGTGAACTCCAAGCTCACCGGTTCATGGGGTTTCTGTTGATGCCTTCACCCATACTGCTGGAGGCCGCCAGAGATGTTGACCTGCAGAGTTGGCCAACCCTCTACAAACTCCGTGACCTCTTCCAAGTTACCATATCCGGCCCTGAAGATCAGGCTCGAAAGACTGGGCCTCGTGTACGCGACGGAGGAAGGGGATCTCTACCCATCACGACAGGAATATGAAGGCCAGATGCACTTAAGGTAGTACCCGTCTGCCTTTGCCGTGGACTTGTGTTGACTTTCAACGCAGTCTACATTAAGATGGGTAGCACGGAGGGCAGAAGGCAGGTTCCTATGGCACAAGATAGCGCATTCCACATACTGGCTCTAGATGGTGGTGGGACAAGGGGAATCTATTCAGCCCAGGTCCTCGCCGGCATCGAACAGGTGAACGGTGTGCCGATAAAAGAGCAGTTCGACCTCATTGCCGGTACCCAGCACAGGCTCCATAGTTGCCGGAGCCGTCGCTGCGGGCATTCCGATGGCTAAGATTGTCGAGCTCTTCCGAACGGAGTCAACACGCATCTTTCGGAGAAGATGGTTTAGTTGGCTTCATGTCCGAAGCAAATATCCAAGGCACCCTCTCGGACAAATCGTTAGGGCTTACCTGCCTGACATGACTCTGGGAGAAATCCCGACGCCTCTTATGATAACAAGCTCCAACATCTCCACCGGCGGTGTCCACGTGTTTAAGTCCAGGTACCTCAAGGACCTCGGAGAACCATACGTCAGAGATGCGAATGTCGCTCTGAGCGATGCGATCCTTGCATCATGTGTTGCTCCCACCTACTTCGATCCCATGCCGGTCGACCATTTCCTCCTGGCAGAACGGAGGTCTATGGGCGAACAACCCGTCGATCATAGCCCTCACCGAAGCCATCTCTAAGTTCAGGCAGTCGGTTGAACAGGTGCCACATCTTGTCTATCGGCACCGGCCATTCCGTGAATCTTTATACCGAGAACAGGCTTTGGGGGCTGCTCACGGGCTGGGGTCGTCAAAAGTTGGTCTCTTACGTCCTCCGGCTACAATCCGACGCCTCGGCGAACATGGCCAAGCTCTTGCTCACGGACAGGTATCTCCGACTTGACCCTGAAATCGAGCCCTGGGGTTTGGATGACATCAAACATCTGGACAGCCTGAAGGCCCTGGCTATCAGGGACTTCACTCAACAAAGTGAGGCGATTATGAAGAAGCTCAAGATACCACAGTGACGAGTCGCCGACCGATCTAGCAGCTTCCAAGAAAACAGAACAGAAGGAGAAGATTGAGATGGCAAAGAACAATAAGGACTTTCAGGACTTTCTCAGAGATGAAGTCAACCTGAACCAAAGCCGGCTTGACCGGCTCAATACGAGCGTGCGAGCTGTAGACGCCTACCTCAAGGACCACCTGACTGGCTACCAGAATATGGAGCGGCAGGGTTCATATGCCCTGGGCACCCTCGGCAAACCCGTCGATGACAACGACGAATACGATGCGGACATCCAGATAGTGATGAACCCCAATCCCAAGTGGCAGGCGAAAGACTACATCAATGAGGTTCGGGAAACTCTAAAGGAGAATGACAACTACGCCGACAAGCTCAACCTCAAGACTCGATGCGTCACCATCGACTATGCTGGAGACTTCCATCTCGACGTAGTTCCCCGTGTGACTATTGGCGACAGGCACTACATCTGCAACCGGATTGACAACAAGTTCGAGGAGACTGACGGCACTGGCTACCGGGACTGGTTCAACGAGCAGAATCGGATAACCGGCGGCAATCTGAAGCGAGTCGTCAGGTTGCTCAAGTACCTGCGGGACCACAAGAACAACTACACCGCCAAGTCGATCTTGCTGACCACGTTGGCTGGCAACACCATTGAGCCCTCGGATGAGGGTACCGAGGGGGTAAGCACTGTGGCCGACACATTGGTTACCGTCCTAACGAGAATGGATGACTACCTCCAGCAACACCACTACATGCCGGAGATCAGGAATCCGGCGCTGCCAACGGAAACTTTCAATCGACACTGGGACCAGACCAAGTACGCGAATTTCAGGACCAGGGTCAACTCCCATGCGCGAACCGCGAAGAGGGCTAAGGAGGAATCTTCAAGCGAAGCAGGCATCAAGATTTGGCAAGAGCTGTTTGGGGAGAACTTCGGCAAGGGCTCTGGTGGCAGTGGAGGCCGGGGAGGGAATGGTGGGGGCGGAAACAGCAATCCGCCGAGTAGCCCAAGGAATAACCCTGGCGGCATTGCGGCCCCAGTTGTAGGAATTCCGAGGGTAGTTACTCCAAGGAAGCCTTACGCCAGATGAGACCAAGTACGTCCGACCTGGAATGGCAGACCCGGTGCTTTCCGGGTCTGCTGTACGACAAGAACGCCAACGAGATAGCCGGCGAGATCGCTTTCTGCGCAGCGTACGACAGTGGGATAGACCGAGTGCGGATCGGGAACGATGACGCACATCGCCGATTAGCCTCATTCCTTTGCGACTCATACTCCCTGCGTATTGATCTGAACTCCATTGACCGTAACGGCTGGCCAAGGGTTTACGAGGTTGGCGGCCGCCATCAGACTATCTCGACAAAGCAGAACGTCGATGCCATTGACCTGCATTTCTATCCGGACGGGTCATGTTGTCTAGGAATCAGATTCTCTCCCGAACGGTTACTAACATTGGAGCGGTTCATAGACGAACTTGTAATCCCATTCTTGTATCGTTTGTCCTACGTAGACAAGAATGGGCTACCTGCTGCCAAAAAAGACCTTTGGGGCGAGTACGCTCATGGTGATGACGGATTCCGGCAATACATGAACGAGATGTTGGAGATGGTTAAGAGAGGTCCGGGCAGGAATGAACTTTGTCCCTGCGGCAGCGGTCGCAAATTCAAGAGATGCCATCTCGACGATGTGGAGGCATTGAAGAGCGCACTCGCGCGCCAGCGTCGTTAGTGACCATCACGGCCTACGCCCTGGACATGAGTATGTTCCTGAACGAGAGCGAGCTGACGGAGCGCAAGGCCTTCATAGAGAGCTTCGTGAAGGAGATCGTCGTCATGCCCGACAACGGCAGGGTCATCAAGGTGCGGGTCACCTTCACCAACGACGCGGCAACGAGGAGTCGCTGACCAGCGCTCCCACCGAGACGGTGGTAATGGGCGGGCTGTAAAGGACTGCCGTGATTTGCAGCAGAGTGTTCTATTCGGGTGTAGGGGCAGTCCTTTTCCTACTCTCACCACTGCTATTCATCGCCTGCGGAGGTGAAGACGCGGGGCTGCCCCGCGCCGAGGTTGAGAAGATCGTGCGTGAGGAGTTGGCCAACGCACCCGTCCCAGCCGAATCGGAGCCGGAACTCACCGCCGCCGATGTAGAGGAGGCAATCCGTGCGGCAATAGCGGAGATACCGCAGCCCGAACCGGGACTGTCCAAAGCTGAGGTCGAACGAATCATCCAGACCACCATCGCCTCCATGCCCGAAGCCCAGTCCGGTATCACTTCCGCCGAGGCCGAGCGCATCGCCCGGGGCGTGGTGGCCTCCATTCCATCCATGTCCAGCCCCATTGAGTACACCAAGTTCTTCGTAGACAAGGCCATCACCAGGTACGACACCCAGGGACTCGACGCCACCCTCTCCCACTACAACCGGGCGGAGGGCGTCGAAGGCCAGTGGTATGTGTTCATCGTCGATGAGAACGACTTGGTCGTCGGGCATCCCGACCCTCACCGCCTGGGGCTTGACCTGAAGAGCTGGGTGGGGACCGACGCCAACGGCTACAACTTCGGGCCGGACATGCTGTCCGCCACCGAGGACGGCAAGTGGGTGTCCTACGTGGATCGGAACCCGGCGAGCGGTGGACTCGGTTCCGGCAACACCGAGGCCATGCAGCTCAAAAACGCCTGGGTGGTGAAGCACGACGGGCTGCTGTTCGCCTCCGGCTGGTATATCAACGCCGACGAATTCACCAAGTCCCTGGTGTTCGCCGCCGTCAGCAAGTTCCGTTCGGCGGGACTGGAAGCGACCATCGCATGCTTCACCGGCCCCGAGCCGGCCTAGGAATCCCAGGCTCGGAGGGCGCATCAGCTTTCTCGTCACTACGGCCGGGTGGCGCCGACGTGCCCCACTCGACCACCCCGTTCGTCCGCTCCCTTGCATCCACCAACTCGGCCAGTGTCGGGTCCGTGAGCTTCCCTGGGAACCCTGTGCCGGCTGCGACGCTTCTCGCCCCAGGACCGCCACTCCCATCATCTGTGGGTGCTCCGGTTTCCGTACTGTCACGGTCCGCTTCCAAGACCAAGAGACGCTGCTCGATTAGCCGACGCTGTACGCCGTAGTATTTCCGCACCCCGTCCAGTGACATCCTCAATCCCTTGAGACCGCTCCTGAGATTCTCCTTCATCTCCTTGAGTTGGGCCTCCAGCTTGTCCATCCGGGCCTCCAGCTTGTCGCTGCGCTCCCGTTGCCTGTCGGCTGCGGATCCCACTCCGTGCTGAAGCGCCCTTTGCAGGCTCTCACGCACCCGGTGTGTCAGCTGGCCCGACTGCATGCTGGAGGTCACCGTCCTGGGGTCGATCTCCAGCACCCGCGCAGTACCTGTGCACCCCCATGTCCGCACCAGCTCCTGCAACAGCGCCATGAGCCTCAGGTGGTGCATGTCTCGAACACTATTTCTCCCTACGATGAGTGGATCTTTGCGTTTCATTCGGCCCCCTCTCTCTCTGTATAAACCGTCCACATGTTCAATCTCTTTGTCCCGGCACAACGCCACCGAACCGGCTAGAACACCCCAGCACCCCGGTCCGGCTACTTCCACAGACGTCGGAAGGTCAGCGTGTTCAGAAGCTCACGCTTCTTCAGCGCCCTCCGCGTGTCGGAGAGCGCTGTCTTCCGCCAGTTGACCTGGCCGTTGCGGTCGAAGCCCCGCAGAGGAAACGTCGCCGGGGGAAGCGTCAGCCCGTGCTCCTCCAAGAGCGTCAACTCCAACGCCAGGAACCGCTCCTCGGTCGTCAGCCAGGACAGGCTCTTGCCTTCGTCGGGATGAACGGCCTTAAGCTCCCGCCACTCAACGATCAGGGACCAGACCTCGTCGAACACGTCCTCGTCGTCCTCGGCGGGCTCCAACGTCACGAGGTCGGGGAACTCCCGCCGCAGCGTCGCCCTTCGCCTGAGCTGCGGGCCGGCGCCGTTCGCCTGCGCCCCGTCCTGCCCACCCCGTCCCGTCTCAAGACCCGCCAGCATCTTCTCCACCTTGTGAAAGCCCTGGGCCACCTCCTCCCGAATGGCCCTGTCTCTGTCCTCGCTGGCCCTGTTGTTCGCCCGCATCTCCTTGCCCTGCTCCTCGACCTTGCCTTCCAGCTCTTCCAGCCGGTCCGCCAGCTGGTCGTTGCGGTCCCGCTGCTCGGCGGCTGCGGAGCCCACGCCTGCTTGAAGAGCCTTGTCCAACGCTCCCCGCATGCGCCTCGACAGCGCCCCCTCATCCAGGCTGATGTCCAGCGTCCTGCGGTCCACCCCCAGGAGCTCGGCAGCCTGCTTCCGACCGTGTTCCCGCTCCAGCTCTTGAAGCAGCGCCATGAGCCTCAGGTGGTGCATGTCGGCCACCTCCCCGCTGCCTTCGATGACTGGTCTTCTCTGTTTCATTCGGTTCGACCTCCCTCTGTGACCTATTCACAAGCTCGATTCTCCGTACTCAGGTTTGTCCCACCGACCTACTCACGCCCCGCCACTCCTGTAGAGGGCTTTCCCGCCACAGCGGATTGCCCGATTACTGCACCTAGCGTCCCCGCCAGCCAAACCGCCGTCCGGCCTGCTCCCGCTCTGGGTCCAGCGCATCACCGGGCTCACCCTGCTGCCCTTCCCCCTCCGTATCCTCGCTCTCATGCCCCGCAGCCTCGTCGCTGGACTCTGCCTCCTGTTCCTTCGTCTGTGGCTGTGGCCGCGCCTCCTCCAACGCTTCCACTCGCAGCGTCAGTCTGTCGACAAGCCCGTAGATTTCGTCCACGGACTCGACGAGACCACTGACCTGCGACTCAATCCGGTCCAGAGGCATGACTTCCTGCGCCACGGGGTCATCCAGATTGGCCAGGAGCGTCTGGACTGCGTGCGTCATCCTGCCCGTCAGCCGTTCCCGGCGCAGCGCCAGGGCCACCGTCTTCCTGTTCACCCCCAGGATCTCAGCCGTCCGCCGCTGCCCCTCCCGCCTCACCAGCCACTCCACAGCCCACTTGAAGCCCCGCTGCCCGGACCTCGCCTCAGCCTCCGGTCTGCCGTTCTTCTCCTCAGTCTTGCTCGCCATCTCATGCCTCCTGTAGGGGGTGGCCCATTTTTGTAATCGGGGCCTCTCTTCCGCCGGACTGGGGCCTTAACTCAAAGTGTTCACAGAAACCGTCCAATGTACCCCGAAACCATGCTGCTTCCCTAGCTAAATGGCCCAGAATGTCCGTTTCTACCCAAAGTCTCTTTTCCCTGTACAGCCCCTTGACTGCAATTGGCCTCTGGACCGATGGGCCAACCTGGGCCACCTGTGGAGCAATCGCATCCCCTGAAAGTGCTCGATTTGGGATTGATGCCTTCGCCCTGGACGGCTTATCCCCTTCAGATATCGCCGATGGGCGGTGTCCAGGCCGGAGGCGCATGCCTGCCGCTGCTCCGCCTCCAATCACAGCACAACGAAGGCCGCCTGCAAATCCCTTGGAAGGGGCGACATTTGTGTACCCCCGTTCAGGCAGTTTCCCACCGAGCTGCGGCCGTTCACACTTGAATCGAGCGGCCCGGGTCCCCGCTGGCGGTCTCGCCGCGAATAGGCCGAGCGAAACCGAGCTCATGGTTGCGAAGACGCCGCCGGCGCCTGTGCCCCCGACCATGCCAGCGGCCGATGCGCCGACCGTCAATCACTCTGGGCAAAGGTAGCTGCAACTGGACGATATGAAAGATACGAAGACGGAACTCACCAGCCAGGGAGAGGCAATGCACGGCCGGAAGGGGCTCTCTTCCAGATGCCCGGCACGCCGACCACTGTTGACGGGCGTCGGCGTGATGCGGTCAGACCCGTTTCACAAGCGGCATCAGTGGCCGCTGACGCGTTCATCGATCAGCCAAGAGGCCCCGAACCTGACAGTCCAGCGGGTCGCGCCCCTTCTCCTGCAACACGTCCCTGCTGTCCTCGATGCCGTGTTCGGTCGTTTTCTTCGACTTTCATCCTTCCCAAACCTCCGTCTGAACCTCCGGTCGGCTGAGGTCCGGCCGTTCCCCTGGTCTTCGGCCAGGTTTTTGGGGCACGTCATGCACCCCCACTTCAAGCGCCATTTTCGGGGCCTAATGTCATTGGGACGCCGCCCCCACGGACCCGCCGATGTCATTCCCCCCGTTTGGCGATGTCATTGCAGTCCGGAACGCACCCTTTCTGAAAGTGTTCACTGGTTACGTCCTGTAGGGGGGCGATTTACCCCTGTTTCAGCTACGAAATCACGACTCTGGCCGCTCTGTTACAAAACTGAAACTCCTGTACACCCCCAATACTGCACGAAAGAGGCCGAAAAAAAGAGAGTCCATAGCCCCCCGCATTCGTGCGCAGAGCCACGGGGGGACGGCCCGTAACGCCCCGCATTCGTGCGCGGAGTTATGAGGGGTCTTATTTCCAGTTTCATTTGGTCACACTTTTTGCGACCGCAACATGAAAGATCCCAACGGACAGAACAGAAGGCGAAAGCCCACCAGGGACGCCCCCGAGCTGAGGGTCGTCGGCATCGACGTCAAACCCGCGCCCGACGCCCAGGACCGGCTGCGCCGAATCTTCACCATCCTGCTGGAACACGCAGCCGGCGAGAGGCACGCCGCGCCCGACGAGGACTCCCTTCCAGAGGCGGAAGCCTGATGCAGCCGGAACGGCGCCCAACCGACGTCACCCACTACCAGGCCGTCTTCGGCGACGTGTCGAAGATCATCGACGCCGCCAGGGAGTCGGCCGCCCGCTCGGTGAACGCCGCCATGACCGCCGCGTACTGGCTGGCCGGGCGGCGCATCATCGAGTTCGAGCAGTCGGGACAGGAGCGGGCCGAGTACGGGGCCGCGCTGATCGAGAGGCTGGCCGAGGACCTGACCGTGCGGTTCGGACGCGGCTTCTCACGCCAGAACATCCAGAACATGCGCCTGTTCTACCTCTCATACCCAATCGGGAAGATTCGCCAGACACCGTCTGGCAAATCGGCTCGACTCCCCGCACGGGAGATTCTCCGGACGCCGTCTGGAGAATTCGACAGCCCCGCCGTCGAGGTGGGCTTCGAAGACCTTCTCTCGGCCTTCCCGCTGCCCTGGTCCGCATACGTGCGCCTCCTGTCGGTCAGGAGCGAGAGCGCCCGCGAGTTCTACGAGACCGAGGCGCTGCGAGGGGGGTGGTCGGTCCGCCAGCTCGACCGGCAGATCGGCTCGCAGTTCTACGAACGCACGGCCCTCTCGAAGAACAGGGCCGCAATGCTCGCAGATGGGCAGAGGGAGCGTCCCGAAGACATCGCCCTCCCCGGCGAGCAGATGAAGGACCCCTTCGTCCTGGAGTTCCTCGACCTGAAGGACGAGTACTCCGAGAGCGACCTCGAAGAGGCGCTCATCCGTCACCTGGAGACCTTCCTCCTGGAGCTGGGGGACGACTTCTGCTTCATGGGCAGGCAGAGGCGGCTGCGCGTCGGCGGCCGGTGGTACCGGGTGGACCTGCTGTTCTACCACCGGAGCCTGAGATGTATCGTGGTCATCGACCTGAAGATCGGGGCGTTCACCCATGCCGACGCCGGGCAGATGCACTTCTACCTGAACTATGCGCGTGAGCACTGGATGCGCGAGGGCGAGAACCCGCCCGTCGGACTGATCCTCTGCTCCGAGAAGGACGAGGCCCTCGCCCGGTACGCCCTTGAGGGCCTGTCGAACAAGGTGATGGCCGCGGAGTACCGCATCGCCCTGCCCGACGAGACGGTCCTGGCGGCGGAGCTCGACCGGACGAGGCAGGAGATGGAGCAGCGCCCAGACACGCTTTGACGCCCCCCTGCCCGGTGCGGTAAAATTGTGGGTAGAAGTTGGCCCGGCGATGCTGCAAACACCCCGGGCCGTGGCGCCACCTGTTGGAGCAGGTGATGCGAATAGATTGTACTACTCGCAGACCCGCTCCCGACAGGAGGCGGGTCTTCTTCATTTTTGAGGGTAAGAAAGAGAGGAGGGAGCCATGCCGGGAATCAAGGTGAAGCGCCGGAAGGCGAGGGAGAACAGGGCGGCCATATACGCCCGTGTCTCCGACCAGAGCCAGGACGCGGAGGACAAGACCTCCATCACCGAGCAGACGTCCGAAATGGAGGTCCACTGCGAGCGCCGGGGGCTGACCGTCGTCGCCCGCTACCAGGAGGTGGGCCAGGGCTGGTCGAAGAAGCGCCCTGAGTTCCAGAGGATGCTGGCCGACGCCAGGCGCGGACGCTTCGACACCATCGTCTGCTGGAAGTCCGACCGCCTCAGCCGGGGCATGTACCCCGCAGCCGCCCTCATGGAGGTCGTCGAGGCCCACCAGATAGAGCTTGAAGCCGTTATGGACGCCATCGACATGAAGACCTTCGGCCTCATGGCGGCCATCGGCAAGATCGAGTTGGACAACTTCAGGGAGCGCGCGTCGATGGGCAAGCGGGGCACGGCCAAGCAGGGGCGCATTCCGGTCAGCAACGTCCCCTACGGATACCGCGTCCGAGACGACGGCAGGCCCGAGATAGTGGAAGCCGAGGCCGAGGTCGTGCGGCGCATCTACCGCATGTGCGTGAAGGACGGACTGGGGGCGCGGGTGATCGGCCAGCGGTTGATGGCCGACGGCGTTCCCGCAGCCAATAATGCCAAGCGGTGGTGGGACGGTCAGGTCTACCGCGTCCTGAGCAACGAGACCTACAAGGGCACCTGGTGGTACGGCAAGGCCCGCTACATCTCGACGGAGGACGGGATACGGGTCCACGAGAAGGACAAGGAGACGTGGATACCGGTGCCGTTCCCTGAGATAGTGGACGAGCACACCTGGGATCTGGCGCAGAGCATCATGAAGAAGCGAAGGACCCGCTCCGGGCGCAACACCAAGATATTCTACCTGTTGCAGCACATGGTCCGGTGCACCGGGTGCGGGATGCTCATGGGATGCATGGCCACCAGGAAGCGGACAGTCAAGCGCAACGGCAAGGTCTACAAGTACGAGCTGGAGACTCCGCGCCGATACTACAAGTGCTATGGAGTGCAGCATTTCCGCACGGGATGCCGGGAGCACACGATGATCCGGGCGGAACGGCTGGAGGGCCTGGTCTGGGGCCAGGTCAAGAAGGTGATGGAGAACCCCGACCTCATCGTCGCTGGAATCGAGTCCCTGGACTCCCAGGAAGGCGAGGGGTTGGAGAAGCAGATCGCCGGGACGGAGCGCGAGCTCCAGAAGGTGCAGTTCGAGGAGGACCGGGCCATCAGGCTGTACGTGTCAGAGAAGATAACCGAGGAGCAGCTGGACCGGCAGCGCAAGTTCATCACCGAGAGGCTGGAAACTCTGCGGGCGAGGCTGGCCGACTACCGGGCCAAGGAGACCGCCTCAATTGAGAAGCGGGCGCTGGGGGAGCACGTGGTGGAATGGGCTAACAGGGTTGGCGACGGGCTGGACGACCTGCCCCAGGAGAAGCGGCGAGACGTGCTGCGGCTGCTGCTGGACGAGGTGACCATCGACGGGGAGAACAACGTCAATCTCACGCTGGCAGTCCCAACGGAAGAGTTGGTGTCGATTGGATCACCGGTATCAGATTCTCCGAGTAGAACTCGTCCACGCTCTCGATGATGGCCTCCATGAGCTTGCCGGTGGGAGTGTCATCGGCGTGCTCTGTGATGGAAACCACCCTGACCCCCTTGCGCCTGAGCATGGACTTGAAGGCGACGGCGTGCTCCCGCTTGCGGGTGAAGCGGGAGAACTTCCAGACCAGAATCTCCTGGAACGGAGCGTTGGGCCTGGCGGCCTCGTCGATCATCTTGCGGAACTCGGGGCGGTCGGCGATGCGACCGCTCTCGGCCTCGTCGATGTACTCGCGGGCGACGATGTAGCCGTTCTTCCGTGCATAGTCTCTGAGCGCCCGCAGCTGTGCGGAGATGGAGAGGTCCACGTCCTGCCGGTCGCTGGAGACCCTGGCGTAGAGGGCCACCGGCGTGTAGTCGGTGTGCTGGTTCATGGGTGCGTCCTCCTTGCTCATTCCTGGTCGTTCCGGCGGGCCTTGGCCCGTTGGCGGCGCTCTCGCCGCAGCCATTCCTGCTCGTCCATGTAGAGGCGGATTGCCTCGCGCAGAAACTCGCTCATGGTGCGGTCTTCCTCTCTTATGAACTGCCTGACCTGCTCGTCCATTTCCAGGGGCAGAGAGAAGGTGATTGCCTTTCTGTTCCTGGGCATACTGTCCTGCCTCCGGTCATATTGGGTCATACCCTCATCATGGACGAAGTAGCATGCGGCTGTCAAGGATGGGCCCATCAGGAACTACAACCATCTTGCTACAGCCACACGCGCCTGCTATCGCAGGCCGGGAAGGAAGAGATTCGTCCACGGTGCCTTCTGGGGACTCAACGACTCGCAATTCGGTGTGGAAAGGGCCGAGGCTCGGGAGCGGCGTTTTGGTGGCCAGGCCCTAATCGGATACTGTTGACATCGTCATGGCACAGCTACTATTTGGAACCTGGCAATCCCTGTCCCAACTCTCCAAAGTAGCTGAGAGCAAGGCAACCTAGTCCACAAGCGAAAATACTTGGCATCACCACTATCATGGCCCGAGCAAACTCAAAATTCTCTTCTTGCGGTTGTCCGCCTAGATCCACACCAATAGCAACGGGGATGGCTGCCATCGTGATCAAAAGGCACAGCAAAATGGTCTCGGCGAAACAACCCAGCGCGGCGAGAGTCCCAATTTCCTTGGAAAGATCTGGCTGGCGCCTCATCTTTGCACCTCCCCGACGCCCTAGTCCACGCCGTGACCTACGGAAGAGTACGAAGACAAAGGTTCCAACAGACCCCAACGGTGTCACGCATCCAAAACTGCGCGCCCTTTTTGACATCGTTTTGGTGTAGCGGAACTCACGTAGCAACCATCGAGGAATGACATAGAAGTAGATCGGTAGTGCTAAGGCAAGCATCATGAGAATGAGGACGTAACGGAACTCATAGTACCAAGTGTCAGCTGAAATCCAAACAGAGACAATCCCAGTCGCGATGAGTAACACAGGCGGGAGCATTAGAAGACCGCTTCCGGACATGATTCTACGCCAAGGCTTGGGCGGTGACTGGCTCCAATAGTCTAAGAATCTCCTCCACGTGGGAACCATGACTATCAGAGTAGTGGCAAGTATGGCCACTACAATCAAGGTCATGTTCGCCGCGATGGTCTGCGCAGAATGGACGCTCATGGCAAGTAGACATCTCTTACGTCGCGCGAGTTCCCCATGCTAGCTGGCATCTAAGGTCAATGAGGCACAATCGGATTCATAGAGTTTTTGGTTGTCCGCTATGGCAAGCCGTTGCAGACAGTAGAGTCGCCAATAACTCTGCCACAGATCGTCATCTTGCTTGAGGTAGTTGATGGTCAGTCCGATTTTGGAGTGCTTGGCAGCTTCCCATGAGATCATCTGCGCATGTGATAGCCACTGCTTGGTGTCGAGAAGCTCACTAACAGTCTGAGTATAGTTGCCACCGTTTCGGAACATGCCCTGCCGCAATAGACTCTCGGCTGATTGGCGCGCGCGGTTCATCACTGCCTGGCATAGTTTCACAGTCTCCGGGTCAATCTTAGCGAGCATGATCTTAGCCGCCCCATTGGCGGGGTTCTCCATGACCTGCTTGTAGTGTTCGTCGTATGCATCAAGGTAATTCTGCACTGATTGCCATCTAACATTGCCGCGACTGTCGGCGAAGGGCATTTGTGGGTCAATTGGCCCGAGTTCAGAGGTGTCGCTCATTACTACGCAGTCGGCACCAAGAACCATGACCGTCCCAGCACTCTTGGCGGATTCTGGGACGATGACACGCAACTGCCCATTCCCAACTTTGCTTCTTACCAATTGAATGAGCTTCTCAGCAGTATCCACGCTCCCTCCGATGGTGTGAAGCAGTAGGTCGATACTCTCCCCCTCTCTTATGTTGTGGAGCAGGTCCACAAAAGGCACCGTGTCATCCGGGTTAATCATACATTCCGGTCGGTGGCCGGCGACGTAGCAAATCAAGCGACATCCGGTTTGGTGTTGGATTTGCCTGATGATGTCTTGGCGCTGGTAGCGCTCAGCGTTGGACGCTCTAAAGAACGGCGTTCTGGCGTCCGACGCCGAGTTACTCTCTGAATGAGACTCAGATTGCTCCGGAGGATGTTCGGGCGATTTGTCTGGGACCTGATGTTGGCTCATGGGTTGACTCTCCTATTTGCATATGCCCAGCTGATTCGCCCCCGCCGAACCACAAAATGGCACTGGCGGTCAAATGTAATGTCGTCGATGCTGGGTCGAATTGTGAGCGGTTTGATGGAATCTATCGTCCAGACGGGGAGACGGGACCTGTCGAGATTCACCAACAACCGATGCCCTCTTCGACAAGGACAGTCAAGAGCGGCCCACGTCGGGTTGCCTTCCATTCCGACTAGGATGACTCCCTTGGTCGGCAACTGGTCGGGTATTTCGTCTGCAGCCCCGACGTATCCGGCAACGCCCCAAGGACGCCATGGCAAAGCCAGGGACCGCCACCAGGAAAGTAACTTCTTCATTCCTGCCACGTCTGCTCCAAGAAAGGGGTAGTGTCTCCGATTCCAAGCTTGCCTGTATCAGGATGGCAATAGTGTCCACCACGTGGGTATTGGTCGTTGAACGATACTTCACGATCGTGAGTGCGCAACAGCACCTCGGTGGGCACAGGCTCGGGGCCGTAGTGAATAAGTCGTTCGAGGAGCTCTGAAACGGCCGCCGCCGCGACCTGAGTAGTAAATGCGACTACGGCGGGCTCTATGCCCACCAGGGCGGGCGCGTAGCCCTCGTTGACGAGCCGTGAGTGTTCCTCCGGAGGGAGGGTCTCGGCGGCGGCACGCTGGAGGTCGATGCGGTTACGGCAGACAAGACATGCAGCGCCGGGGGCGAGCACCGTAACCCTTCCGTCAATTCCCATCAGCCTCCCACTGCCATCACTGCTTAGCAACACACCACAGTCGATGACGGGAGTCAGCAGATAGGAAGCGAGCCTGGAGAGGACGAGCCTTCCTGCGTTGTCATCCGTACAACCGAAGACTACATCGGCGTCAATGAGCATTCTTGCCGAGCGTTCCTGCGTAATCTTGGATTGAGAAGTGATGACAGAGGCATCAGGGGCGATACGGCCTACGTGAGCGGCGGCCAATTCGACCTTCGGACTCCCAATATCCTCCGGGAAGGTGCCATAGACGCGAGTGAGATTGCTCTCCGTCAATGTCTTGGGGTCGAGGAGGATGAAGTTTCTTACGCCCAAGCGAACCAGCTGTTCAATGACTGCTGAACCCGTCCCCCCGCAGCCAACGACGGCCACGGTCATATCTGCGAGGACCTCTTGGATCCTGCCTCCAAAGGCGAGAATGTGGCGGTCGAATTGGTCGGACGGAGGTGTTGAATCGTGCAGCCAGTTCTGCTCAAGTCTGAAACGACGTCCAGTTACCCACAAGCGATCAATATCGGACCGCCGATGCTCAGACTCAATATGGCCGGAGAAACAAAAGTTCCCCCCTGTTTTGGCGACTATTACTGCTCCATACAGCGGGCTTCCTGAACGGAGGCGGAATAGGTCAGACAGTTCTTGGTCGACTATCTCGTCATACTCGCTGGGTTGGGGTGACGATTCACCCCCCGGATGCGTGTGCAGCCAAATCGGAATAGCCTTGTCCGACTCAGCGGCTGCGAGAGCCGTAATGTAACCGTGAGAAGGGATGCTCAGCGTCTTTTCATTGCGTACTAAGTAGGCGTCATCCGGCACCCAGTGCATATCGCGACCGAGCAGACGCAAGTTCCCTTGGTCTGTCTCGATGGGTCGCGCGAGCAGCACGCCTGCGCTCTCGACATCGGCCGCAACTGCTTCATACAGCTCGGCGGCAAGGTTTTGGGGCAGCACCAGTGTTACTGTCATCGGGCACCGTTTACGCCACGTACCAGGTCCTGTCGAATCAAAGCGAGGTAGCTTTCCAAACAATCGACGCCCGATTTCCACTGCGCTCCACTGAAATGGCGCGACCAGCGCTGCCAGGTGCGCCCTAGGTAGTGTTCTCTGGCGTTTGTTCTGGGCAGCGCTTGACCATCCGCTTTCAGAACTGGAGGATCGAACCACCACATGTCAGGGGGCACGTCTGGGTAACCGGGCGTCAGCCGGACCAAGAGGTCTGCCGCGGGTCGATCGAATCCCTCCGGGAGCGGCCAGTCGGGTATGACGATACAGGTCATACCCGACTCGACCGCTATCTCGTGGGTAATGCCCCGCTCATCGAGGAACGCGATGTCGACTTCCGGGAGGCTCATGTCGTTCCGTCCCCTAGCCGATCAGGCCGGCGCCAGGGTTAATGGTGTTGGGCGCAGTAAAGAAGCGTAGGCCGTCAGTAATGAGGATCCTGTCGTCGTCCTCGATCTTTTCGTCGGGGCGCCCGGGGATGATTTGAAATAGGTCTCTGTCAGGTGGGATTGGCGGCGTCGGGACACGACGGAGGTCAGCACCTGTCATTCGATTCTGCGTCACCACATACTCTGTGCGGTCGATCTGTATGGTGTAGGTCTTGTCATCATCGGGCTTATCGATGCCTGGGACGCCCTCTTCAGGCTTATCCAGTCCGTCCCCGTCGAGTTGATTGTCCGTAACCATAGTAGTCCTCCTTGGCGTTTGCGCTCTTCAGCTTGCGATACACCATGATACCACGATACCAAGAGCGTTGACAACCACGATACCGGAAGGTACACTAGGGCTATGAAGAGAGTCAAGGCGATGACGATTCGCCTGTCTGCCGACCAAGCGGAGGAATTGAACGTGGTCGCGGCCGTCGATGGCCGACCAGTCTCCGAAGTCATCCGCGCGGCTATCGCTGGCCATATTGAGGAACGCAAGCAAGACGATGCGTTTCAAGATAGTCTCCGCCAGCGGATTGATCGAGCCCAGCAGATGTTGTCCAGCGGCGGATAGGCCAGAGAACCTGGTAGACTCCGACATCCTGAGCCCTGTGTGCTCGTTTCCCGCTGGCAATCACATACGTTGCACGAGTGGCCGCACAGCCGCCTTGGCGACACCACTGCTTTGTCTTTCGCATCCCTTGACGCATAGGAGAACGGCCACTTAGCTGCGGAAGCCTGAGTGGTTGGTGAGAGCGCACGTTCGGTCCTGCCCACACCGGCCATCAGCGCCCAACCCTTTAGCGGGTGGACAGCACCGAGCTGTTCAGCGCCATCTCCTCGGCGTTCCTGCCGGGTATGCGGCTATCGTCGGGCATGGAGATGGTGTAGCGCAACAGTGCGCTGCCGGGCATGACGACGATCTCCTTGACGAAGGTCTCGATGAAGGCCCTGCGCTCGGTCATCTTGCTCTGGTTCAGGAACTCGCTCATGTCCTGGGCGTAGGCCGCAATGGTCTCCACGTTGTTCAGGACCGTCCTGCGCTGCGAGAGGATGGCCCTGGCATCAGCCGCTGCGTCCTCCAGGCGCTCCTGCCGCTCCCGGTGCTCCTTGATGCGGTCTGAGGCGTCGGCCATACTAATGTCGGTCGTCTCTACGAAGTGCCAGATGCGGCCCAGCTTCCGCTTCACGTCTTCAAGCTCATCCTCGATGGTCTCCAGTCTGTTGCGCTGCTCGCGGGCCGCGCCGTCCATCTGCTCGTCCACGACCTTCACGAGGGCGCGGATGTTGCCCTCGGTGAGGACGTTGGAGCGAATCTTGCCCACGACGAACTCCTCGAAGCGGCGAGCGTTGAGCCTGGGAGTGTCGCAGGCGTCCTTGCCGCGCTTCATGATCGACTGGCAGACGTAGTAGGAGAACTGGCCGCTCTTGGCGACCTGTGCGGAGAGCGCCCTGTTGCACGCCTTGCACTTGAGCAGGCCGCTGAGCAGGTGGGAGCTTCCAACCCTGCGGGGGTTGATGACCTTGGGTGCGCGGGAGCGCATCAGGCTGTTTACGCTCTGGGACTTGGCTTTGGAGATGATGGCGGGGAACGCTTTCTCGATCCGTATAGGGTCAGCCTTGTCTTTCGCGTTGGCGCCCCAGACCAACGTCCCTGTGTAGACCTCGTTCCTGAGGATGAAGTGGATGCCGTTCTTGGACCAGAGCTTTCCTGCTGGGCTGGCGATGCCCTCGTCGTTGAGGGCGCGGGCGATGTGCAGCATCCCCGTTCCGGCCTCGGCCATGTCGAAGATGCGCTTGACCACGCGGGAGGAGTCGGGGTCGGGTTCCAGTGTGGGCCTCTTCTTCGGCCCGTCATACACCATGACCCTGCTGTAGCCGTAGGGCGTCCTGCTGCCGATCCAGAAGCCGCGAGAGGCGGCCTCGCGCATCCCCCTGGTTACCTCCTGGGCCAAATTCTCGCTGTAGAACTCGTCCACGCTCTCTATGATGGCTTCCAGGAGCTTGCCGGTCGGGGTGTCGTCGGCGTGCTCCGTGATGGAGACGACCCTGACGCCCTTGCGCCGGAGCATGGACTTGAAGGCGACGGCGTGCTCGCGCTTGCGGGTGAACCGGGAGAACTTCCAGACCAGAATCTCCCCAAACGGAGCGTTGGGCTTGGAAGCCTCGTCGATCATCTTTCGGAACTCGGGGCGGTCGGCGATGCGACCGCTCTCGGCCTCGTCCACGTACTCGCGGGCGACGATGTAGCCGTTCTTTGCGGCGTAGTCTCTGAGCGCCCTGAGTTGGGCGGAGATGGACAGGTCCACGTCCTGCCGCTCGCTGGAGACCCTGGCGTAGAGAGCCGCCGGCGTGGGGTCGGTGAGTGTTGGAGGGGTATCCATCATCCCTCCTCCTCGCCGCCGTCTTCGTCCGGCGCCGTCGTCGACCCCGGCGCCTGCCGTTCCATGTGGGCGCGAACGGCAACCTTTGCCAGGATGCGGAACCCCTTCAGGAAGGTCTCCCGCTGCTTCGGGGTGTAGGAGGACAGCAGGTCGGTCAGGGTCTCGTCCGGGACATCCCCGGCGGACCCTTGCCGGTTGCTGTGGTCGTTCTCTCCGGTAGCATCTTTCATAGTGCGTAGTCGCAGCGGCGAATCGTCGGGCCGCTGGCCTCTCATTACAGGTCGGTGGATGCGCCGCCGGGAGCGGACGGATGGGGCGCGCGCCCGGCGGCGTCTATGCCGGATCAGGCCCCGCCGTTGCGCCTGCGCGGGCGGGGCGAGCCGGTCAGTCCTTGAAGAAGGTCATCTGGAACCCCTCGCCGAAGAGGATGTGCAGTCCTCCGGGTATCCTGCTTGCGAACAGGACGAGGGAGTGGTAGGCGCCCCCGCTCGGCTCGACGCCATCGTTGTGCCACCGGTACATCTGCTTGTAGTCGATGCCGATGGCCTTGGCGAAGCCGCTCCATGAGAGGCCGCTGGCCTCCTTGAGGCGTTCGAGCCGGTCGGTGAAGTCGCCTGGCAGCAGGCTCACGTAGGGCAGGCGCTCCACGTCGGCCGCGGTCAGTTCCACGCTCCCGTCGAAACGGGGCGAAACGTTAGTGTTGGTCATCTCCATCCTCCAATCTGTAAAGTTCGTGAAAGTCCTCTACTCCGAGGGCCTTTTGCATCCGACATCGGATGCGTCCCGAGGGCGCTCGCCCCTCGTTGACCAGCAAGGAGAGGTATCCGGGGCTAATCCCGATCTCCCTGGCGAGCCAGTTCTGGGAGCGGTTGAGCAGTGCCAACCGCCTCCAGAGCGCCGCCGCGTCGAGCCGGACAACGGTCCGTCCTGCGCGCCTCGGGCGTCCCTTCGCTTCGTTGGCGTCTCGCGAACGCATGGCTTTCGTTCTCCTGTATTCGGTAGATATATTCAGTAGAGACGGGAGCGGCGCTGGGGCTCAAGCTCCCGCCGTTTTTCCCTGGTTCATTGGGGCGGCAGGGCCTGGGGCGACTCCCACTCGCGGGGGGTGCGCCAGGCGCGTCCCAGCGGCCCCAGGGCGTCTATGGCCTCTCGGTGGGAGACCCACAGGGGCACGGTGACCCCCTCCGCCCGCATCTCCTCCCGCGCCACGCGCAGGAAGTGGGTGTGGGCGATCTCGTCGTCGAAGACGACCAGGACGGAAGGCCGCGTGCCGTGGTCGTCGACGGGCCGGTGCGACGAGTAGTAGCGCAGATAGGGGGCGAGCCGCTCCGACATGGTGGAGGGCCGCACGGCCCTTCGCTCCCACTCCAGGAAGAAGGGCCAGCGCGTGTCGTCCCTGGTGAGGACGCCGAAGGCGTCGGGGTTGACGGCGCGCATCCCGCCGTCGTGCCTGAAGTGGCGGGAGGCCCTGCGGGGCGGGTCGAGCTGGGCGATCTCCCACCCCAGCAGGGGGGCCTGCGCGGTGAGCGCGGCCAGGAAACCGTGGACGGCGGCGGTGTGCTCGATGTTCCTGAACAGCTGGCGGCTGCGCCGGCCGGTGAGATTGCGCCACTCGAAGGGGGCGTCGGCGTCTTCGGGAGCGACGCTCCACCGCCGCTTCGCCACGCCGACGGAGGTGCGGTCCCTGCGGGCCAGGAGCGTCAGCCCCCGGTCGGTGAGGGCCAGGCGCCGGCCCGCGTGGCGGGGCCGGGCCACGAGGCGGAAGCCCTCCAGCGGGTTGACCAGCTGGGAGGCCCTCGGGACCGAGACGCCCAGCAGCCCGGCCAGGTCCGTGAGGGTGATCCAGGGCCAGTCGGACACCAGGTCGAGGGCGCGCTTCTCGGCGGGCTTCAGAAAGACGGGCAGCAGGTGGTCGGCCATGTCCCACGCCGCCCCTTTGTCGGGGATGTCGTCGGGGGCAGAGACGCGCTGCGGCTCGGCCTCTACGGGAAGCTCGCCGCCGGGGTCGGTCCGGTCGAGGACGTAGCGCAGGTCGACGGAAGCGCCGACCCTGGGTGGGCTCCATATCCGGTCGCCCGCTTCGGCCAGGACCGCGTCGCGCTCCAGGGCGAACAGGGCCGGGACCTCGGTGGTCGAGAGCAGCCTGCGGGCGTGCCTGAGCCGCACGTCGTCGGCCATGAGGACGAGCACCGCTCCGGGCATGGGCTCGTCGCGCAGCCGCCAGAGCCGCTTGGCGAAGCCGGACCGGTCGGCGGTGCGTCCCTGCCTGACGATGCCGACCGTCTTCCCATCGGGAAGCGCCACGGCGGCGTCCATCCGCACGGCGCGGTACCAGCGGAAGCGTATGGGGAAGGCGACGTTGGAGAGGAGGCAGGCCAGGTGATATACGGCGGCCAGGGCGTCGAGGCGTTCCATCAGGCCGCGCCTCCACTGGGCGGAGACGGGGCGGGAGCGCACCAGCTCGTCGAGTGGCCGGTCCTCCTCCCCGGCGAGCCTGCGCAGCCCGGCGGCGGTGAGGTGGAACCTTCGCGCCGGGGGAAACGGGTCAACAGCGTGGAGCACGGAGGCGCAGAACCCGCCCGCCTCCAGCTTCTGGACCGCCTCGTAGACCGCGGCCCTGGACCAGCCGGAGACGGCGACCATCTCCTGCCGGTCGAGGAAGGGCATCCACGCCAGGGCGCGGAACAGGTCGGCCTCGCATCCTTCGGGTCTCATTCCTCCGCCTCCTCTTCCCGCCTGGCGTTTTCGAGGTCTTCGACGCCCTTGCGGTAGTCGCCCACCTTCTTGTGGCCGTCGGCGTCGGCGTAGTCCGCCTGGCGGGCCGAGATGGTGTACGCGGTTGCCGCCTCGCGGATGCGGGCGGCGACGGCGGGGTCCCCGTCCTCCGGCTTTCTGACCATCATCGAGAAGGCGGGCATCCGCTCGGTTCCCACGGTGGCGCGGACGTAGCAGTGGTGGACGGGCAGCGACGTGATGTCGTCCTCGGTCACCCGGTCCTTGCCCAGCTCCCACACCAGGGTCCGGGCGTCGTTGCCGGCGACCTGGAAGACGGCGAGGCATCCGACGTTGGCCAGCAGGGTGTCCCGCATGGTGCGGGAGAGGTCGTCCAGCTTGGCCAGGCTCTGGGTGGCGAGGATGAAGGAGGCCCCGAACTTGCCGAGCTCGGACAACATGCTCTCGTAGTCCACGCCGGGCATCGACTGCATCTCGTCCACCACGACCAGCGCGCCGCGCCGCCTGTTCAAGGGGAGACTCCCCTGCTCCCGGATCACGGCGTCCACGAGGTTGAGGAGGGACGCGCCCACCAGGGCGGCCACGTCCCTGCCGACGGTGCCCTGGGAGGTGGAGACCAGGAGGACGCCGCCCTCGTGGATGACCTTCCGCATGTCGATGGTGGAGCGGCGCTGGCCGAGGATGGCCCGCGCCCGCTTCGACGATGCGTAGTAGGAGAGGCGGGTCTGGACGGGGGCCAGGGCCTCGGCGCGGTACTGCTGATGCCACCTGCCGAAGTCCCTGGCCCACCACTCCAGCAGGTAGGGGTCGGAGACCTTCTTGAGCACATCCTTGCGGAAGGGCTCGTCGGACAGGAGCTTCAGCCCGTCGAGGATGGTGTACTGCTGCTCGGCCTCCACCTGCTCGTTGGCCTCGTGGAGGGTCTTGACGGTCTGCTCCAGGATGGACTGCATCCTCGGCCCCCACTGCTCCCAGAGGCCCTTGGCCACGCGCACCACCGAGTCGGCGGTTCGGTCCCGGTCGGCGAAGACGCGGGTGTCCAGCAGGTTGATGCCGGGGGAGCGGGTCTCGTCCGACAGGTCGATCAGCCGCACCCTTCCAACCAATTCTTCGGGGACGTGCTCCATCAGCCCGGCCACCAGGCCGGTGTGGGGGTCGATGACCACGATGGCGTCCGGGTCCCTGCCCTCGGCCTTCTCCCGCATCTTGTGTGCGACAAGATGGTGCATGAGGGTGGACTTGCCCATGCGGGTGCGGGCGACGTAGAGGTGGTGACGCCTGAGCAGGTCTTCGGGGAAGCGGATCTCCCGCTTCGCCCCTGCGGTGGTGTCGCCCACCAGCGCGCCGCCCCTGACGCCCTTGGCCGAGGGGCTGAGCGCCCTCGCGCCGGACCGCTCCACCAGGGGCGTCTCGTCGCCCGCTCCGGGCGGGTGCCACAGGCAGGCGGCCTCGCGGACTCCCAGCACGCTGCGCCCGCCGAACAAGCCGGGGCCTGCCGGGTGGAGCATCTCCGGGTCGGGCATGACGGGCCGTACGCGACTGACCTTGAAGCGGGCGCCTGCGGGGTTGTCGAAGTGGCGGTAGGCGGCGGCGACCCTCCCGAGAAGCTCCCCGGCGCGCTGCGGCCCCGTCCCGGCGGGCACGACGGCGACGATCTGGAGCTCGGCGTCGAAGGCGATGCGGGAGACCTTCTCCCGTATCAGGATGGGGTCCTCGACGCGCTTACGGGCCTTCTTCCAGCGGTGCCAGGCCCAGCCGCCGACGGCCAGCCCCAGGGCCGCGCCGGTCCCCAGGAGCGACGCCTTCCATATCTCGCCGTCCTGCACCCACAGATAGCCCTTGAGGGCGGCGAGAGCGCCCAGGCCGAGGACGGCCATCGTGATGCCGTCCATCTGCAGGGGCTTGGTCTGGAACGTGTAAGCGGGCTCTCGCGGCTCCATGCCGGGCTGCTTGTGTGCCTTGTCCATGTGGGCCTGGGACCAGTCGGGACCGAGGGAGCGCAGCAGCAGCCGCGCCACCACCCGCTCCCCCTCGTAGAGGGCCGAGAGCGCGCCCATCAGGGCGATGAGGGGGTCGGAGCCGGGGTCGAGCAGGTCGTCGTCGCGGAAGGTGCGCAGAGGGAGGTACTCGGGGCCGTCGGCCCGCAGCGAGAGCGACCACGCCTGCTCCCCCTCGCCAGTGCGCAGGGGGTCGTCGTCGGGGTCCACCTTCTGGATGCGGGCCTGGGGGTAGTGGGCGGAGAGCTGGCCGCGCACCACCTGGTCGTCGAGGCAGCGGGCCATCAGGGTGACGCCGTCCATGTCCCCGGCCAGCTCCAGGGAGAAGGGTTCGGGGACGGCGATGGACTGGAGGAGGTTCTCGACGCCCAGCAGGGTGCGCTCCCCGGTCCTTGGCGGCGTCACCGCCAGCAGCACCGGACCCTTCTTGCCCTCGTCGCCGCCAAACAGGATGTTCTTCGGGTTCAGCTTCATGGGGGATAGTCCTTTCTCTGATCTCTAATGGCGTCCGGGTGTCCACTCGATGACCGCCGTCTCCTCCGGGGTGGCCTCGATGCGGACGGGGAAGCGGTTGCCCTTTGCCAACAGCAACCCGTCTCCACGCGGGCACGACAGGAGCCATCGCTGTAGCTCGACGGGCAGGTCGAAGGCATCTCCCACCGTGCTGATGGCGGCGGCGTCCTGCTGGAGGAGCAGCTTGAAGGCGGCGTTCTGTAGCAGGGCGCGACCGGAGTGGCCGGTGATGGTGCGAGAGGTGTCCTCGCTGAGCAGGTCCTGCACGTCCTGGGTGATGAACTGAAGTCCCAGGCGGTGCTTGCGCGCCCGCTTCGCCATCGACACCATGAAGGCCGCGCCCTCGGGGTGCTGCATGATCGACCACACCTCATCGACGACCAGCAGGCGGGGCTTGGGGTCCTGAGCTGCCGCGGCCCACACCGTCTCGGTGCAGACCATCGCGGCGGCGGGCCTCAGCTCCGGCTCCAAGAGGTGCAGGTCGAAGACGGTGACCAGGGCCTCGTTGCCCAGCAGGTCGTCGCCCTCGTCGGAGAGCAGGTGTCTCAGGCTGCCGGTGGCGAATGGCCGCAGCAGGCGGGCCAGAGCCTGCCCCGAACTAGATTCGGGGTCGTGGTCGCCCGCCTCGCTCTCTTGCAGATACTGGTAGAAATCGCGGAAGCCGGTGCGCTCCCTGGGCTTCGCGTAGTAGCCCGCCAGGGCGTGGTCGAGGGAGGCCCTGCGCTCCGCGCCGAGATTCTCTCCCACCATCACCTCTATGAGACGGCGCAGGCTGCCGATGCGCTGGAGCATCTCCTCCGAGTCGCCCCGCTCGATGACGAATGGGTTCATGCCCTCGCCCGGCACGCCGGGGGAGAGGACCCTGCCGCCCGCCGCCCTCGCCATATCCGCGTACTCTCCCTCCGGGTCGATAACGTAGGCTGTGATGCCTCTCGTCAATCCCCTGAGCACGCCCAGCTTGGTTGCGAAAGACTTGCCTGAGCCGGAGCGGGCCAGCACCGCGGTATTGGCGTTCAGGTGCGTGCCGTCCCAGGGGTCGTAGACGACGGGGGAGCAGGCCCGCATGTCGATGCCGTAGAGGGTGCCGCTCCTTGTGTCCATGTCGGGCGGCGAGAAGGGGAAGAGACGGGCTATGCTGGACGTGTCCAGCGTCCGCCACACGGCGACGGCGTTCAGGGCCAGGGGTAGGGTGGACAGCAACCCCTCGCGCTGGCGGAAGGCCAGGTTGTCGAGCTTGCCCAGGGTCGCGGCGAAGTGGGCCTTGGCCCGCTGGGTCATCTCCTTGAGGGATTTTTCGTCCCTGGCGTGAAGGGTGACGGATAGCGAGGCGTGGAAGAGCCGCTCCCTGCCCCGCTGCACCTCGTCCCTGAGACGGGTGATGTCCTCCAGGGCGATCTCCGCCTCCGGGGACATGGTGCGGCCCCGCTTGAAGGAGAGGGATTGCGCCGACTCGAAGCGCACCTTCTGCCACTCCAGCGTCCTGGCCGCCTGCTCGGTGGGAATCGGGCCGACGTGGACGGACAGGTCCATCGGCGCTCCGGCGGCCATCAGCCCCTGGAGGAAGCCGGGAGCGAGAGACCGGGGCCACTTGCCCAGGTGGAGGGAGCGCACGAGGGTCCCGCCTATGCGCATGTCGCGGCGGTTGATCTCCACCTCGACGGGCGCGTCCTCGTCGAACTCGGCGGGCGTGCCGCCCAAGGCTGAGGCCAAGAGCAGCATCCGCAGCTGGCGGCCCCGGAGCGGGTGGACGGACAGCCCGGCCCGCGCCAGCAGCCCTCGCAGGTCGTCGATCCGCCCGAAATCGCACACGGCGTAGAAGCGCCGGTCCAGGATGCCGTCGCGCTTTTCCAGATCGGTCAGCAGGCGTCGGAGGGACTCGGACGCCGCCTTCGTCTGCGGGGGCAGGCTCTCCGGCTCGGCCTCTTGCAGATTCTCTCGCAGTCGTCCAAGGCGCGGCGCGTGCTGGCGCACCAGCAGCTGCGCCGGGAAGTCCAGGGCGTTGAGCGCCCCGGCGAAGGCCCCCAGCTTCGGCTCGTCCAGCTCCAGGCCCATCACCTCGCACACGCCCAGCTTCACCCCGTCCAGGCGCAGCGGCCCGTCCTCGTCCAGGTGCGACAGCATGAAGCAGTAGGACAACGGGGGCGGCGGCTTGGGCTCGGCCGGGGCGTCCGGCCGTTTCGTCTTTCCAAATATCAGTTTCAACTCAGTGTTCTCCTTAGCTCTACGGGATGGGGACGACTCCGCTGCGCAGCAGCGCGGCCACGCCCTTGGCCGACAGCACCAGGACCAGGCCAACCACCGCCATGACGACGGCGGCCTTGGCGCGTCCGCCGCCCCGCTCCTCCCCGCCCTCGGCCATCAGGACGAAGCCCGCCCAGACGATGGCGAAAAGGCAGAGGCCGGAGGCGGCGTAGGCCATCGCGGTGAGCGCCCGGTCGAAGGCGTCCAGCATCGCCTGCTCCTCCGCCGGGGCTGCGCCGGCGGTCGCCAGCGCAGCCCCGGCCAGAAGCGTTGCCGCAAGCCCGCGCCTCACCAGGGCCACTCCCAGCCCAGGATGCGGAACCAGTCGCTCAGGTCGCCGTCTGCGGGCGTCTGTTCGGCGGGCGGGTCAACGGGCTCCGGCTCCGGCAGGACCAGCGCCTCGAAGGGATCGTCCGAGCCGACGCTCGACGCCAGGGATAGGCTCTCGTTCCTGGTCTTGGCGATGGGCGACCGCTCCACCACCTCGGCCTTCACGTGCTCCGGGTGGAGGACGTCCACCGTCACCTCCTTGGCGATGGTGACGCTGGGGACGTAGGCGTAGGCCGTCGCGGTGGCGGACGACGTGGCGCCTTCACCGCAGGAGACCGTCACCGTCTCACTGTCGTAGTCGCTGTCCCCCGGGCGCAGGAGGTGCACGGTCTTGGTGACGTGTTGGACCCGGGCCGGGTGGTGGGTCAGCTGCGTCAGCGGGGGCATCGGTATTCGGAGGCTCGCCTCCAGGCTCACGTCCACGGTCACGACGTGAATCGCCTCGCCGGTGGGCACGCCGAGCCGGAAGCGGGTCTCGCCGTTGGGAACGAACGGGACGCTCGCCTGCGACGCTCCCGTCGCAGCGGCCACCGTCCCCGTGATGGCCGTCACCTCGGCGTCCATCAGCGCCGTCTCGGTGACGCTGGCGTGTCCGGCCACCGTCTGAAGCTCTACCCTCTCCCCGACGCGGACCTCGCACTCGGACTCGATGACGCCGCTCACGGCTCCCGGCGTCCAGCCCAGGGAAGTCATGCGAAGGTCGCAAAGCTCGCCCTCGACTTCGGGAAGCGGGTACGGGATCTGGCCGCCCTCGACGGTGACGGCCCCGGCCTGCTCCAGCTCGTCCTCCCAGGAGAAGGTCAGGGACGGCGCGGGGCCGTGCAGGGGGAGGGAGTAGTCGATGCGCTCCCCCTCGTCCAGGCTGGCCGACCCCCAGAACCGCAGAGAGCGGCCCTGCGGGCCGCCGAAGGCACGCACCCGCAGGTCCAGGGCGGTGGCGGCCCGCAGGGTCACGGCGGCCCGGTCGCCGGTTACTGACAACCTCTCGACGAAGAGCCGCCGTCCCTCGACCGGCTGCGGGGGCTGGAAGTCAATCTCGTCGGAGCTCCAGCCCCCGTCCTCGTGTCCGTCGGCCAGGGCGGATTGCGGGACGGCGACGACAGCCGCCATCAGGACGGCCAGGGCCACGACCGGGAACCAGCCCATGCGGGGCTTCCTCCGCCTCGTCTCCAGCGTCTCAGCCCGGTGGTCGCGGCTCTGCTGGTTCCCGCCGTTCTTGCCCCTGCGCTTGCCGAACCAGCGCATGCGCCCGTTGCGGCGCTCTTTGTTCTTGCGGGTCTTCCTGTTCTTGCGCAGCCTTCGCAGCCCGCGCCCGGCGCGTTTCGCCATCAGGCTCAGCGGGCCGGGGCCGCTCCGCACCGGCTGCGCCGGCGCGGGCGGCTCGCTTCTCAGCAGCTGGGCCACCGGCCCGGCGTAGACCCGCGCCCCCAGCCGGTACTTCAGCAGGTCGGCGGCCACCAGGGGCAGCCGCCGGCCGCCGATCTTCCCCACGGTCATCGCCACCCCTATCAGTCCGAAGAGGACGGCAAGGGCCATGCGCACCTCGGAGGGGCCGACGGGGGCGTAGCGGTAGGCCCCGTAGGACAAAGCGAATACGGCCATCACCGCCACGACCTGCGGGAAGGTGAACCCCAGCAGGACCTTGTCCTCCGCTTGCACGTGGGTCGGTACTTCGTGCTCTCTCATGTCTTCTTCCTCCTTCCTCACGTCGGGCCTAGCCGCCGCTGCTGCTGCTGCTGTCTCCGCCGCCGGGGGCTTCCGGTTCGGGCAGGGCGTCGTCGATGTCGATTCCCGGGTCCACCACGGCGTTCATCACCAGCTCCACGACGCCGTAGGCGACCAGGGCCAGCACGATGCCCGCCAGGGCGGTCATCATTGCGCTCTTACCGCGCTCCATCTGGTTGGGCGCTCCGCTGGCGGTGAGGTACATGTACGCGCCGTAGATGAAGAAGCCGACGCCCACCGCTCCCACGATCCCCAGCAGGATGCCCACCAGGTTCGATATGGTCTGCGTCAGTTGTTCCATTCGTTGTTTCTCCTCTCTCGTTTCCGAGTGCTTTGCTCGTCTCTATTGGTCGGGTTTCGTGAACTCCGTTAGCTGCACATCGCTCCGCCTCCGTCGTGGTATTGGTTGGCGCGGGTCTCGTTCGCGCCGGTGGATTTCGTCGTTACTCGCCGCTGCTCCTGGGGGCTTCGCCGCCGTCTCCCCCGCCAGCCGATGGGGTCGCCAGGGAAGCCGCCGAGCTGAGCCCGCTCGACGCCGCCGACAGGCCCGCGCTGGCCGCCATCGCTCCAACGGCCATGCCTCCCGGCCCCCCTGCGGCTCCCCCCGCCACCAGCCCGATGGACCTGGCCGCCCGGACCATCGAGCCGGGCAGGTTCATGCCGAAGTAGAGGGTTTGGAGCCAGGAGTCGAAGGTGCCGTGATTGCCCAGCATCGACGGCACACGGGTCGCCATGTAGACGAAGGCAATGGACATGAGCAGCTTCCAGACCAGGTCCTGCACCGGCTCGAAGGCCGCTATCGACGCGAACTGGTTGAGGAAGCCGAGCCCTAGGGCCAGGGCGATGAGCTGGACCGCCTGCTGGAACACCGTCGTCATGAAGAGGCGCAGCCAGTGGCGGCCCCAGCCCGCCGTGTGGGGCAGAATCCACAGCCCCAGCGCAATCGGGGCCAGGGCCAGCAGGATGTCGATGAGGGCCAGGCGCAGCACCATCTGCACCACGACGTAGAGGACGAAGAAGCCGTAGACCAGGTAGAGCAGGGCCAAGATCTGGGCCATGCCCACGCTCCCGGCCTGCACGGAGGTGAGAAACGTGTTGAGGGGAGCCCGGAGCAGGTCTCCGGGCGTGACGCCCAGGGAGACGGCGATGAAGCCGGACACGGCGTCGGCCACGTCCAGGATCAGGGCGCACCACCAGAGGGACGATGCGGCGGCCACCAGGCCGAGCACCAGGCGCGGCACCATCTCCCGCCAGCTCGCCTGCTGTCGGCCCAGGTGCTCGGCCATGATGAGGCTGAGGCCCATCCAACCCAGGATGACGACGAGGGCGCCGGAGGTGATGGCCCAGACGACCAGCCAAGCATGGCGCACCATCTCGTTGGCGTAGGTCAGGTCTGCGGGGGTGCCGGTGAGGATGTCGCTCATGCGCTACCCTCCCCGGCAGTTGGCGGCGTCCTCGCCGCTGGCTCTTTCAACGACGCCGCAGAGGGTCCCGTGGACTCCCTCGATCACCCAGCCGGCGAAGGCTCTCGCCCAGCGTCCGGGGTTGAGGGCGGACAGAATCTTGTCCCAGATGCGGCCCGGCTCGTGGAAGGGGATGACCGCGTAGAAGTCCCCCCGCTCACCGCTCTCGGCGGCCGCCAGCATGACCAGCAGGTAGGCCCGGTCGGGGTCGAGGTCGGGGTGGTCGTCCAGGTCGGGGTACTCCCACGAGTATTCCCAGCCGTCGCTGCGCTTCTTCTCCCCGCCCTGCACCCGGTACATGGCGCTTATCCAGTCGCCGGTGTCGGCGTCGCGGACCGCGTAGAAGAGGGTTTCGATCTCCCGGTCGAAGACGGGGCGGGCCACGAACTCGCCGCCCTTCTTGCGCTCGACGAAGTCCCGGTCGGCGTTGACCAGGGCGACGGCGTCGCCGGGCAGCGACTGGGCCAGGGCGAGGTTGCTTGCGGGGATTGCCACAAGCGCCGCCAGAAGCAGCGCGATTGCCAGGGGTAACAGCCGCCTGAGCGACCGGGGTTTCGATTTCAGCGCCAACTTGTTCACCTCTCTGCGGTTTGCTGCGACTCATCGAATCGCGGCACTCGCCAGAGAGTGTGAACAAGCGAATTGCGGGTGAAAACGGCCTGAAAGGTATAGCAAAAATGATGCACCTCATAAGGGACTTGGAAACCGGCCCCGTCCGTGCTGCTATTGGGGTGTACAGGAGATTGACTTTGGTAACAGAGGGGCGAGAGTCGGGAATTCGTAGCTGGTGCAGGGGGAAAACGCCCCCTACAGGAGGTAAACAGTGAACACTTCGAGTTAAGGCTGCGTTCCGGTCGAAAGCGAGGAAACCCGCTCGATGGTGGGGGGCAGACAGGGCCGTAACAGCGGCGGGTGCGTTGGAAAACGCGGCGTGAAACGCGACTGATGTGGGGGTGCAGGACGCCGGGAAACGGCGGGGGCAACAACAGGGCCAAAGCTGGGCCGAAGCTGAGGGCAAGTTTTATGAAGGAGGAAAGTCCATGAAAACAACGGAACACGGCATCGAGAACAGCAGGGACGTGGAGAACATCCACCACATGCGGCTCATGGCGCTGCTGCAAGAGCTGGTGCGGGAGAAGGGCTACAAGGGCGCGGCGCGGGTGCTGGAGATCGACCCGCAGACGGTGACGGACTGCGCCAAGACCGGGCGGCTCACGCGGCGGGTGCGGGACTCGTTGGAGCGGGCGTTGCAGGAGGGCGTCGGCTCGGCGGCGGAGCGGCAGCGCAAGCGCAACGAGGAGCTCGAAGGACGGGTCGAGGGCTTGGCCGGCGAGGTCAAGGGCGTGGCGGGCGAGGTCGAGGCCCTGGGCAAGGAGGTGCGCAGGCGTCTGTCGGGCATCGAGGGCGCGGTGACGGCCCTGGGGCGGGACGACCCCCAGGGGACCGGGGCCGGTCATGCCGGCGCCGGTCCGCAGCCGGAGGGTTCCAACGCAGCGGAGGCCGGTGCGACGCGGGCGGGTAGAAAGCCTCCGTCGAAGCCGTCCATGCGGCGGGAGTACCCCGACCTGGCGACGCGGGAGCCGGCCCCCGACGACGAGGCGATATTCGGGGAGGCGTGGCCCCTGATCGTCGAGTGGCGGGGGCTGAAGGACGCGCACCCCAACGAGGGCAGGGGCCTGGACTGGCTGGCGGCCCAGGAGCGTGTCTTGGAGGTCGAGCTGGCGCTGCTGGAAGAGCACGGGATGACGCTGCCGCCAGAGAAGCAGCCGCTGCGGGGCCTCGACCGGAGCGGGCAGACCAGCTGGCGCAGGACCGCGCTCTACGACACGCGGAGAGCGCGGAGAAAGGCTGAGCTTCTGAGCAAGGGGAGACGGATCGTTACCCTGGGACTCTGGCGGCAGTAACCGGCGCGGAAGCGCGTCGTGGCGCCGGACGAACGATGTGAACTTTTCCTGACGTTTTCTGTAACTAAATACAACGATTTGGGCGGTTGGACGGCGAAAGTCTTCACATCGGGTGCCGGGTGCGGTAATAATGGATGCGTTGTTAGGCTTTTTCCAAGGTTTCCAACCATAGAAACCTGGGTGCGTGATCCCTGTTGCACGGGTAGACCATAGAGTCTCCCACGAGGGAATGCTGCCACTGCGGAGTTTGACGTTGGTCCTTCGCAAGCAGCTCGGGCCGAATCGACGGAGTTGACCCTGGTCCTTCGTCCTCGGTCCACGTCCGGCGGTTGAAGTTTGACGTTGGTCCTTCACCCGTTGGGCACTGGTCTTGCGGTTGGAGTTGATTGCTTCTCCCGCTGGACACCTGGTTGTGCGGTTGGGGTTGATCGCTCCTTCCGCTGGACACCTGGGACGGAGTGCCTTGCGCTGCGTCCTCACCCAGTCGGTCGGAGTGCGTCTTTCGCCCCGGCCCATTCCACATGCCTGCGGCATGGCTGACCTCAGCCGTCCCGCAGCTTCGACACGCGCCGGTCTGCCACTGAGAAGCAGGCTGGCCGCTTCACGTCTCGCAGCTTCCCAAGTCGATTCGCAACGGATCACCTGGGCCGGGCTGCGTCTTCTTCATCCCCCACGTAACAGTAGCTCCCCTGAGTCGATTCCCCGTGAATTGACCCTGGGCCGAGCTGCGTCTTCTTTCACCCCACTCCGTCTCCCGCGTCCGGCATCCGACCGTGGGCGGAGTGCGTCTTTCGTCAACCCCATCACACATGACCTGCGCCACGGATGCCGGCACGGGTCAACAGCGGAAAGGAGGCGTGAATGCACGTCAAGGACATCAAGGCAACGGTTCCAAGGGTCAAGGCGGTCTCGGCCGGCGTCGGCGGTTTCATCGGGCGGCACAAGCGGGCCTCGATTGCGGTCGGGGCGGCGCTGCTGCTGGCGGGGCCGCTGGTGACCGGCGACGGCGAGCTGGTCTTCCTGAACGCGGTCGGCCTCGGCCTCGGTGCGCTGCTGCTCAGGCGGTTCGCCAGGCCCAACGGCAGGCAGCGGACGGGACGGACGCAGCAGGCGCATCGGCAACAGTCGGCGAGGGCGCAACAGGCGCGACAGACGGCACGAGCAACACAACATGAAGGAGGACACGATGACGACGCAAGCAACGACGATTGGTGGGACTGGGACAAGGCCACGGCCAAGCCTGGAAGAGCTGGTCGACCGGCTGATGGCGGCCCTGTTCAGGGCTGAGCCGGAGACGGCTGTGCAGACGGCAACCCCCAGCGTGGCCCGGAGCGTCCACGAGGCCCGGCGGCTCAGGCAGGCGGGGGACCTCGACGGGGCGCTGGCGGTCTTCGCCGGCGTGGACGCGGCGGGGGCGGCGACTACGAAGGAGGCGCGGTGGGCCTATGCCGAGTGGACGGACCTGGTGCGGCGGCGCTCCGGCGACCGGAACCTCCTGGTCTACAGCCAGGGCACGGGACGGGCCGCCGCACTGGTTCCCCGTGACGACGGCTCGCTGGAGGTCGCGGCGGTCCTGGGGATGCGCTGGGAGCCGGGCAAGCTGGTCTCGCGGCGCAGCCTGCAGGGGCTGAAGCCGCTGAAGGGAGGCGCGTCATGGTCGTAGCACACACGACGGTTGACATCCCGGCGCTGAAGGCCCGTCACCCGTTGGGCGACACGGTGGAGGCGTCGGGCGTGCGGCTGAGGGGAAGGGGCAGGGTCCGCCAGGGCGTCTGCCCCTTCCACGACGAGGTCGAGGGCAGCTTCACGGTGTACGGCGACTCGGAGCGGTTCTACTGCTTCGGGTGCGGCGAAGGGGGCGACGTGCTGGACTTCATCCGGCGTGTCGAGAACCTGAGCCTGCCCGAGGCCATCGCGCGACTGGACGGCAGCCCAGGGCTTGCGCCCAGGGCCGCTGTTCGTCCAGCCGGAGCGCGGCGTCCCAAGTCCGCCGCGCTGGCTCCAAGGGACCCCACCCTGCTGACGGCGACGGCCCGGTTCTACGCCGGACGGCTGCGCCGTCATTCGGAGGGGCGGGAGTACCTGGCCTCGCGGGGCGTCGGCCTGTCCGCGGCAGCCCGCCTGGGCCTCGGCTATGCGCCGGGCAGCGGGCTGCGAGAGTCCCTTGAGTCGGACGGCTTCGCCGCCGACCGGCTCAGGGACTGCGGGCTGTTCATAGAGCGGGGAGCGGAGCGGTTCGCCGGGATGGTCGTCGTGCCCGACGCCTCCGGCGGGCTGGTCCGCTGGCTCGTCGGGCGGGCCGTCGATCCCGACCGGACGCCTCGGTTCCAAGCGCTGCCCGGCCCCAAGCCGGTGCTTGGGATGGGGCGTCTCGGCCCTGCGCCGTCCTGGACGGTCGTCGCCGAGGGGGTCTTCGACTGGCTCGCCCTTACCGGATGGGGCCTTCCGGCCGTCGCAGCCCTGGGCACCCAGGGCGTGGAGCGGGTCGCCAGCGCCCTCCGGGGCTGCCCCCGCGTCTTCCTCGCCTTTGACAACGACGACGCGGGCCGCGAGGCGACGGGGCGGCTTCAGACCCTGCTCGGACGCAGGGCCGCCGCCGTCGCCCTTCCCCCCGGCGTCGGCGACGTGGCCGAGCTTGCCGCCCTTCCCCAGGGACGCGCCGTCTTCCTGCGCCTGCTGACGCAGGCGGCCCGCTCCGCCCGCTAGCGGCTCCCCGCCGCTCCCCTGCGGGCTTCCCGGCCCACTTCGCCTCTCTCTAACGGGACTTGTTCCCGCCTCACCCATCCCCACTCTCACCACCCAGGAGGACCTATGCCCGATTCACGACGGGCTTCGCCCGCACACGGCTTCCCATAGGGAACCCGCACCGGCCATTCGCTACAGAAACACACCACACAGAAGGAGACAGACATGGTCAACAGGAACGGAAGCAACAACGGACACAGCAACGGGACGGGCAACGGCCTCGTCCCCGTCAACGGCAACGGGCACAAGCCCGACGCCGCAATCGTCGGCGAGCACGAGCTGCTCTGGGACGGGCTGCCGCCCGCCGTCACCAACGCCCTGGGGCAGCCCCTCGACCCCGCGCTGGTCTCGCAGCGCAAGGGCCGCGCCGGGCGCACCTACGACTACCTGGAAGGCCACGTCGTCATCGACCAGGCCAACCGGGTATTCGGCTTTGGCGGATGGGGATACGAGCTGGCGGGAGACGTGACGCTGCGGCAGATCGAAAACGTCGATACCAAGACGGGAGAGGTGAAGACCACCTCCTTCTACAGCGCTCCGGTGCGGGTCACCGTCCCCGGCGCGCCGCCCCGCACGGACATCGGGTTCAACGCCGTGGCCGAGGACAACGCAGACGGCCATGAGACCGCCATCAAGGGCGCGGTGACGGACGGCATGAAGCGGGCGCTCAGGAGCTTCGGCGTCCAGTTCGGCAACGGCTTCTACGGAGACCAGCCGGTGGAGGCGCCCAAGGCCCAGCGGACCGCCGCCAGGCAGACGGGCAGGAACGGCGGCGGCGCCTCCCGCCCCCAGCGGGCTCCCGCCCAGGCAAAGGCGGCGTCCGGCCCGGACAACGCGCCGGCGCTGCGCAAGCGGCTCATCGAGGTCGCCGCCGAGCAGGGCTTCGACGAGGACGGGGTGCGGACCGCCGTCAAGAACAAGACGGGCAAGGACCTCGACGCCCTGGACGCCTCGGAGCTGGCCCCGCTGGTGGAGGCCGCCGCAAAGAAGCTCCAGGAGACGCGGCAGGCGCAGGCGGCCTAGTCCGCCCTGACATTCGGGACACGGGAATCGAGCGGGGTCGTCTCTTCGGGGGCGGCCCCGCTTCCCATTACAGGACAAGGAGGTTACGAGCCATGACAACGACGATGCACACACCCTGGGGGCCTCCCCAGGACATCGAGGAGCTGGCCGAGGGCGTCTGGCGGGTGTCCACCGCCAGCCACGGCGGGCTGAAGCTCAGCCGGGAGCGGTGGTACTCGCTGCCCGACTGCGTCCGGGACGCCATGTTCAACGCGACCTTCGCCGAAGAGGACTGCGAGGAGTCCATCGTCAGGACGCTCCTGGGTCTCGGCGACGACCGGGAGCGGGCGGCGGCGGTCAGGACTGCCGAATACTTCGAGCGGTACGCTCCCGCGCTCCCCTATCTCCGGGGAAAGGGGGTGGGCGATGGCTACGACCACGCGGCCTAGACCCCGCAGCCTTCCCAGCACCACCACCAAGCTCAGCACCGAGATGGGCAACCTCTACGTCACCGTCTCGACGGACGAGGACGGCGAGCCCTTCGAGGTCTTCGGCTGGCTGGGCAAGGGCGGCTCCTTCCAGCACGGCGTCACCGAGCTGGCCTGCCGCCTCATCTCGCTGCACCTGCGGCGGGGCACCCCGGTCGAGGAAATCATCGACCAGTGCCGGGGCATCCAGGAGATGCAGCCCTTCTTCAACCGCCTGCCCGACGGCGAGAGCATGGCGGTGCTCGGCATCGGCGACGGCATCGCCCACGTGCTGAAGCAACACCTGAAAGCAAGGGAGGGGGTGCAGGACGCAGAAGCAGCCAAGGCCGCCTGAAGGGCACGGACAACGGACGCAGGGCGCACAACGACGGGGCGGTCTCCACACGGGGGCGGCCCCGCTTCTCATCTACAGGAAACCGACAAGGAAAGGACATGACATGACGACGACGATTGACCACAACAAGGCGGACGTCTACTCCCGCCCCAACGCCCGCTTCGACGGGGACGGGCAGCTTGAGATACGGGCATCGGCGGCGGGCAACTGCCGCCGCGCCCTCTGGTACGAGGCGACGGGGCACGAGGTCACCAACCCCAAGACCGAGGAAACGCTGACGGTGCTGGAGGCGGGCAACGCCCTGGAGCCGGTGGTGCTGCGGGCGATGGAGCGGGCCGGTTGGGAGGTGACTCCCGCCGACCCCCGGGACCCGCAGCAGGTGTCGGTGCAGGTTGGCCCCAACATGCTGGTCACCGGCCACCCCGACGCCACGGGAGTGCTGCCCCTGTTCGGCGGCGAGGCGGTCGTCGAGGTCAAGACGAGGGGACCCGAGGCGTTCAAGCGGTGGCGGACGTTGGGAGCGGAGCGCAGCCACCCGGCGTCGGTGGCCCAGGCAGGCTTCTACACCCTGGGGACCTTCGGGGAGCTGCGGGACGCGGTGATCGCCACGATGGACACCGGCAGCCGCCAGTGGGACTACGAGGTCATACCCGCCGAGCGGGTGGGACAGGCCCTGGAACGGGCCTCCGAGTGGCTCGGTCAGCTGGGCGCTCACCTGGTCCTCTACGGGCCGGACCCCGACGCCCTGCCGGAACGGGACTACTCCGTCACGGATTGGCAATGCAAGTCCTGCCCCTTCCTGAACGTCTGCCTGCCGGGGACGGCGGCGGAAGCCGAGGGGGAACCGGAACCCGCTGAGGACGCCGAGCCTGTGGAGCCGGTGACCGACGAGCAGGCGCGGAACGCGCTCCACGAGTACGAGGAAATCCAGGACACGATCCGGGAGTTCGAGGACGAGAAGCGGTGGGTGGTGGACAAGCTCCGGGCCTGGCTGGGGCAGCAGGGAGTGGACAAGGCCAAGCTCCAGGGGCGGGAGAAGACCCGCTCCGTGGGAATGGTGAAGTCCCGCCGCTACTCGGTGGACTACAGGCGGCTCAACAACCTGCTGGACCCGGACGTTCGGGCCGAGATCGTCACCGAGAACGTCTCCGAGTACCTGCGGGTCAGCTAGACGCTCCCCAAGGGGCGCGCAACCACGGGGCCGTTTCCCTCTAACGGGACGGCCCCGCTTTCATTCAACAGGGCGCGGCAAAGCCAGCGCCACACCATTCAGGAGGAACCGAAATGGCACGCACCATCAACAAGGTAGAGCTTTTGGGCAGGGTCGGGACCGACCCGGAGATGAAGTACACCCAGGGTGGCACCGCCGTCACTCAGCTGCGGCTGGCCACCGAGCGCCGCCGCCAGGACGGGGAGACAGAGGCCGACTGGCACAACGTCGTCGTCTGGAGCAAGACCGCCGAGGCGGTGAACGAGTACGTCGGGAAGGGCGACCGCATCTACGTCGCCGGACGCCTGGTCCAGAACACCTGGGAGGGCGACGACGGGCAGCGGCGCTACCGCACCGAGATTCACGCCTCCGAGGTCGTCTTCCTCGACTCCAGGGGCGGCAACGGCGGGAAGGACAACGGCGACGCCTCGGACATCGAGGAGCCGGTCGCCGCCTCTCCCTTCTAGCCGGGCGCAACACAGCCGCATAGCGACGCCTTCCCGAAGGCGCACCACGGGGCCGCTTCCCTCTACATGGGGCGGCCCCGCTCTCTGTTCCAACCGATAGCGAAGGAGGCCGACATGACCAGGAAGAAGACTTTCACCAAGGACGCTGTTCTGCTGAACGCGCTCCGCATCAACCTGAGCCTGCTGGGGGAGTTGGCGGTCCGCTACGACGTGGCGACGAGGCCGGAAGGCCCGGAGGACCCGCCCTCCATCAACTGCCCCGAAGACGTGCGGAAGCTGCTGGGGCCGGAGATGTCCGGCCTCGCCCAGGAGCAGCTCCGGGTGCTGCTGCTGAACACCAGGAACCAGGTGGTGGGCCAGCGGATCATCTACCAGGGCAACGTGTCCTCGGCCATCGTGAGGAACGCCGAGGTCTTCCGCCCGGCGGTCATCGAGGCCGTCCCCAGCATCATCGTCAGCCACAACCACCCCAGCCAGGACCCGACGCCCAGCCCGGAGGACGCCGCCATCACCAGGGAGCTGGCACAGGCGGGCAAGCTCCTGGGCATCGAGCTGCTGGACCACGTGGTCATCGGCGGGGAGCGGTCCGTCAGCCTCAAGGAACGGGGCCTCATGTCCTGACGGCCCACGCCGTCCGGCTCTCACGCAGGGGCAATCCACGCCCCGCGCATCCCCTCAGCACTCACGACGGAAAGGAGATTCATCATGCTTGCGACCCACACCATAGACCCCGAAGAGCTGTTCACCATCACGGCGGGCGGCTTCTCGGCAACCGCCGACGCCTTCGCCCGCGACGAGGAGACCGACGGCCTCTGGTTCGTCTCGATGGTCGGCTCCCAGACGGCGCTCAAGGCGATCTGGGCCTCGCTGCTCAAGCAGCCCCCGGACGTTGCCCACATCATCAAAGGCGCCGACGGGATGGCCCTCAGCGGCGGCTACCAGCGGTGCCAGATTCCCCACGAGACCATAGGCACCTGGACGACCAAGATCGCCCGCCTGCCGGCGAGCGGCGGATGGCACGCATTGGTGTACACCAAGACCGCCGAATACGGATTCGAGAAGGACTCCTTCCTCCTGCTGGCGCAGTCGGAGGAGGAGGCCCCGGCTCTCCATCACCGGTTCCTCGACAAGCGCAGCCCGCTCCCCCTCCACGGCTCCTGGGCGGGCTGGCTCTGGCAGCGGGGCATCGAGGAAGAGGAGATAGTCCCCCTGCAATCGGTGGGCGTCTCCGCCTACCGGTGCTCTCCCAAGGCCAAGAAGCTGCGGGACGACCTGTCCGGCGCCGTTGCGTCGGGCAGGCTGACGTTGCCCGAAGAGGAGCCAGTAGCGGCGGGAGGCGCGACGTCATGATCGACTACCGCTACGACGACGGCGGCCGGGAAGCCGCTGGCTACCGGGGCAGGACCGGCGACTGCGTCGTCCGCGCCGTCGCCATCTGCACCGGCGAGGACTACCGCGCCGTCTACCTCACGATGGCCGAGCACATGAAGAGCAACGGCTACGCCGCGAGCGGCAACGCCTACGCCACACGGGAGCGCAACCGCAAAGCGCCCCGCCGCAAGGGCCAGATCACCGCCCGGCGCGTCCAGGACCGCGTTCTCGAGGTCTACGGCTTCCGGAAGGTCCGCCTCCCGGCGGGAGCGCGCCCGACGTTCACGGAGGCGCACCAGCGCTACGGCGACTTCATCGTCGGCACGACGAAGCACGTGGCGGCCGTCGTGGACGGCGCCCTCCGCGACACCTTCGACGGTCGCACCTACGAGTGGGCCAAGCCCCGGACGGAGTCCGGGTGGGACGTCTTCCGCCCGGCGGCGCAGGCCGGCGTCGAGACGCGCGAGCGCAAGGCCCAGTCCGTCTGGGTGCGATACCAAGCGACAGAAGAGTAAGCAAGAAAGGAGAGACGACATGAGACTCGCTGCACAAGCCAAAGGGGGCTACTATCCGACTCCCGACCGGGTGGTGGACCTGGTCGCCGAGCTGATTCACACCCCCACCGGCTCCTACCACCGGGGCCGGGAGACCATCCGCATCCTCGACCCCTGCTGCGGAGCCGGGGACGCGCTGGAGAGGCTAGCCGAACGCCTGGACAGGCCCAACGCCATCCCCATCGAGACCTACGGCGTCGAACTGCACCGGGACAGGGCGGAGGAGGCGGAGAAGGTGCTCCACCGCACCCTGGCCTCGGACCTGTTCGCAACGTCGATAGCGAACGGGGCCTTCGGCCTGCTGCTCTTGAATCCGCCGTATGACTTTGATTCCGAAGACAAGCGGACGGAGCACGCCTTCCTGACGCAGACCACGCGCTACCTGGCTGAGAGCGGCCTGCTGGTCTTCATCGTGCCACGGCAGCGCCTCGCGGTCTCGGCCCGCTACCTGTCCACCCACTACGGGCGGATGCGATGCTGGGCGTTCCCCGACCCTGAACGGGAGGTCTTCGACCAGGTGGTCCTGATGGGCTACCGCAAGGCCGACCCCGTTCCTGACGCCACAGCCGAGAGCATGGTGCTGGAGTGGGCGGTGGGGGAGCCGGAGCCTTTGCGCTCCCAGCGCAACTCCTACTCCTACACGGAGTACAGCCCGGCCACCACGCCGAACGGCGACATCCTGTTCACCACCCGCACCGTCGATCCCGTCGCCGCTGCGGCTGAGGCGCGCCGGTCGGGGCTCTGGGCCAGCACGGAGATCACCGACTCCCTGTGGCCCGCGAGCGACAGCCGCACCCGGCCGCTCATGCCTCTCAGACGGGGGCACATGGCGATGCTGGTGGCGGCGGGCTTCCTCGACAACTTGGTGCTCGAAGCCGACGACAGGCGCATCCTGGTCAAGGGCCGCACCTCGAAGGACATGGTGCTGGTGGAGGACGCCCCGGAGAAGGAGGTCCACCGCGAGAAGCTGACGACTACCGTGGTGGCCCTCGACCTGGGAGACGGACGGATCGAGGACATCGCCGCCTAGCTCGGACGGCTCACCCCGAGCCGCGCAACGAGGCCCCGTTGGTTCATTCGACCTGCGGGGCCTTCGCTCTATCGGAACGACTCTGAAGACCCCTCTTATCAAGGAAAGGAAGGTCGAAAGATGCAGACCACCATGACCCTCGAAGCCTGCTGCCGGTGCGGGCAGCCCATCGCCCCCGGCGAACCGGCCATGCAGACCGCCTCGGTGGACATCGACGACTACGGCAGGGCCGTGTCCTCGCCGGTGAAGGCATACCACCTGACGGGACGCTGCTACGACGACGCAAAAGCTGCCGAGACCGCCCGCAGGGAGGCCCTGAAAGCCGCATAGACGGCTCGCACCGAGCGCATAACGAGGCCCCCGCCAACTGGCGCGGGTCTCGCACGTTCAAGCAACCGCCTGGGGACGTTTCCAGGGACCCGCGACACAGAAGCGTCCCCCACCGGGGGCGTGGTGCGTCTCGGGTCCCTGCGTCGTCCTCCGGCCCACCACGGAAAAGGAGGACGACTGACATGAACCTCGGAGGTTTCATCGACAAGTTCAAGGACGCCATAGCGCGAAGGGTGGTGGAGTCCTACCCGCCCCTCTACCGCCCCTCGGAGAACGGCGGCACGATCCCCAGACTGCTCCGCAAGCCCCTGGGGGCGCAGGCCGACGCCATCAGGGGCGCGGCCCTCTCCCTCAAGGCCCACCGGGGCACCACCGTCGTCGGAGAGATGGGAACCGGCAAGACCTTCATCGGCGCGGCGGCGGCATACATGGCGGGCTTCGAGAGGATTCTCGTCATCTGCCCGCCCCACCTGGTCCCCAAGTGGAAGCGGGAGATCGAACAGACGGTGCCCTTCGTCCGCGCCGCCATCGTCGAGTCCATCACCGACCTGGAGCGGCTGCGCCTCTCCGTCGGCTCCGGCCCCCTCTTCGCGGTGATGAGCCGGGAGAAGGCCAAGCTGTCCTACCGCTGGATGCCCGCCGTGATACAGCGGTGGGCCGTCTCGAAGGGAAGGCTCCTGCGGGACGAGGAGACGGGGGAGCCCTTCCGGGTCCCCTGCTGCCCCGACTGCACCGCGCAGGTGGTGGACAAGGACGGCGTGCCCCTCACGGACGCCGACCTGAACCGCCGCAAGCACACCTGCGCCGGCTGCAACGCCCCCCTCTGGCAGGCCGACCGGTCCGGCCCGGCCCGCTACCCATTGGCCGACTACATCAAGCACAGGATGAAGGGGTTCTTCGACCTGCTGATCGGCGACGAGGTGCATGAGTTCAAGGGGCGAGGGAGCGCCCAGGGCATCGCCGCCGGCATCCTCGCCGACGTGTGCGGCAAGTCCCTCAGCCTCACCGGGACGCTCCTCGGCGGCTACTCCTCGACCATCTTCCACCTGCTCTACCGGTTCAGCCCTGAGATCAGGACGGAGTTCGGGCGGTCGGACGAGCACCGCTGGATACAGCGGTACGGCTTCGAGGAGGTCACCGTCGGCAAGCCCGACGACGACGCGGTGGAGGACGGGCGCAACAGCAGGAGGCGCAGCTACCGCAAGGTCACCAGGGAGAGGCCGGGACTCGTTCCCAGCGCCCTGTTCCACATCATCGGGAACACCGTCTTCCTCAGACTGGCGGACGTTGCCTCCGGCCTGCCCGACTACGAGGAGAAGATCCTCGTGTCCTCGATGGACTCGGAGGAGGACGCCACCGGCTACTCCCAGCGCAGCGCCTACAAGCACGTGTTCGAGACGCTGAAGGAGGAGCTGGCGAAGGCGCTGAAATCCGGCTCGAAGCGGCTGCTGGCGACCTACCTCCAGACCCTGCTGGCGTACCCCGACGGCTGCACAAGGGGGGAGACGGTCTTCGACCCCCGGACCGGGGACGTCATAGTGCAGGTGCCGCCCCTGTCCGAGGAGAAGCTCTACCCGAAGGAGAAGGCGCTCATCGACCTGGTGGCCGCCGAGCGGCTGGAGGGAAGGCGAGTGCTGGTCTACGTCACCCATACGGGGACGCGTGACATCACCGGGCGGATGGACGACTTCCTCACCCGGCACGGGTTCAGGGTGGCGGTGATGAAGGCCGACGCGGTGGCCCCGAACCGCAGGGAGAAGTGGGTGGCCGACAAGGTGAACGAGGGCATAGATGTCCTCATCTGCCACCCGCGGCTGGTGCAGACCGGCCTCGACCTGATCGACTTCCCGACAATCGTCTGGGACGAAACGGATTACAGCGTTTATGTGGTCCGGCAGGCGTCGCGGCGGTCGTGGCGCATCGGGCAGACCCGCCCGGTGAAGGTGGTGTTCATGAGCTACAGGAACACCCTGCAGGCCGACGCGCTGAAGCTGGTGGCGAAGAAGATGCAGAGCTCCCTTGCCGTCGAGGGCGAGCTGCCGGAGGACGGGCTGGCCGCCTACGGCGACGACGGCGACGACATGATGATGGCCCTGGCCCGCAGGATCGTCAGCGGCGACGAGGAGGACGAGGCCGAGACGATGGAGGAGGTGTTCGCCCAGGCCAGGAACGCCGAGAGCGAGGCCGAGGAGCTGCTGGTGGACGACGGCTGGAAGGGCGTCGAAGTCGAGCCGGAGACGGTCGAGGTCAACGGGAATGGTAAGCACGCCAACGGCAACGGCCACCACGCCGACGGTATCGGGCCGACGGTCGAGCTTGTCCCGGTCAACGGCCGCCACGTCAACGGGAACGGCAACGGCCACGCGCCCGCCCCGGTCAACGGGAACGGGACCAACGGCCACCACGAGGACGAGTCCCCGGAGGCGCAGCAGTCGCTGTTCTCCTGGGCGGAGTTCATGGCCGAGGAGCCGGTCAAGCCCAGGGGCCGCAAGACCCAGGCCCCGTCACTGTCCCTGTTCGAGTGGGCGGTGGAACAGGAGCGAGAGGAAGAGCCGGTCGGCGCAGGACGCTAGACCGCACGGACACGGGAGAGGTCGCCGCACATGGAGCGGCGGCCTCCCCGCAGGTGGCAACGCAGCGAAACACAACACGCACAAAGGAGATGAACCAATGGCACGCATCTTTGTCTACGACGACCGCGAGTTCCCAGACCCGGACCCCCAGATGAGCGTCGACCAGGTGAAGGCGACCCTCTCCGACTTCTACGGGGAGATCGCCAACGCCTCGGTCAAAGAGACCAAGCGCGGCGACGACACCATCTACGAGTTCCAGCGGCGGGTGGGCACCAAGGGGGCCTTCCCCTCCGCACGGAGCTAGAGGAGGGAGTCCGATGGACAACCGGACATTCACCGGTCTGCTGGCGGCGACCCCGCCGGCGGGCCTCAGCATCCTGGAGCTCACGGCGGAGCTCACACGGCCCGACGGCTCCTTCGACCTGGACGCCGCGGCCGCAAGGCAGTCAGACGTGGAGTCGGCCTGCGTACAGGCCCAGGACTACGCCTCGGCCACGGGGCGGCTACTGGAGGCGCTGCGATGGCAACTGCGGCCCCGGCGCAACTGAGCGGCCTGGCGAAACTGCTCCTGCGGCGTCCGCCGTCGCTGCGGGAGCTGGTCACGCTGGTCGGATACGCCGACGACTACGCCTGGTTCGTGGGGCTGGTGCGCCGTCTCTTCCCCCAGGAGGCGGAGGCGGCGCTGGCGGCCCCCGACGTACGCGGGAGGGTGGAGCGCTTCGCCGGGCTCTTCGGGGAGCGGCACTTCCCCCTCTACGCGCCCTTCATCGAGTTCTGGACGGAGGCCGAAGACGAACCGCCCTGGTCCTGGCTGCGGAGGGGCATCCCCTTCGAGCTGATGGGCTTCGGCTACGACGGCCTCCACGAGATGTGGAACGGCTACCGGGAGGGGCTCTCGGCCATGGCCCTCCTGGTCAAGCCCGCCGACGCCTACTACGACGGACCCGACGGGCTGCGGGTGGCCTGGCTGGAGTCGGCCGCCGAGCGCATCCCGCAGGAGACCCTGCTCCGAGTCCCCCAGGGCGGCATACCCCTGGAGGACCTCACCGGGGCCCTGAAGGGAACGAGGTTCGAAGGGGCGGCGCAAGCCTGCTCCTGGGTCCTCGCCGAGACCGGCAACTTCTTCCTCGACCACTGTTACGACGACGGGTCGTACGACGGGTTCGCCGACCCCTGGGAGGACGACATCATCGCGGAGGGCACGGAGGAGTGGCGCAAGGCCAGCGCCCTCATGGACTCGGTGTGCAAGCTGGGCGACTGGCTGGAGGAGAACCTCCCCGGCCGCTTCGCCGAGATGCTGGACTTCACGCTGGAGCGGCTTCCCGACCAAGAAAAGGAGGAAAACGAACATGACCAATGAAGTCGACACGACCCAGTGGTCCCTGCCGGGACCGGCGGATGCGCCCAGGGACGACCTGAAATTGCAGCTGGAGGTCTACGGAGAGACCATCCTCCTGCGGGGCTTTGAGAACGACGCTGCCTGGGTCAGGACCGTCTCGGCGGACGAGATGGCCAACGTGTTCACCCAGCACCTGGGGTTCTCCTCGGGGCTGCTGCCCCAAGAGGCCCTCTGGTGGAACCAGGGCGAGACCGGACAGGTGGTGGCCCTCTGGCGGCCGCCTCAGCTCTGGTCCGTGGCCCTGCAACGGGAGGCGTTCAAGTCCCCCGCCCGGCTCCGGCTTCCCATGCCGGGGCTGGTCTTCGTCTGCTCGCCGGGCCGCGCCCCCTGGGTCTACGCCGCCCTGGGCCGGCCCACCGACCCCGAGCAGCAGCTCTTCCGGGCCCCCGCCTTCAACGTCTTCAGAGACGGGAGAGTCTGCCCCGGAAGCCACAGGTTCCCAGAGGAGGTGGGACTGATACCGGAAGGCTTCTTCCAGTCCTTCTTCTCCCTTACCGGAGACACCCGGGATCGCTCGAAGAAGCACCCAGACAACCTGATTGCGCTATGGGAGGAGCTTGATGGAACAACTGCATACCCGGCTGAAGACCTTGTTCCCCAGTGTACGGTGGGCCAAGCGATGGCGGTCTCCGAGGGGAGACGTGGCTACCGCTAGCCCCGTGCCGGGGCCGGTGGGCTACCTGGTCAACCACCCCGCCGGACTCGCCGGCGTCCAGGGCATCGGCTACGACTACGTTCTGGGATCGGGCGGACTCTACGTCCAGTCCGAGAGCGCTCACCTGACGGCGCGGGTAACCGTCGCCCCCGGCACGGTGCGGGGGCTCGCTCCCGTGGCCGAGAAGCTGCAACTCACTCACGGCCCCATCCCGGCAAGCCTGTTCGAGCTGGGGCTTCGCTGGTTCCAGGACGCCCCGGACACCGAGCGGTTCTTTGCGGTGCGCTGGGACGGGGACGGCTACCGGCTGGTGGTCCCCCCGCAGGCCGGGACCGCAACGAGACTCGCGTATCAGCCCCCCGCAGGGGTGGTCGCCGAGTTCCACTCCCACGGAAGCTCCCGCGCCTTCTTCTCGGCCACCGACGACCGGGACGAGCAGGGCTTCCGCATCTACGGCGTCGTCGGACGCCTCGACGCCCCACTGCCTGAGCTGCGTCTCCGGGTCGGGGTCTACGGCCACTTCGCCCCGCTGGACTGGCGCAAGGTCTTAGACGGCCCGGACCCCGGCGTCCGGCTCATGGGCGAAGAGCCGGAGTCGACGCGAGACACCGATTGCACAACCTAATCGAACGACAAGGAGGTAAGAATGCCCTACTACCTGGACAACGAGTTCCTGCTGGACAACCCCTGGATAACCGTGGTCGGCTGCGGCGGGACCGGCGGCTTCGTCGCCGAGGGCCTGTGCAGACTCTTCCAGGGGCGGGAGGCCACCATCGTCCTGGTCGACCACGACCGGGTGGAGCCCCACAACCTGCTGCGCCAGAACTTCTACCCTGAAGACGTGGGCCGCTTCAAGAGCCAGGCCCTCGCGGACCGGCTGGCAAAAGCGTTCCGGCGTCCCGTCGGCTACTCGGTCTACGCCTTCCGGGAAGAGGACTCCCGCTCGGATGGGGGCCGCTACCCCGGCCTTCCCCACTACGGGAACTCCCTGCTCATCGGCTGCGCCGACAACGCCGCCGCACGCAGGGCGATGGCCGAGTCCCTGCCGGGCGACCCGCGCCGGTGGCTCATCGACGCGGGCAACGACACCAACTGGGGGCAGGTGCTTATAGGCAACGTCGCTGACCGGGACTTTGGGGACGAACAAGCCTTCGTCGACCAGACCTGCTACCTGCTGCCCGCGCCCACGGTACAGCGCCCCGACCTGCTGACGGCCGTGTCGACCACGCCGCCGGACGTGGACTGCGCGGCCGCCCTCGACCTCACCGACCAGGACCCGACCATCAACCAGATGATGGCGTCGCTGGTCTTACAGGTGGTCCGCCGGATCGCGGCGGGGACCTGCCCCTTCATGGGCCTCTACCTGGACATGGAGCAGGGGACGGTCACCCCGACCTACGCCACGCCGGAGACGGTGGCGCGGGTGGTCGGTTCTGGCTCCGAGCCGGGGATAGCGTCCCAGTGACCAACGCTCCACAAACGCATTCAAAGACGGAAACAAGGAGAAAACCATGCCTAACGAAAAGGGAACCGCCACGATCTGGCAGGACAACCACAGCGGGCCTCGCAGGCACAAGCTGATGACCAAGGAGCTTGCCGACACCATCCCGCCCCTGTACGCCAATGACGGCGCGGACGACCCCGACGCCGTCGTCGCCAGGGTGAAGCTTTTCAGCCCGTACAACGGCTGGCGCTGGTACGTCACCGAGTGGGACGCCGAGACCGGACTGTGCTTCGGCCTCGTCGAAGGGTTTGAGACAGAACTCGGCTACTTCGACCTCACCGAGCTGGCGGAGGTCACCGTTTTCGGCAGCGTCCCCGCCGTGGAGCGCGACCTGTACTGGGAGCCGCAGACCCTCGGCGAGATCAGGAGACAGTCGAGACTCGCAGCATAAGCAAGGAGAGAAGCATCAAGGAAAGGAGCAACCATGCCTGACGAAACTGGAACGGAAGCAACCCGCTCGGATGCCCCGAGCGCGGACGAGAGTCTCTTCGGCGATGCGGCGGACGACGCGGCTGCCGAGGAGCAGGACGCCAACGAGGAGACCGCACAGGACCCGCAGGGTGCCGACGACGCGGGAGAGCAGGCCGATACGCCGGAGGACCTGAAGGTCGTCGTGTCCATCAAGGGCGGCAGGGCCACCATCGGCGTGCAACGGACCTCGTCCGACCCGCACATCGAGACCTTCGCCGACCCTGACCTACCTGGGCTGGCGCAGGAGGTCCTGCCGGTGATCGAACGGGCGAGAGCCAAATGGGAAGACGAACCCAAGTATCCGGCTCACGCGAGACCCGCTCCCCCGGCCAGGCGTCGGCCCCGGAGTGGGCAGGGGTCGGCGCAGGGTTCAGCCGCTGAGGGAGAGGCAGACCAGCAGCAACCCGAGACGCTGAGGCTGTTCTAGGGGTCACAGCTGCAACCCTTAGCCCGCCACCCTCTCGATGTTCGAGTGGGCGTTGACCTTGGAGCAGGAGCGAGAGACGGAGCCGGTCGGCGGGGGACGCTAGACCGCTACACACAGGGGGAGGAGCACCGCGATTCGGCGGCCCTCCCCCTGCACGGCCATGTATGCGCCCTTTTTGCGTTTCAGGACCAGTGTGGCCGCAGGCCGCTTCACTCGGTGAACAGGTGGCCGAGTCCTAGGCTTCCGGCCAGCTCCAGCAGCGCCAGCATGTGCTTCACGTTGGGCCGCACTTTGCCTTCGGTCCAACGCCATACGGTGTGGCGATAGGTCCCGATGCGGCGGGCGATCTCCGACCACGACAGGCCCGACTCCTCCTGGAACCGCTTCAGCCGCTCCGGGAACTCGTCGGGAAAGTCGTAGGTCCTTCTCCTGTACTGTGTGCGCTGTCTCGGCATCAACCGTGTCCTTCAGGAAGACGGCTGCAATCTCCCTCCTATTGCGATGTCTCGGCCCTCCGTCATCCTCCCCCCCAGGCGGGGCGCGATCTCCAAGCGCAAGCGCCCGAAGGAGGCCCAATCCAGAGGCCCTGGGGGGGCTGCCGCTCTGCTTGCCGAAGGGCTCTGCGGCGGCCTCCCCAGATTCATCCATGTGTGCGGCCTTTTTTCGTTGCCCTCTACCGGCCCGGACCGCTGACGGTCGGCGCCAACTCGTCGGACAGCTTTCTGCCGTCGCTCGTGCCGATGGCTCCCTCGCCTTCGCAGTCCTCGATACCTGCTACGGGGCTGCCGGGGTCTGGATGTGGAACCAGCGGGAACGCTCACTCACCCCCCCGTGCTCGTTGATGGCCTTGATCCGGTAGGTGTAGGAAGTGTTGGCCTTTACCGTATCGTCGGTGTACGTAGTCGCCGCCGTGCCCGTGTCCGCCACCAGCTCATCGAAGTGGCCCGAGGGGTCGTCGTAGCGGAGGCGCCGCAGGATCACGTAGCCGGTGATGCTATCGTCGCCGGGGTCGTCCCAGGTTAGAGTGATGGCATCGTGGGACGCCGTGGCGGACAAGCCCGTGGGCTTATCGGGTACGGGCGCTGCCGGAGTGTCGATGTGGAACCAGCGCGAGCGTTCACTCGTTCCGGCCCCGTTGATGGCCTTGATACGGTAGGTGTAAGTGGTGCCGGCAGCCACCGTGTCGTCGGTGTAGGTGGTCGCCGCTGTGCCCGTGTCCGCCACCAGTTCACTGAACTCGCCCCCGGTATTGTTCACGCGGACGCGCCGCAGTATCACGTAGCCGGTGATGGAGTCGTCGCCGGGGTCGTCCCAGGTGAGGGTCACCGAGTCGTGGGACGCCGTGGCTTCGAGGCCCGTGGGCTTGTCCGGCGGCTCCGTGGGTTGCGCACCGGCCACCGCGTCCGTTGCCGTGCTGGTCAGCGTCTCTTCATTGCCCTCGTCGTCGGTGAAGCTCACCTGTACCTTGACGGCCTTGCCCTCGTCGGCAGCCACCAGGGTGTAGGTGGCGTTGGTCGCTCCCGATATGTCGGCGTCGTCTGCAAGCCACTGGTACTCGTACTGGACGTTGCTAAGCCCGTCCCCGTCGGCGACCCCAGACGTGTTCGCCGTCAGCGTTTCCCCCACCTGGGCCGTGCCACTGATGGTGGGCGCGCCCGTCGCCGGGCTGTTGTCAGGCGTGTCCGCGTCTTCTGAGCATGGCTCGATCTCGTCGCCCTCCGCCACCTCGGGTACGGGCACACCCTTCCAGTCCGATGCGTTGGTTCCGTACGACTCCTCGATCTGCGACCACTCCGATGCCCCGTCGCAGCTCGCCGCACCAACCCGCAGCCACGAGAGCCCATGCAGGTTGCTCACCACCGCGCTGGAACCGTGGAAAGCGATGTCCACTCCCTCGGCGGGCAGGTCCAACCACTCTTCGTCTTCGAGGTGGTAGTACTGGACCACGTACCACCCGGCGTCCTCTATGTCCTGCCAGTCCAGCTGCACCATGCCGTGGTGCAGGATTTCCGTGTCCGACAGCACCGGCGTGCCCAGGACCACGGGGCATGGCTCGGTCTCGTCGCCCTCCTCCACCTCGGGCACGGGCACACCCTCCCAGTCCGACGCATTGGTCCCGTACAACTCCTCGATCTGCGACCACTCCGATGACCCCGCACAGCTCGCCGCACCAACCCGGAGCCAGTGGAGCCCATGCAGGTTGCTCACCACCGCGCTGGAACCGTGGAAAGCGATGTCCACTCCCTCGGCGGGCAGGTCCAACCACTCTTCGTCTTCGAGGTGGTAGTACTGGACCACGTACCACCCGGCGTCCTCTATGTCCTGCCAGTCCAGCTGCACCATGCCGTGGTGCAGGGTCTCCGTGTCCGACAAGACCGGCGTGTCCAGGTCCACCGCCGAGCCGGACGTGGGAGTGGCGCTTACCTCCCCGGAGGACGGGCCGTATGGTCCGTAGCTGTAGCCGCTACCGTTCCCGGCCTTTACCCGGAAGAAGTACTTGACTCCATTGGCCAGATTGGCCTGGTCGTTCGTCGTATAGGTGGTACTTCGCGCTGTGCCCCAATGGTTCTTGTCGTAGTCCTTGCCGTCGACCCTCCACTCGATGCGGTATCTCGTCGCAGGCGCGTTGCCGTTGTCGTCGGGCGGGTCCCAGGACAGGCTGACCTCCCGGTTTCCTGGGGTGGCGGTGAGGTTGCGGGGCGCTCCCGGCGGGCCGTCGCCCAGCACCGGCTCCGTGGGCGTACTGGTCAGCGTCTCCTCGTTGCCGCCGTCGTCGGTGAAGGTCACGCTGACCTTGACCGACTTGCCCTGGTCGGCGGCTATGAGGGTGTAGGTCGAGCCGTTGGCATTCTCTATATCCGTATCGGTTGTTCCGTCACTGGATACCCACTGGTAGGTGAACGTTTCGCCGCTCAGACCGTCGGCGTCGGCGATGCCGCTGATGTCAGCCGTCAGCGTCTCGCCCACCTGGGTCGTTCCGCTGATGGTCGGCGCGCCGGTGGCCGGGTTGTTTGATGCCGACGCCGGCCCGGCCCTCACCCAGTCCGATTCCTCGCCCGGGCCGGACTCGTTGCGGGCGGTCACCCGGTACTCGTACTCGACGCCCTGTTCCGCGCTTTCATCGACATAGCTCGTTTCGGTGTTGCCGGTGTCCTCCACCAGGGTGTGGTGGTCCCTGGGCTGTCCATGGGAACGCTGGGGACCGCTGTCCTGCCCGCCAGCGCGGCGACGCTCTATGCGGTAGCCGGTGACCGCGGCGCCGTCGGGGGGCTGCCAGGTCAGCCTGACCCCGACCTTCTCCTCGACCGCACGCAGGTTTTTGAGCCCCCGCTGGGCGGCCGTGTGCTCGTCGTCATCCTCCGTGATGTCTTTGATGTCTTTGACCCGCAGCTCGTAGGTGCCCCACTCGTGCGACTCGCCGCTCGCCGCGATGTAATAGGTGCCATCGTCATGGGCGTGAAACGTCACCCGGAACAGGTAATGGGAGTCTGATTCGTCGCTGTCAAACGTGTTGACAAGGAACTCCCCGTCCTCATTGTAGATCGCGTTGATCTGCGGGAGGCGCAGGGTGAGATCGTCGTCGTCGGCGTGGATCGCGCCCTCCATGTCGATCCGGTAGGTCCGGCCCTCCTCCAGCTCCACGGCGAACCAGTCGGTGTCGAAGTCGTAGACGGTGCCTGTCTGTTCTTCTTCGTCCCCTTCGGTGTTGATGATCGTCCACGTTACTGTCTCTTCGACCGGGGCGAGGATGTCTCCCCTGACTGCGGCCTCACCCACCTCGACCTCTCCGGTGGTGGTGGTGTCGGCGGGCAGGTCGTCTTCCTCGGCCGGCGTGCCGCTGCCCGAGTCCGACCACGCGCCCGTGCCCTCGGCGTTCTTGGCCCGCACCTGCACCTGGTAGGGGGTGTCCTCCGTCAGCTCCGTCAGCGTCGTAGCTGTGGCCGTGCCGCTGTGGCTCTTCGTGCTCCAGGCCCCGCTCGTGCCCGCCCGGTACTGCACGTCGTAATCGGTGATCGCCGGACCCGCGTTGGACGGCGCCGACCAGTTCACCCTCAGGCTGGTCACCGACGCCGCCGACACCCTCGGCTTGGCCGGCTTGCCCGGCGCCTCGCCGCTCACGTCGGTCACCGTCACCGTGATGGTCTGCGTGGCGGTCTTCACCCGCGTCCCCATGCCGCTGGTCGCCGTAACCGTCACCACGTAGATGTTGTTCGTGTCATGGTCCTTCGGGTCCTCGAAGTTCGGCGCCGCGTCGAAGGTCAGCGCCCCCGACGTCGCCCCTATGGAGAAGAAATCCTGGTCCGCCCCGCCCGTGATCGCGTAGCCGGTGATGTCGTCGCCCGAATCGGAGTCCGTCGCCAGCACCGTGCCCGCCACGGTCTGGTTCTCGTCCGCGTCGAACGTCGCCGACGAGCTGAAGGACGGCGCCGCGTTGGCCTCGTCGTCGTCGTTGATCGTGCCCTTGGCCGTCGCGTCCGAAATGGCCGCGTTCGACGGGTTCGACAGCGTCACCGTGAAGGTCTCGTCCCCCTCGATGTCCGTGTCGTCGGTCGTCTGCACAGTGAACGTCTTCGTGGTGTCCCCGGGTTCGAAGGTCAGCGTCGTCGACGTCTTCGCCGTGAAGTCCGTGCCCGAGGTCGCCGTGTCGCCGGTCTGCACCGACGTCGCGTAGTCCACCGTCACCGTCTCGCCGCTCTCGGCCGACAGCGTCACCGTGAAGCTCAGCGCCGTGCCTTCCGTCCCCGCGACGTTCGCCACGCTCAGCGTCGGCAGGACCGCCGCCGCATTTGTGCTCACCGCGTCCGAGGCGTCCGACCAGTCGCTGTCCGTCTCGCCGTTCTTGGCCAGCACCCGCGCCTCATAGGACGTGTCCGCCGTCAGCCCGGTGATGGTCGTGGTGACTGCCGTGCCGGTGTGCGCGAAGTCCTCCCACGAGGACTCCGTGCTCTCCTTGTATTGCAGGTCGTAGCCGGTGATCGCCGGGCCGCCGTTCTTGTCCGGCGCCTCCCAGGTCGCGGTCAGGCTCGTCGACGAGCCCGAAACCGCCGCCAGCGTCGGCTTGTCCGGCTTGGCGGATTGCTCGGCCACGTCGGTCACCGTCACCGTGAACGTCCGGGTCGCGGTCATCTCCCGCGTACCCGTGCCGCTGGTCGCCTGGACCGTCACTTCGTACGTGTTGTCGGTGCCGGAGTCCTGCGGGTTCTCGAAGTTCGGATCATTGACGAATTGCAGCTCCCCGGACGACGACACGGACGAGAAGTGCGAATTGTCCGCGCCGCCGGTGATCGCGTAGCCCGTAATGTCGTCGTCCGTGTCGCTGTCCTCCGCCACCACCGTGAGCCGGCCGGTGTTCTCCTGTATGCTGAGCGTCGCCGAAGTGGTGAAGGACGGCGGGTTGTTGCCCGTCGTCCGCGAGCCGTCCACCTTGTGGCCCGACTGCGTCCCCCGGCCTTGCCAGTAGAGCGGGACGTCGGTGCTGGTATCCTTGAACTCGATCGCATCGTTCGAATCGAGCCGCACCGGGCCGTCGGGGTTGTTGTAGTCAGACTCGTCCCGGATGTAAAGGCCGTTGTCGTCGTCGTCGCCCGACACCACCGTGTAGCCGAAGACCAGCTCGGTCGTGCCGCTGCCCGACACGTCGCCGGCCTGTCTTACCTCGCTGCCGTCGAACAGGAACTCCAAAACCGGGTCCCCGTCCACGTCCACCGGGACGTTGAAGGTCACCGTGAACTGGATCGTCTCGCCCGCCCCGTAGGTGTCCATCTCCAGCGACGGGTCCGAGGTCACCTCCACCGAGACGATCGAACGCGTGCCGTCCACCTTGTGGCCCGACTGCGTGCCGAGCTCGGCATGGTCGATGTCCGCCGCCGCGGCGTTGGCCACGCTCGTGATCGCGCCGTTCTGGGGCTCCCCGCCGCGGTTGCCCACCAGGGTCCCGGTCTCGTCCCCGATCCAGATGCCGTTGTCGTCCGCGTCGTCGTCCGCCACGGTGTAGCCGAACACCAGCGTCGCCGTGCCCGAGCCGCTCACCAGCGGCGCGCGCTTGCCGCCGGCCACGCTCAGCACGAAGTCCGTGTCGGACGTGGCGTCGACCGCCTCGCTGAAGGTCACCGAGACCTCGATCGTCTCGCCCGCCCCGTAGGTGTCGCTCTCCAGCACCGGCGTCGAGGTGACCTCCACGTTGGTGACCGTCGGCGCCGTGTCGTCGTCGATGATCGTGCCCTTGGCCGTCGGGTCCGCCGCCAGCTGCGCGTTCGACGACACGCCCGACAGCGTCACCGTGAAGGTCTCGTCCGCCTCCTCCGTGCTGTCCTCCGCCGTCGGCACGTCGAACGTTCCCGTCGTCACGCCCATCGCGACGAACGCCGTCCCCGTCTTCGTCCCGAGATCCCCCGCCACCGCCGTGTCGCCGGTCCCGATCGACGCCGTCCAGGTCGCCGTCACGTCCGCCGCGGCCGCCGCCGACAGGGTCACCGTGAAGGTCACGGCGCCGCCCTCGGTGCCCGAGGCATTCCCGATGCTCAGCGTCGGGGCGACGTCGCTCCGCGAGCCGTCCACCTTGTGGTCGGAGTCCGTGCCGAGCAGGGTATGGGCGATGACCGCCGCCGCGCCGGTGGCCACGCTCGTGATCGTGCCGTTCTGGGGCTCCCCGTTGCGGTTGCCGACCAGGGTCCGGGTCTCGTCCCCGATCCAGATGCCGTTGGTGTCCTCGTCGCTCGACACCACGGTGTAGCCGAACACCAGCGTCGCCGTGCCCGAGCCGCTCAGCAGCGGCGCGCGTCTGGCGCCGCCCACGCTCAGCACGAAGTCCGTGTTGGACGTGGCGTCGACCGCCTCGCTGAAGGTCACCGAGACCTCGATCGTCTCGCCCGCCCCGTAGGTGTCGGTCTCCAGCACCGGCATCGAGGTAACCGCCACGTTGGTGACCGTCGGCCTCAGGAACTCGCGCAGGCGCAGCGTGACCGTGGTTTCCGACGACCAGTCCAGGTCCGTCCGCGCGGGCCATCGGTAGGAGCCGGGGATCACCTCCGTGCTGTCGCTCCACACGAACGGGTCGCTCTCGCCGTCGACATGCAGCGCCAGGCTCTCCTCTTCGGTGTTCGTCAGAGTGTTGGACGTCACGAAAAACAGTTGTTCGCTGATGGCGGTCCTCGCCCCGACCACAATCGCCGTAATCGTGTAGTTGTTGGTGGTCCCGGTCTCGAACATGAGCGAGAACGTCTTGTCCGACAGGTCGCCCTTCGTTCCCTGGAATCCGTGACTTTGAGTCATTCCGCCGCTATTGGTGATGGTCCCCACGTCCACCACGCCGCACCACAGGTCGCCGTCGTTCAGTGTGCAGGCCGCCCGCGTCACGGTCACCGTGTAGTTCTGCGTGGTGGTGCCGTCCTCGGCCGTCACCTTAACCTTGAAGACGGTGTCGCCCACGTCCAGCTCCACCTGGTGGCCGGCCGCGTTGGTGTCCTCGTCGTCGAGCGTGGCGTCGGACTCGTCCAGGTATTCGAACGTGGCGTCCGTGTCGGTCGTCGAAGCCGTCACCGTCACCTCGTCGACGCTGTTGGCCACCGACGCCGTGTAGGCGTACGTGTCCGCGTCGAAGGCCGGGCTCAGCGTCACGCCCGTGCCCAGCGACAGCGCGCTCAGCGTCGCGTCCGTCGAGACCGTCGGCGTGTCGCCGCCCGACTTTGCGCTGCCCTTCAGCCGGATCTTCAATTCGTCGGTATCGTCTCCATACCAGACACCACTATCCAGAGCATGCGAGATATCAGCGATCTCCCAATCGGCATCGCCCTCCGCGTTCGTGGCGCCGCCCGAGTCCTCGTCATTCGTATAGGTCATGAATATGCGTACTCTGTTGGTGCTTTCATCCGGATCGTTCGCGCCGTCAAAGACGATGAAGTACGGCGTATTCGAACCCGCCAGGGTGGTGTTGGCGGGGGCCGTGAACGTGTTGACCGCGTCGGCGGTGATACCGGAGGTCGGGTTCGTGAAGTTGAAGATGCTCGACCCCGGCTCCCCGGAGGAATCCGAGTAGAGGCTGACCGTCACCACGACGTTCTCGTAGTCGCCCACAGCAATTTCGACGCTGTCCAGGTTGTAGCCGGCCGCGTTGTCTCCGGTGGTGAATTGCATGCCTATGGGCTGCCCCACCGGGTTGCGGGAAAGGGTGGCTTCGGCCTGCCCGATGTTGCTGACCAGGGTGGTCTCTGCGATGGTCTCTGCGCCGATGATTTTGAATCTCAATCGCCGATTTCCGGAGGACCAGCTGCCATCGGTACGTTCATACCTCCGGCCGACGCTCCATCCCGCCGCTTCGCCGCTGTCGTGGGCCGAACTTGATGTGACATCTAGAGCCAGTTCAGACCCTGTCCCGCTGTAGGACACGTGCACGAAATACAACGTGCTGGCGTCCAGCTCCGTATCTGTAGGAGCGTTGAAGGTGTTGGCGTCGGTGGCCCACGTCCCGGTCGAATGGGTCAACGTGGCAACCGAGGTGTCGGGCGTTGAGTCGCTGTTCGCTGACCAAAGCTCGACTGTCACGTCGGACGGGCTGGCAGGTACTCTGACCACGTGGAACTGCGATGCTGTCCAGGACCACGTAGCCGGTGATGCGTGTCGTCGCCGGGGTCGAACCCAGGTGAGGGTCACCGAGTCGTGGGTCGCCGACATGGCTATCGAGGTTCCTGCAATATGGGCTTGCTCGGTGTTGCTCAGCCGCACCTCGTCATCCTCCTGGGCCTCCGTACCGTAGAGAAGAGCAGGCCGAGCATGGCCCCCGCGATCGCCAGGGCCGCTATGGCGGCAATCAGGATGGGAAATCGTCTTCTATCGGTGCGAGTCAACATCGTTCCTCCTTGTGCTGGTGCGGGTGAATGCGGGACGCAGCCCGTCCGGTCCGCAGGCGTCAGCCGATGGAGGCGTGGCGCGCAGCGGGTAGGGCGTTGCATGGTTGAAGGCTGTTTCGGGTGAGTGCGAGGACGTGCGTAAGCGCCCGGGGCAAGGCGTCCTTCGAGGACTCCGAAGTTGCTTCGGGCGCGCGCTCAGAGGGAGCGGTGATGGGAGAGGGTCGGGCCTGCCGGCATGAGCCGGAAGGGGACGAGGGTGCTAGAGCGAGAGGGAAAATCGGGGGGGGGGGGGGGGGGGGGGGGGTGAACATCTGTGCTAGGCCGCGATGGAAGGCGACCTCAAGCGCGGTCGTCGCGTCGGCGGCAAGGGCCGCCGGTGCGTTTGCCGTCTCTATTCCATCTATCGGCCTGTCGAATGCCAAACGAAACTCTCCCACAAAATGGGCAGTCATGCACGACATTGTACCAAAACGTCTGTGAGGTATCTGTGAGAGTCAAGACTTTTGCAACCGAATCTGTTGTGAGTTTTTCCTGGGCCAGCTATAATTTGGGGGCTGGCCGGGCCTAACGCGTTCTCGCATCCCGCATCCGGCGCGGCGGCGAGGAGGGAAATGGAACAAGCAGACGATCAGGCGCGGGAGATAGCGGAGCTGCGGGACCGGCTGTCCCGGCTGAGCCAGGCCAGCCTGCGCATCAACGAGAGCCTCGACTTCGACACGGTGCTCCAGGGGGTGCTCGACTCAGCCTGCTCGCTGACCGGGGCGCGCTACGGCGTCATCACCCTCCTGAACGAATCGGGACGGATACAGGACTTCCTCTATTCCGGGCTGACTCCCGAGGAGAGCCGGCGGTTCGCCGAATTTCCCAACGGGATGCTGTTCTTCGAGTACCTGAGCAGCATCAGTGAACCGCTGCGGCTGCGGGACTTCCACAGCTACGTCAGGGAGTTGGGCCTGCCCGAGTTCCACCCGCCGATGACGGTGAGTTCGCCACTGCCCTTCCTGGCCGCGCCCATCCGCCACCTTGGGGAGAGCGTCGGTGCCTTCTACGTCGGCGAGAAGGAGTTGGAGTTCACCCCCGAGGACGAGGAGACCCTGGTGATGTTCGCCTCCCAGGCGGCGCTGGTCATCGCCAACGCCCGCAGGCACCGGGACGAGCAGCGGGCCAGGGCCGACCTGGAGACCCTGATCGACACCTCGCCGGTGGGCGTCCTGGTCTTCGACGCGAAGACGGGCGGCGTGACGTCGGTCAACCGGGAGGCCAGGAGGATCGTCAGCGGTCTGCACATGCCTGACGGCTCTGCGGAGGAGCTCCTCGACATGCTGACCTTCCGGCGTGCCGACGGGCGGGAGATCTCCCTGGAAGAGTTCCCCCTGGCCCAGGCGCTGAGCACGGGCGAGACGGTGCGGGCCGAGGAGATCGTCATCGAGGTCCCCGGCGGGCAGAGCGTGACCACCCTGGTCAACGCCACGCCCATCCGCTCGGAGGAGGGCGAGGTCGTTTCAGTGGTCGTCACCCTACAGGACATGACGCCGCTGGAGGAGATGGAGCGGCTGCGGGCCGAGTTCCTGGGCATGGTGAGCCACGAGCTGAGGACGCCGCTGACCTCCATCAAGGGCTCAGCCGCCACGCTGACCGAGGCGGCGTCCGACCTGGACCCCGCCGAGATGCTCCAGTTCTTCCGCATCATCGGCGAGCAGGCCGACTACATGCGCGACCTGATCGGCGACCTGCTGGACGTTGCGCGCATCGAGACGGGCGAGCTGTCGGTGGCCCCCGCGCCTGCGGAGGTGGCGACCCTGGTGGACGAGGCGAGGAGCAGGTTCCAGAACGGAGGGGGCAGGAACAACCTCCGCATCGACCTCTCGCCGGATCTGCCCCTGGTCATGGCGGACGGGCGGCGGATCATCCAGGTGCTGAGCAACCTACTCTCCAACGCGGCCCGGCACTCCCACGAGGCGTCGGCCATCGGGGTGACCGCCGTGCGGGAGGGCTACCACGTGGCGGTCTCCGTCACGGACGAGGGCCGGGGGATAGCCGCCGAGCGTCTGCCGCACCTGTTCCGGAAGTTCTCCCGCATCGACGGCGAGGACCGGGGACGGGACATCGCGGGGTCGGGCCTGGGCCTCGCCATCTGCAAGGGGATAGTGGAGTCCCACGGGGGCCGCATCTGGGCCGAGAGCGACGGGCCGGGCCTTGGGGCGCGGTTCACCTTCACTATTCCAGTGGCCCAGGACGCCGGGATCGGGGCCGCCAATCTCCCGGTGCGCTCCAGCCGGTCGGAGAGGGAGCGGGAGCGCATTCTCGCGGTGGACGACGACCCGCAGACCCTCAGGCACGTCCGGGACGCGCTCACGAAGGCGGGCTACGCCCCGGTTGTGACCGGAGACCCGGAGGAGGCGCTCAGCCTGGTGGAGGCGAACGACCCCCACCTGGTGCTGCTGGACCTGATGCTGCCGGGAACCGACGGCATCGAGCTGATGCGGGGCATCCTAGACATGGCGGACGTGCCGGTCATCTTCCTGTCAGCCTACGGCCAGGAAGAGATCATCGCCAGGGCCTTCGAGAATGGGGCCGACGATTACGTGGTCAAGCCCTTCTCGCCGATGGAGCTTGTGTCGAGGATCAAGGCGGCCCTGCGCAAGCGGGAAGCCCCCGAATGGGCCGAGCCGTCGGAACCCTACGTGCTGGGGGAACTGACCATCGACTACGCCGAGCGTCGCGTGACGCTGGCCGGGCGTCCCGTGCAGCTGACCGCCATCGAGTACGGACTGCTCTTCGAGCTATCGGCCAACGCCGGTCGCGTGTTGACCTACGACCGGCTGCTGCAACGGGTCTGGGGCCTGCGGAGGTCGGGCGACTCGCGGCGGGTGCGCACCGCCGCCAAGCAACTCCGCCGCAAGCTGGGCGACGACGCCAACAACCCCACCTACATCCTCAACGAGCCCCGCGTCGGCTACCGCATGCCGAAGGGGGAGACGCAGAATCAGGAGGAGGCGTGACAGCGCTGAAAGCCGGGGACGGGGCTACGGCGACGCTCCTTGCGTTCGTCCGCCCTGTCACGCCACAATACCTGGGTTAAGGGACTCGGTAGATTTACAGTCCCCCAGCCACATCTCGAAGATGGTTCTGTCTACCGTCAAAATAGGCCCACTTAGTTGGACTCGAACCGCGAGGGAGCAGTCGTTCAGGCAGTAGAGACCAAGGGAACCGGAGCGGCTGGCGACCCCGACCGGATTCGAACCGGTGATCTCTGCCTTGACAGGGCAGTGTGTTAAGCCGCTACACCACGGGGCCGCGCTGTTTGCTGGTCCCGGACATCCGGCCTGTGCGCCGGACTGTCGGGACGATGTGGGGAAGATGTGTGTCTGTGGGGATCTTGGCGCCCTGAGGGGACCGCTAGCCTGTCGCGGCGGCCTCCAGGGCGGCGTCGAGCTTCGCCGGGCTGTAGCCCACAACCTTCTCGTCGCCGATGACTGTCACGGGCGTCGTCCTGTACCCCATGCCGACGAGACTCTTCAGGGAGTCGACGCTCTTCGATATGTTGTGCTCGGTGAACGGCACGCCCTTTCGTGAAAGATACACTTTCACCATGTGGCAGGGCCCTCAGCCGTTCGACGTGAATACCAGTATCTCGCTGCTCACTCGGACTCGCTCTCCGGCGCCTTCTTCGACTCGGGACGCTTCTCCGACGCCTTTCTTCTCTCTCTATTGTACTCCCGTTTGCCGCCGGTGTTGTCGAACAGCTCCTCGCCGACCTGCACCGCATCGCCAATCGTCTGCTCGACCTCGCCCTCTTCCTCTTCGTACTTGCGAAGAAACTCTTCGCTGACGAAGAACATTCATATGCAGAACCCGTCCCTCTGGATGTCCTCGTGATGCCGTTCGCACGGGCATATCTTCTTGCGATCCTCCACGGGATCGCCGCTGAGAGGCATTCAGGGGCAGTACCGGTAGCCGTGCGCCCGCTCGTGTTCTCCCAGCCCTTCCTGGACGATGCGGACGACCTCGGCGTCCGGGAAGAACTCGTACGGCCCGCGCTGGACGTATCTCTCCGAGAACCCCTTCGCCCTGTCGAACGCCTCGGACTCGCTCAGCTCACGTCGCATCTACGCCTCCTCCGCCTTTGCGGCCGGCCCCATTCGCATCCTCGCGTGCATCTCGCACGGCATCGCGTGGAAAGACCTGGCCTGGAGCATCAGCCTCCGCGCCAGCTCCGGCGCCGCCCGCCTCATCTCGTCGACCGTCTTGTCCGGCGCCACCTCGACGCTCAACAGGCCCGCCGTCCCGCAGTCGCACCGGACCGCGAAAAAGACCTTCTGAAAGTCCGGGTTAGCCGTGAGGTCCATCTTGAACCCCGCGAGCGGCCTCAGACCCGAGTCCTCCGGAAGAGCCTCGGCGATGAGCGCGCGTATCTCGCTCAGCGAGGGCTGACGGGTGTCCGCCGCGGTATTGATATGCCACCTCGTTCGTGCGAGCGTTCTGGTGGGCGGTAATGGATTTGAACCAATGACCTCTGCGATGTCAACGCAGCGCTCTAAACCACTGAGCTAACCGCCCGCCGCTCCGATTCGAGCCGCACTATATGCCAGCTCGAAGTTTAGCAAGGCGCCGGCGAGACGGTCAACAACAGCCGGCGCGCGTAACTGTTCGGACTCGAGGGGCCCACGCAATCCGGGCACCCTGGGTAGCGCCGGTCTTCACCAACGCGCATCGAAGGCGCACTCGACCTGGAGTCGGTTCCGACCGGAGACTGGGTCGTGCGGGGCCCGCCGGGCCTAGAGCTGGGGAATCTCCTCCATCGCGTCCTCGAACTCGAATGCCCGCGCCTCCTCCAAGTCCTCCGACAGCATCGCCACGGGCTGAGGACGCGCCTCTTCGAGAGCCAGGCGCTCGCGGCCCTCCTCCGACATGTCGAACCGGGCCGGGATGAGCCGCCCGATGATGACGTTCTCCTTCAGGCCGCGCAGCATGTCCTTGTCGCCGTTGACCGCGGACTCGGTCAGCACTCTCGTCGTCTCCTGGAACGACGCCGCCGCCAGGAAGCTCTCCATGCTCAGCGACGCCCGGGTGATGCCCAGGAGCACCGGGCTCGCGGTGGCGGGCTCGCCGCCCTCGGCGAGAACGCCGGCGTTGATCTCCTCGAACTCACGCCGGTCGACGAGCTCCTGGGGCAGCCGGTCGGTGTCGCCCGGGGCGTCGATCCGGACCTTGCGCAGCATCTGCGAGACGACGATCTCGTTGTGCTTGTTGTGTATCGTAACGCCCTGGGAGCGGTAGACCTTCTGCACCTCCTGGATCAGGTACTCCTGCACGGCGTCGCGGCCCTGGATCCGCAGGACCTGCTGAGGGCTCTTCGGGCCGTGGGTCAGCTCCTGGCCGGCCGTGACGCGGTCGCCGTCCCTGACCACGACGTGCGACGCCGCCGGTATCGAGTACTCGCGCCTGTCCTCGTCGTTCCACGTGATGACTATCCTGCCGTCCTCGTGGCTGACCGTGCCCGCGACGCGGGCCACCAGCTCGGCGGGCTGCAGGGCGGTCGACTCGTCTTCCACCGGCTCGTCCGGCTCCGCGAGCGGGGTGCCTATGACGACCTCCTGCCCGTCGCCGACCAGCGCCCTGTAGCCCTCCGGGAACGGGTACTCGTCGGTGAACTGGTCGACGCTCACCACCGATACGACGCGGGCCTCGCCGGCCTCCGGGATCTCGACGAGACCGTCGATTTCCGAAAGCACGGCCTCTCCCTTGGGAGTACGCGCCTCGAGCAGCTCCTCCACCCTGGGGAGGCCGCTCGTGATGTCGACCTCGGCGATGCCGCCCGTATGGAACGTGCGCATCGTGAGCTGGGTCCCCGGCTCTCCGATGCTCTGGGCCGCGATGATGCCGACCGCCTCGCCCATCATCACGGGCTTGCTCGTCGCCAGCGACATTCCGTAGCAGTTCCGGCAGACGCCCCGCTCGGCCTCGCACGACAGCGGGGACCGGACCGTCACCCCGTCCACCGCGGCGTCCTTGATGCGGGAGACGACCTCATCCGTCAGCGCCTCGTTGCGGTCGACGATGATCTCGCCGGTCTCGGGATCGGGTACCGGCAGGGCGGCCCGCCGGCTCGTGAGCTGCTCGTCGAAGGACGTCACCAGCGCCTCGTCAGCCTTGTTCTCGACCCACATGCCGTTCTCCGTCTCGCAGTCCTCGACCGTGACCGTGACCTCCTGTGCCACGTCGATCAGCCGCCGGGTCAGGTAGCCGCTGTCCGCCGTTCGGAGCGCCGTGTCGGCCAGGCCCTTGCGCGCCCCGTGCGTCGAGAGGAAGTACTCGAGGACGCTCAGGCCCTCGCGGAAGTTCGACTTGATGGGCCGGTCTATGATGCGCCCCTTCGGGTTGGACATCAGGCCTCTCATGCCGGCCATCTGCTTGATCTGGGCTATGTTGCCCTTGGCCCCCGACGTGGCCATGAGGTAAATGCCGCCGTAGTTGCGCAGGTTCGTCTCGATGACCTTGGTCAGCTCGTCGTTCGCGTTCGTCCAGATCTGGACGGCGTTCGTGTACCTCTCTTCCTGGGTGATCAGGCCGTACTGGTACTGGTCCTCCAGCATGGCCACCTTGTCCTCGGCCTGACCGATGATGACCTCCTTCTCGTCGGAGACCTCAATGTCGTTGATCGCGATCGTGATGCCGGACTTCGACGCGTACTGGAAGCCGATGTCCTTCACCGCGTCCAGCACCTCGCGCGCGCCCTCGTTGCCGAGCTCGCGGTACGCGTCGCCGGTGATGTCCTTGAGCGCGTCCTTGTCGATCTCCTGGTTGCGGAACCCGAGCTTGTCGGGCAGCACCTCGTTGAAGATGATCCGTCCGAGGGTGGTCTCGTGCCAGCCTACCGAGCCGTTGTTGGCCGAGCCGTCGCGTACCTTGATCGGCGCGCGCAGGTCGACCCTGCCCAGCTCGTACTCCAGCCGGGCATCTTCGAAGCTGGCGAAGCTGCGGCCCGCGCCCTTCGCGCCCTCCTTCACCATCGTCAGGTAGTAGCAGCCGAGCACCATGTCCAGCGTCGGCGCCACGATCGGCTCTCCGGAGCTGGGCGACAGCATGTTGTAGAGGCTCAGCATCACCCGCTTGGCCTCTTGGACCGCGCCCGTCGACAGCGGAACGTGTACGGCCATCTGGTCGCCGTCGAAGTCGGCGTTGAAGGCCGCGCACACCAGCGGGTGCACCTGGATCGAGCCGCCGTCGATCAGCTTCGGCTGAAACGCCTGGATGCCGAGCCTGTGCAGCGTCGGCGCGCGATTGAGCAGCACCGGTCGCTGGCTGACCACGTCTTCCAGGATGTCCCACACCTCGGGGCGCGCCCGCTCAGCCAGGCGCTTGGCGCTCTTGATGTTGTGCGCGTGGCCCTTGACCACGAGCTGGTGCATCACGAAGGGCTTGAACAGCTCCAGCGCCATCCGACGCGGCAGACCGCACTCGTACAGCTTCAGCGTCGGCCCCACCGTGATGACGGACCGGCCGCTGTAGTCCACACGCTTGCCCAGCAGGTTCTGCCTGAACCGGCCCTGCTTGCCGCGCAGGAGGTCCGACAGCGACTTCAGCTTGTGGTTATGGCTGCCGGATACGGCCCGGCCGCGCCGGCCGTTGTCGATCAGCGCGTCGACCGCCTCCTGCAACATGCGCTTCTCGTTGCGGACGATGATCTCAGGCGCCTGGAGCTCTATGAGCTTTCTCAGCCTGTTGTTCCTGTTGATCACGCGCCGGTACAGGTCGTTCAGGTCGCTGGTAGCGAACCGGCCGCCGTCGAGCTGGACCATCGGCCGCAGCTCCGGCGGCAGCACCGGCAGCACCGATATGACCATCCACTCCGGCTTGTTGCCGCTCTTGCGGAAGGCCTCGACGACCCTGAGCGTCTTGGTGGCCTTCTTGCGCCTCTGGCCGGAGGTCGACCTGAGGTCCTCCTTGAGCCTCTCCCTTTCCTTCTCCAGGTCGTAGTCCTTGAGCACGCTGAGGACGGCCTCGGCGCCCATGCCGGCGGTGAACACGTCGGAATAGCTCTCGCGCATCTCGCGGTACCGGGTCTCGGTCAGCAGCTGGCCCACCCGGAAGCTCTCGACGTCCTCGATCTGGGCGTCGAACTCGTCCTCGACCTTGGAGCACTGCTTTTCGCGCTCCTCCTCGATCTCCACGATCCGGGTGCCGAACTCGCCCTTGATCTTGGTGGGCCCGGCTTCGATCTCAGCTTGGAGCTTGGCGGTCCTGTCACCGAACCCGGCTTCGATTTCGGCGCGGCGCTCCTCGATGTTCGGCTCGGGGGACTGCTCGTCCCCAGTCTCGGCGTCCGCGTCGGCGGCGTGCCCGGACGGCTCGGCGGCGGCCTGGAGGCTGGCGATAGCCGCGACGCGCTCCGCCTCCAGCATGTCCAGCCGCTCCTTCGCCTCGGCATCGAACTTCAGAACGGCCTCGTCGCGCTCGGCCTCAGCCGCGTCGATCTGATCCTGGGCCTGGGCCCTGATGCCGGCGACCGTCTCGTCGCGCTCGCCCTCCAGGCGATCTGCCGTCAGGCTCTGCAGCTGCTCGTCGACGTGGGTTATCAGGTACTGAGCGAAGTAGACCACCCGCTCGAGGTTTCGGGGAGAAAGGTCCAGCAGCAGCCCGATGCGGCTTGGCGTACCCTTGGAGAACCAGATGTGGGCGACCGGCGCGGCGAGCGTGATGCGCCCCATTCGCTCGCGGCGAACCTTGGCCCGCGCGACCTCGACGCCGCAGCGGTCGCAGATCACGCCCTTGTAGCGGATCTTCTTGTACTTGCCGCAGTAGCACTCCCAGTCCTTCGTCGGGCCGAAGATCCGCTCGCAGAACAGCCCGTCCTTCTCCGGGCGAAGCGTCCGGTAGTTGATCGTCTCCGGCTTGGTGACCTCACCGTAGGACCACATCCTGATCTGGTCCGGCGAAGCGAGAGATATTCGAACAGCGTTGAAATCATTGCCGCTATGGGCCATGTTCGTCTCCTGAGATAACTATCAGGCCGTCTATATGGGACTACTCGTACCGCGAAGTAGGAACGGCGCGCTGCCGCAGACTCAGCCGGTGGGGCCGTCGGGCACTCCGATCAGCGGGTCGGCCCCGTTGGAGTCTCCTTCGCCGATCGCGAGCGGGACCTCCGTCAGGATCGGAGTCGGCAGCCCCGGCGCCTCGCTCGCGAGGTCGTTCGGGAGCTCGATCTCATCCGGCTGCTCGTGGAGCAGCTCCACGGAAAGCCCCAGGCTCTGCAGCTCCTTCAGCAGCACGTGGAACGACTCGGGGATGCCCGGCTGCACGATGTCTTCGCCCTTGACGATGGCCTCGTAGGCCTTCACCCTGCCGATCACGTCGTCGGACTTGACCGTCAGCATCTCCTGCAGGTTGTACGCCGCGCTGTAAGCCTCCAGAGCCCAGACCTCCATCTCCCCGAAGCGCTGCCCGCCGAACTGGGCCTTGCCGCCCAACGGCTGCTGCGTTATCAGCGAGTACGGCCCCGTCGACCGGGCGTGGATCTTGTCCTCCACGAGGTGGATCAGCTTCATCATGTAGATATAGCCGACCGTTATGGGCTGGTCGAACGGCTCGCCCGTCCGGCCGTCGTACAGGATGGACTTCCCCAGGATCGGCGCGGCGACCTGCTCCTCCCGGTTCAGCCGCAGGGCCTCGTCCTTGAGCTCCTCCACCGACAGGTCCGCCGAGTTGCGGCCGCGCTCTTCCTGGAACCAGATCCGCAGGCACGCCTCACGCGCCTCGCCCGCATTGTCCTTCGAGAAGATCCGGTCGAGGTTGTAGCCGCGCTCGGCCAGCCACCTTCGAGTGATTTCGAGGTCGAAGTGCGGCATCCCGTCGTCGCTGGCCTTCGAGTCTATGGCGCCCGACTTCTGGATCATCCACGCCTGGCCGAGCGCGTCCTCTATCGACTCGTCCGGCGTGCTGTCGAACACCGGCGTCACCGCCTTGAAGCCGAGCGTGTTGGCCGCCATGCCCAGGTGCGTCTCCAGCACCTGCCCCAGGTTCATGCGGGCGGGCACGCCGATCGGGTTCAGGATGATGTCCACCGGCGTGCCGTCCTCCAGGAACGGCATGTCCTCCTCAGGCAGGATGCGGGCGATCACGCCCTTGTTTCCGTGCCGGCCGGCCATCTTGTCGCCGACAGCCACCTTGCGCGTCTGCGCGATCCACAGCCGCACCATCCTGTTGACGCCCGGCGATAGCTCGTCGCCGTTCACCTTGCTGAGCACCTTGACGTTGATCACCTTCCCGTGCTCACCGTGGGGCACGCGCAGGGAGGTGTCCTTGACGTCCCGGGCCTTCTCGCCGAAGATCGCCCGGAGCAGCTTCTCCTCGGCGCTCAGCTCCGTCTCGCCCTTGGGAGTGATCTTCCCGACGAGAATGTCGCCCGGGCCCGTCTCGGCGCCGAGCCTGATGATGCCGTCCTCGTCCAGGTCCCGCAGGCTCTCCTCGCCAACGTTGGGGATGTCCCGCGTGATCTCCTCAGGGCCCAGCTTGGTATCCCGGGACTCCACCTCGTGCTTCTCGATGTGGATCGACGTGAACCGGTCTTCCCGCACCAGCTTCTCGCCGATGATGATCGCGTCCTCGAAGTTGTAGCCCTCCCAGCTCATGAACGCCACGAGCGTGTTCTGGCCGAGCGCCAGCTCGCCCTCTGCGGTCGACGAGCTGTCCGCCAGGATGTCGCGCACCTTCACCCTTTCGCCCTTGCGCACGATGGGACGCTGGTTTATGCACGTGCCCTGGTTGCTGCGAACGAACTTCTGCAGCCTGTATGTCTCGTCTTCGCCGTCGTCCCCGCGCACTACGAGGCGGCTCCCAGAGACCTCGGTGACCACGCCGTCTTTCCGGGCGAGCATCACCTGACCGCTGTCCTGCGCCACGCGGCGCTCCATTCCGGTGCCGACCAGCGGCGGCTCCGGACGCAGCAGCGGCACAGCCTGCCGCTGCATGTTCGACCCCATCAGCGCCCTCGGCCCGTCGTCGTGCTCCAGAAACGGAATGAGCGCCGTCGACACGCTGACGAGCTGCATCGGCGAAACGTCCATGTAGTCCACGTTCTCGGGCGGCTCCATCGCGACGCCGTCGCCTATGCGCGTCTCGATCCTGTCGTCGACGAACTGTCCCTTTTCGTCGAGAGGTGAGCTGGCCTGGGCCACGCGCGCATCCCCCTCCTCGTGCGCAGACAGGTAGACGATTTCGTCCGACACGTAGGGCACGACCGCCAGCGTCCGCTCCGGGACCTTGGAGATGCGAGTCCTCAGGCCCTTGTTGATGACCTTGCCCGCGTTGACGATCGTGTTCCCGTCTTCGCCCACGACGGCCTCGCCGATCGTCCGGCCCGTCAGGTCCGGCGACTGGCTCGATATCTCACGGTAGACCCTCCGGTACGGGGTCTCGATGAACCCGTAGGCGTTGGTCCGCGCGTAGGTAGCCATCGATCCGAGGAGACCGATGTTCGGGCCCTCGGGAGTCTCGATGGGGCAGATGCGGCCGTAGTGCGAGTGGTGCACGTCCCTCACGTCGAAGCCCGCACGCTCCCGCGAAAGGCCCCCGGGCCCGAGGGCCGACAGCCGCCGCTTGTGCGTGAGCTCCGCCAGCGGGTTCGTCTGGTCCATGAACTGCGATAGCTGCGAGCCGCCGAAGAACTCCCGGATCGCGGCGACCACCGGCCTGATGTTCATCAAGGCCGCCGGCGTCGTCGTGGACGGGTCCATCTGGGTGGTCATCCGCTCCTTGATGACGCGCTCCATGCGCATCAGCCCCAGCCGGACCTGCTTCTGGATCAGCTCGCCCACGGCGCGCACCCGGCGGTTGCCGAGGTGGTCGATGTCGTCCGGCGCCGCCTCTCCGCGGTTGATCAGGACCATCATGCGCAGCAGGTTGACGATGTCGTGGCGGAACAGCGTCCGCTCGTCGGGCTCGCCGCCGTGGTCGGGGTCGGAGTCCTCCAACCCCGGGACGACGTGACAGTGACGGCCCCCCGCGGCTGTGCAGGGAACGCTCGCGGCGGGGGCCGACCTGCAGACGGTGCAGGTCTGGACGTCGGGGTAGAGCCTCATGTTGAGCTTGTAGCGCCCCACGCGGCTCAGGTCGTATCGCCGCTCGTTGAAGAACAGGTTGTCCAGCAGATTCCGCGCGTTTTCGACGCTGGGAGGCTCACCCGGGCGCAGCCTGCGGTAGAACTCGAGCAGCGCCTCCTGGTGACTTTCGACCGTGGTGTCCTTGGCGATCGTCGCCTTCATGAACTCGTGCTGCGGGTCGATGTCCACATCCTCGAACAGCTCGTGGATCTGCTCGTCGGTCACGTATCCGAGCGCCCGGACCAGCATGCTGACCGGACTCTTGCGCTTCCGGTCGACCTTCACCGAGATCACGTCCCGGTTGCTGGTCTCGAACTCCATCCACGCTCCCCTGGCCGGGATCAGCTTGGCCGAGGACAGCGGCCTGCCCGTCGCGGCGTCGGCGTCGGTCGTGAAGTAGACGCCCGGAGACCGGACGAGCTGGCTGACGACCACCCGCTCGGCGCCGTTGATGATGAACGTCCCAGTCGACGTCATCATCGGGATGTCGCCGATGAACAGGTCCTGGATCTTCCGCTCGCCCTCACCCGGACCCGGAGCCTTGGTGTGCAGCTCTACGGTCACGTGGAGAGGCGCGGAGTAGGTTATCTCCCGCTCCCGGCATTCGTCCTCCGTATGGATCGGGTCTTTGAAGCTGTGGTCCAGGAACCGAAGCTCGAATCGACCGCCCGGGAAGTCCTCGATGGGCGATATCTCCTCGAACAGCTCCCTCAGACCTTCCGTCTTGAACCAGTCGAAGGAGTCGATCTGCACCTGGATCAGGTTCGGGACATCCAGGACCGACTCGATCTTGCCGTACGAACGCTCGTCGATGCCGATACCGTTACTGGCCTGCGAAGAGGACAGGATCATACGTTCCTCACTCCTGAAAACTGATGTCTGCTAGATCGCGGAGGAGAGAGCCCGCGGGCGGGATGGAAAATGGCACATCTATAGCAGGGCGCCAGAGACGTGGAAGATACCGTGGGGGAAGGTTGTGGGCATAATCCAACAACGTAAGCCTACCAAAAGCCCGGCCCGGCCGTCAACCCCTTTCCGCTCCAATCTGTCCAGTCTTGACGCTACCTGGGGCGAGCCATAGAATGGCCCAATGGTACGCAAGGGGCGCGCCGTCGAGCTCGTTTCGGCCGGCGGCGTGGTACTCAGGAAAGGCCGCGACGGCGACGAGGTCGTCCTCTGCGGCCGCAGGAACCCAGCTCGGTGGGCCTTGCCCAAGGGAACGCCCGACCCGGGTGAGACTCGAGCGCAGACGGCGCTCCGCGAGGTGCGGGAGGAGACCGGGCTCGATGTCGAGATAGTCCGCAGGCTCGACATCATACAGTACTGGTTCATGCGGCCCTCGGACGGCGCACGATGCCACAAGACGGTCCACTACTACCTGATGTCGCCCACCGGAGGCGACACCTCGCGCCACGACGACGAGTTCGATTTCGTCCAGTGGTTCCCCCTGGCTCAGGCGATAGAGACCATGACCTACCCGAACGAGGCCAGGATTGTTGAAAAAAGCGCTGCCGTGGCTGCGCAATAGGCGCGAGGCCGCGGGGGCTTCCAAGATCGAGATCAGGGGCTGCAAGGTCGTCATCCGCGAGAAGCGGTTCGACGACGTAGCCGACGACTACGCCTGGCGCACCGACGAGGAGCTGTCGCGCCTCGACGCCACCCAGCCGCTCCGGATGTCCTTCTCGGAGTTCGCCCGCTTCTCCCGAGAGGAGATCCTCTTCCATAGCCCGGCGGCGACGCGGCTGGCCATCGACACGGTCGACGGCCTGCACATCGGCAACTGCATGTACTACGACATCGACCTCCGCCGCGGCGAGGCCGAGCTCGGGATAATGATCGGCAAGCGCGACTACTGGGGCTCGGGCTACGGCACCGACTCGGTCAACGCGCTGCTCGGCCATATCTTCACCGCGACCACGCTCGACAGGGTCTATCTGCATACGCTGGACTGGAACGTCCGCGCGCAGCGGGCCTTCGCCAAGTCCGGCTTTCGCGAGGTCAAGAAGATCAGGCGCAGCGGCCTGGACTTCCTGCTCATGGACATCCGCCGCGACGACTGGGAGAGCACCAACGGCCACAGGCCGGAGTAGCCACTGATCGGAGGCCCGATGTACTGCGGAAGCTGCGGCTCGGAGCGCGAGGATGGCGCGAGGTTCTGCAAGCGCTGCGGCAGCGCCCTGCCAGACCCTCCGCCGGACGCGGACGCTCAGGCTGCCGAGCCGCCTCCGCGCGTCGAGAACTACCTGGCGCCGGCCATCCTCGTTACCGTCTTCTGCTGTGTGCCCTTCGGGATAGTCTCCATCGTCTACGCGGCCCAGGTCAACGGCAAGGTGGAGGCCGGAGACATCGAGGGCGCGCGGCGGGCTTCGGCCAGCGCGAAGATGTGGGCCTGGATATCCTTCGGAACGGGGCTGGTCCTTCCCGCGCTGCTGTCGATATTCGTCTTCGCGTTGTGAGTTGACGATGACAGAATCCCTGATGCCGGGCAGGTCCATATCGCCGCGAGTCGCCTACGCGGGCCTGGCCCTCCTGGGGCTGGCGGGCCTCGCCGTGCTGTACGCCGTCGATCCCCGGAACCCCGGCAGCTATCCCGTCTGCCCGTTCCTGGGTCTGACCGGCTGCTACTGCCCCGGCTGCGGCACATTGCGCTCCCTGCACAGGCTGATGTTCGGCGATCTCGCGGGCGCGCTCGGCTACAACCCGCTCACCGTGCTGTCGCTGCCCTTCGTCGCCTACTCGTTCGCGGCGGCGGCGCTGCGTGCCTTCGACCTGCCGGCGCCCCGCCCGCTCTTCCTCCACTCCCGGTGGATATGGGCGCTGCTCGCGGCGATCCTCTTGTTCTGGGCGCTCAGGAACCTTCCCGCAGGCCCGCTGACCGCGCTCGCGCCGTAGCACCGCGCCGCGTCGGTGACTCTGCGCACTGCGGCCGGCATCCTGTCGTCCCGAGCGCAGAGAGGGACCTGGGGAGGGGTTACTCGACTTGTCTCACGGTGCGGCCGCCCCACCCCAGGCCCTTCACTCCGTTCAGGGCGACATGACATCAGGCGGGGAATCTCGACGCGGTTCCTCTTTGACGCCCCGCTGGGCCGCTGGGTATAATCGATCCCGGTGAGGTTGACGTGCCTAAGAGAACATACCAGCCCAAGAAGCGCAGGCGGAGCCGTGTACACGGCTTCCGAGGACGGATGCGGACCCGCGGCGGACGCTCCGTCTTAAAGCGCCGCATGTTCAAAGGGCGGCATCGACTGTCAGTCTAGCCCGTGGCCGACCGAGAGGCCCGCGCCCGATGGCCCACGCCCAGCGCCTCACCAGGCAGGCCGACTTCGCCGCGACCCGGCGTGAAGGCCGCCCCTGGTCGGACCGCCTCCTCGTACTCGTAGCCAGACCGAACGGCCTGACTGCGACTCGCGCCGGCTACTCCGTGAGCAAACGCGTCGGCAACGCCGTCGTCCGCAACAGGGTCAAGCGCCTGCTGCGCGAGTCCGTCCGGCGCATCCCCGTCCGCGAAGGCTGGGACCTCGTCTTCATCGCCCGCAACGACACCGCCGCCGCGGACTTCCACGCCGTCGACCGGTCGGTGACCGGGCTGGTCCGCCGCGCAGGTATCGTCGAGCGGCCGGGCGGCGCGGAGTAGCCGTGCGCACAGCCGTCCTGCTCGCCATCCGGCTCTACCAGCGGGCCGTCTCGCCCTACGTGCCCGGCGGCTGCCGCCACACGCCGACGTGCTCGCGGTACACCTACGAGGCGGTCTCGCGCTACGGCGTCCTGAGGGGCGCCTGGCTCGGCGTCAGGAGGATCGCCCGCTGCCGTCCCTTCGGCACCAGCGGCTACGATCCCGTCCCGTAGCCACGCGCCTTCCGTCCGGTACGGGGCCAAGGCGTAACTGTTCAGACTCGAGGTGTCCACACAACCCGTTCACCCCGAGTAGCGGCGCTGCTCTGAGCGGCGCGTATCGAGGGGCGCACGCAGCTTTGCCGCCGATACTGGTCTCGGCCCCACCAGAAGACTGGGTTGTGCAGGCCCTTCGATACACCCCGACGAAGCGTCGGGGCACTCAGGGCGAACGGGTTGTGTTGGCGACGGCCCCACCCCTGTCAGATTCCATTGACCACAACACCGTCATACCCGCGAAGAGCCCGCCCTCGTGAACACGGGGCGGGTATCCAGAGCCTGAGGAGCATTCGTCCCCTAAACTCTGAACAGTTGCGCCGGGCCCCGGCACGGCGACACGCGGCGCCAAGTTCAGGCATAATCTACCAATGCGAACCTTTTTCTGGCTCCCTCTAGTCCTCGGCATCGTGCTGACCGGCTGCGCCAGGCTTCCAAGCCCGGAGGGCTGGTCCGGCGGGGTCGTAGTCGAAGACGTCACCCACCGCGGAGACGTCTACCAGCGCGTGCTCTACGTCGGCACGCAGGAGGGCGACCTCAGGGCGCTGGTCGCCGAGGACCAGACCGGGCCCAACGCGAGCGGCGGCGAAGAGTTGTGGCGCTACACACTGCGGGGCGACGTGGAGAGCGATCTCGTCATCTACGGCACGCCCGCGGTGGCCAGGGACACGATCTTCTTCGCCTCCTACAACGGCTTCCTGTATTCCCTGAGCCTCGACGGAGAGGAGCTCTGGGACACGAGGATCGGCGACGGCGAGCACGTTGTGGCCGGCGTAACCGTCGCGGACGACCTGGTGCTGGTCGGATCGAACGACGGCGCCGTCTACGCCTACGAGTACGACTTCGACAACCAGGCCGCCGCCCTCATGTGGCGGTTCGAGACGGACGGAGAGGTCTGGTCGACGCCCGCGGTCCACGACGGCGTCGCCTACTTCGGCTCGCTCGACCACCACGTCTACGCGGTAGACGTCACCAGCGGCGCCGAGATATGGAAGCTCCGGACCGGAGGCGGCGTGGTCGCCGGCCCGGTCGTCGCCGCCGGCAAGGTGCTGGTCGGCTCGTTCGACAGCATCTTCTACGCCATCGACGCGTCGTCCGGCAACACGGTCTGGAAGTTCGAGGGCGCGGACAGGTGGTACTGGGGCCGGGCCGTCGTCAAGGACGACACGGTATACGCCCCGTCCCTGGACGGGAACCTGTACGCAATCGGGCTCGAGGACGGCCTGAGGCGCTGGACGCTCGAGACCGAGGGAGCGATCATCGGTGCGCCGGCCGTCATCGGCGACCGGCTGGCGGTCCCGTCGAAGGACGGCGGCGTGTACTTGGTTGGCGCCGACGACGGCGCGCACGAAGACCAGTGCGACCTGGACGACCACCTCAGGGCTTCGCTCACCGTTGACGGCGACGCCATCTTCCTGTCGGACTCCGGCCGCGCCGTCCGCGAGCTGCTCGTCAAGCCCAATGGCAAATTCGACGAGGGCTGGTCCCACAAGACGGACGCAGGCCAGGACGAGCCGGAATCGGGCAACTGGAACTGCGGTTAGGAGCGTGGAGGGCGAAATGGAGTCCGCCAAGCTGAGCGTCGAGGTCTCGCGGTACGTCGGCCGAACGCCGAAGTCGAAGGCGCTCCAGGAGGAGGCGGCCGCCTACCTGCCCGGCGGCAGCTCCCGCGGGACGCAGTTCTTCGAGCCGTACCCGTTCTTCGCCGACCGCGGCGAAGGCCACCACGTCTATGACGTTGACGGCAACCGCTACCTCGACTTCATGCTCAACGCGACGACGCTCATCCTGGGGCACGCCCACCCGGACATCACGGCCGCCGTCCAGGAGCAGGCGGCCAGGGGCGTCTCCTTCAGCGTCCCGACCGACTCGCAGGCGCGGCTCGCCAAGCTGATCTGCGACCGCGTGCCGTCCATCGACTCGGTGCGGTTCACGAACTCCGGCACCGAGGCCACGCTCTACGCCATCAGGGCCGCCCGGGTGTTCACCGGCCGGCACAAGATCGCGAAGTTCGAGGGCGCATACCACGGCACCCACGAGTACGTGTCCGTCAGCTACAGCCCGTCCCTCGACGAGCTCGACCCCGACGGCCCGAGCTCGATCCCTGAGTTTGCCGCGATGCCGCCCGGAGTCATGGAAGACGTCGTCGTGCTGCCGTACAACGACCTCGAACGCACCGAGCGCTCAATCCGCGACCACGCCGACGAGCTCGCGTGCGTCATCATGGAGCCGGTCGCGTCGTCATTCGGCTATCTGCCAGGCGACCCCGACTTCCTGAAGGGCGTCCGGGAGATCACGGAGGAGCTTGGCATCCTGCTGGTCTACGACGAGGTGCAGAGCCTCCGGGTGGCGCCCGGCGGCGCGCAGGGGCTGTTCGGCATCACGCCCGACGTGACCGCTATGGGCAAGATCGTGGGCGGCGGCATGCCCGCGGGGGCCTTCGGGGGCCGCGCCGACGTCATGGCCCTGTTCGACCCCGTCGACGGCGCCATCGCCCACGCCGGCACCTTCAACGGCAACCCGATGACCATGGCCGCCGGCGAGGTCACGATGAGCGCGCTGACCCCGGACGCCTACCGCCGCATGAGCGACCTCGGCGACTCGCTGCGGGGCCGGCTGCAGGCCGTCTTCGACGAGCTCGACGTCGACGCCCAGGTCACCGGCGTCGCATCCCTGTTCGGAGTCCACTTCACGTCCGAGGACGTGACCGACTACCGGTCCGTCCTGCGCGCCGACCGCGACATGAAGCAGCGGCTCTTCATCGCCATGCTCAACGAGGGAGTGCTGCTGCAGGTCCACGGCAGCGGCGCGCTGTCCACGCTCACCACCGAGGCCGAGGTCGACGCGCTCATCGAGGCCTACCGCAACGCCGTCCAGCGCATCCGGTAGCCGCCGGCGCCGCGAGCCGCGGCGAGGTGGTGATGGACGTTCGCATCAAGGACACACCGCCCGAACTCCAGTTGCGAAGCCAAAACCACGCCTGTAGCAGTCTGAGGATCATTCGTCCCCTCAACTCTGAACAGTTACCCCCCGTGTAGCTGTTCAGAGTTAATGCGCACAGACCCCGTTCACCCTGAGTAGGCCCGCCGCTTTGGGCGGGCCGTATCGAAGGGCGCACGCGCGGTCCCCTCGAACGTAAACAGTTACCCGGCGTGGTAACTGTTCAGAGTTAATGCGCACAGACCCCCGTTCACCCTGAGTAGGTCCGCCGCTTTGGGCGGGCCGTATCGAAGGGCGCACGCGCGGTCCCCTCGAACGTGAACAGTTACACCCCCGTGTACCTGTTCAGTCTTGAGGGGATCTCTCGAAAGGCCACCGCATCTTTCCGTCATACCTGCACAGGCAGACCCCTGCACAACCGTCGTTCCCGCGCAGAGCCTGCCCTCGCGTAGCCGGGGGCGGGAACCCAGGGGTGGGGCTCCCAGATGGGAAGTCTGCGCAGCTCCTATCGAAGTCCAGGCAGGGGCGGGGCCGTCGCCACACGACCCGTTCATCCCGAGTGCCCCGACGCTTCGTCGGGGTGTATCGAGGGGCCCGCACGGTTCAGTGTTTGGGGCGGGGCTCACGCCAGTATTGGCGACAGAGTTGTGCGCCCCTCAAGTCTGAACACTTACACCCCCGTGCGACCCCTGGACTTTGGGCGCACATCTGTGCTATTCTCCCCACGTGACAACGACACCCCACATCCCAACTACCCACTATCCACCATCCGCTACGGAACACCCCTGTCCCATTTTGTTCCGCCCTGTTCCACCCCAGATACGAACCGTGGAACACCACCTGTTCCATTTTTCGGCAAAGTGTTCCATCGCCCAGATAGGAATGGAACACTTTGGAACACAATGGAACACCTCACACGAAAATCGGCCCCTGCGCTCAGGGCCAGGCGCACCCGCACGACTGAGACCCGCCCGGACGCGACCGGGTACCCCTACCGCCCCTCGAACCGCGGCGGCCGGCGCTCCCCGAACGCGCGCCTGCCTTCGTGGAAGTCGGCGGAGTCGAAGTTGGCGTAGGGCAGCCGCGCCTCCTCGGCGCTGAGGCCCTCCAGGCCGGGATTGCGCAGCGCGGTCCGCATGATGCGCTTGTGCCGGCGATGCGACAGCGGCGCCAGCGCGGCGATCTCGGCGGCCAGCGAGTAGACGCGCTCGCCGACCTCGGCGACCGGGACCACCTCGTTGACCAGCCCCATGCGCAGCGCCTCCGCGGCGTCGACCAGTCTGCCGGTCAGCAGCAGGTCGCTGGCGTTGCCGCGGCCCACCAGGTCGACCAGCCGGCCCATCTCCCCGTAGCCGATCAGGATGCCCAGCTTCGCGGCCGGTACCCCGAAGCGGCTGTTGTCCGCCGCGATGCGCATGTCGGCGGCCAGCGTCAGCTCGCACCCGCCGCCCACGCAGGCGCCCTTGATCAGGCACAGCGTCGGTTGCGGCAGGGCCTCCACGGCGTCGATCGCGCCGTCGAACGCCTCCGCGTAGACCGCGCCCTGCTCCGAGTCGTTCCGGTGGCGGCCGAAATCTGAGATGTCGGCCCCGGCCGAGAACGCCGCGTCCCCGGCGCCCGTGAGCACCACCACCCGGACGTCGTCTCGCTCGGCCACGGCGCGGGCGGTGTCGCGCAGCAGCTTCCAGCCCTCGTAGTCGACCGCGTTCCGGCGCTCCGGCCGGTTCAGGGTGATAGTCGCGATCCCGTCCTCGACGGCCAGGACTACGGCGTCCCTCGACGGGCCGCTCTCGCCTCCGCCCGCCATCTCAGAAGGACGAAAACCCGCCGTCGACCGTGATGACGGCCCCGGTGACGTAGTCGGACGCGCTGCTGGCCAGGAAGACCGCGACCCCGGCGAAGTCGGCGGGCACGCCCCACCGCCCCTGCGGTATCCGCGAGTTGATCAGCGCGTAGCGTTCGGGGGCGATCTCCGGGAGCGGCGCCGTGAGGTCGGTCTCGATCCAGCCGGGCAGGACCGCGTTGGCCTGGATGTTGTCCTTCGCCCAGGCGACAGCCATGTTCTTGGCGAGCTGCACCGCGCCTCCCTTGCTGGCGCCGTACGCGGGGGCCCAGTCGAGCCCGAATATCGAGGCCATCGACCCGATGTTGATGACCTTCCCGCCGCCGGCCCTGACCATGTGCGGGTGGACAGCCCTGGAGAAGAAAAACATGCCCTTGAGGTTGATGTCCACGACATCGTCCCAGTCCTCGGTCGTGTAGTCCTGCAGCAGCCCGCGCCTGGCGATGCCGGCGTTGTTGACCAGGATGTCGATCCGGCCCAGGCGTTCGGCGGTCGACGCGACCACCTCGTCGACCGCGGCCTCGTCGCTCACGTCGGCCGTGAAGCCCAGCGCCTCGACGCCGTGGCCCCGCAGCCGCTCCGCCGCGGCCGCCGTCTTGGCCTCGTCACGCCCGACGATCGACAGGCTCGCGCCCGCGGCGGCCAGGCCCTCTGCGATGCCGAGCCCGATCCCGCCGTTGCCACCCGTCACGATGGCGGCTCTGCCGCTGAGATCGAAGATGCTATTGTCCACTTCCGTCGCGCTCCTAACCATGTCCGGCGCCGGTATCTTATAGCAGTCCGCGGACTGCGCGCTCGGTCAGTCTCCTAGAGGCTCTTCTTGAAGTAGACGACCCTCGCGGTCTCCTCGAAGCCGAGACCACGGTGCATGCTGTGACTCACCGTGTTGTCGATGAGCGCGTCGGAAGCCAGCTCCGTGCATCCCCTCCGACCCCATCTCTGCACTGCGACCCCGACCGCGGTGTGGCTCGGGTCAGGCCGTCGCGCGCAGTGACATGTCCAGCGGCGACGAATCGCGGGATTCCGCCAGACGGTGGCCGGGGCGGGACGGCTCCAGGAACGTGACCGAGTCGTAGAAGTCATCGAGGGCGATGAACACGCCGTTCTCCTGGGCCCAGCGGCGCATTCGTTGATTGCAGGAGTGGGCCCATGACATGATCTCCACTCGCCAGCCGCGCCCGTGCATCCGCTCCAGAGTTCGGTGAAACCCCGCGCCCTCCTGGTAACCGGCCCCATCCCCGGTCAGCAACACTACTATACCGGGGTCGCCGTTGTAGTCGAGAGCGTCTTCGAGCATACGCAACTGAAGGACCCGGTCGGGCATCTCCTGCTCTCCGGCTCCGGCGCTGCCGCGGTCGAATAGCTGGACTTCCACGCCCTGACTTTCCAGCCGGTTCCACAGCTGCCGCATCTCGGGCGGCACGGAGCCAGCCGCGTGGGCCTTTTCGACCGGGCGGTCGGCGTGAGCCAGGCGGAGCATGTTGGTGAAGTCGATGCGGATCCGGTAACGGGCGTCGGGGCCGCTGTTTCGTTCCTCGGCAAGGCGCTGGGCCTCGAGGAAGATGTTGGAGTTGTCCCAGTAGATGAAGACCTTGTCCATCGTAGAGATGCCTTGGGCACTTGGGGGGAGTCGTGAAGGTTGCCGGATGCCATATCGGCGTAGTACCGCGGACCATCCGGCGGATCGGGAGTGCGGTTCCTATGCTGTATTATTGTTGCATCAGACCTACTCACTTGCAAGGAGACTATATTTGGAAATAACCAAGCACGAACCGGGGATGTTCAGCTGGGCCGACCTGGGTACGACGGACGTAGATGGGGCCAAGCGGTTCTACACGGAGCTGCTCGAGCTGGACGCCACCGACATGCCGATGGGCGAGGGCATGTCGTACTCGATGCTGAGCAAGCGCGGGAAAAACTCCTGCGCGCTCTACACGATGCCGGACGAGATGGCGCAGATGACCGGCGGCCGCCCAGGGTGGCTGAGCTACTTCACGGTCGAGAGCGCCGACGAGACGGCGCCGAGGATCACCGAGCTCGGCGGCACGGTCGTGAACGGCCCGTTCGACGTGTTCACGTCCGGCCGCATGGTCGTCGCCATGGACCCGACGGGCGCCATGTTCGCCGCCTGGGAGCCCAGGGACCACATCGGCGCCGGCATCTTCGGCGAGCCGGGCGCCCTGGCCTGGAACGAGCTGTACACGAATGACACCGACGCGGCCGCAGCCTTCTACGGCGGTCTGTTCGGCTGGACGCCGAACACCCATCCCGCTGCCGGCGGCGGCGAGTACGTCGAGTACCGGCTCGGCGACCAGTCGGCGGCCGGCATGATGGCGATCAGGAAAGAGTGGGGCGAGGTGCCCTGCTACTGGTCGATCTATTTCTCAGTAGCCGACCTCGACGCGTCGTTGGAAAAGGCGAACGGTCTCGGGGCAACCGCAGTCGCGCCGCCGATTGAGGTGCCCGGCGTGGGCAGGATCGCGCCCCTGCAGGACCCCCAGGGAGGCCACTTCTCCATCATCCAGATCGACCCGTCGCGAATGGCGGGGGCCTGAATCGGCCGATCGCCACGGCTGACCCACAGGAGTTGAACACCGCATGAGGTACTACAGACTGACGGCCGACGACGGCGAGCCGCGCCTCGCCGTCGAGGTCGACGACGATGTCCTCCTCGACCTGACCTCCATCGACGAGGACCTCACCGAGGTAGACCACCTCGCGTCCGCTGCGTCGCTGTCGGGCAGCACTATCGACGACCTCGCGCGTTCGGTGCTCGACTCCGGGGAGGCCGACACGTACGACCTGCCGCAGCTCATCGAGGACTCGCGCGACGCCTCAGGGGAGCTGTGGCTCGACCGGCCCTTCGACCCGCCGGAGGTGTGGGCCGCCGGCGTCACCTACAGGACGAGCGAGATGGAGCGCCGTCGCGAGTCCGACACGCCCGACGTCTACTCCAAGGTCTATGCGGCCGAGCGCCCGGAGATCTTCTTCAAGGCGACCCCCGAGCGATGCATGGGCCCGTTCGAGTCCATTGGCATTCGCGAGGACTCCGACTGGAACGTCCCCGAGCCGGAGCTCGCGTTCGTCGTCTACAAGGGTGAGATCATCGGCTACACCGCCGGCAACGACGTGAGCAGCCGGTCCATCGAGGGCGAGAACCCGCTGTACCTGCCCCAGGCCAAGCTCTACGCGAACAGCTGCGCCATAGGCCCCTGCTTCGTCACCGCGGACGCCATAGGCGACCCGCACTCCCTCGACATCGAGTGTGCCATCCTGCGCGACGGCGACACGCTGTTCAGCGGCAGGACCTCCACGTCCGGCATGGCGCGGAAGTGCGACGAGCTTTCAGACTGGCTCCACCGCCACAACGTCATACCCAACATGACGACCGTCCTCACCGGCACCGCCATCGTCCCCCCGCCCGAAGTCACCCTCCAGGAAGGCGACGTCGTCCAGATAACCATAGCCAGGATCGGCCTGCTGGAAAACGACGCAATCGTAGTCTGAAGGCGGAGCCGCCAGCGGCCCGACTCAGCTTAGGCGGCATTCACCGCCCAGAGATCGAACTCCTGCTGGGCCGTTGACGTTACGCCAAAGTGGTCAGCCTGACGCTTGCCCAAAGACGCGGATCCGGCATCGCACCGCGTCTGGATACGCCACCCAGTCCCTGACAGGGACTCCCTTAGGAGCTCAACCGAATCAGCCCGTCGATCTGATATCTGTCCGAATCGCACGACCATTCGCGCTCCGGTGCGGCACACGCTGGCGCAGTTCCGCCATACCCTGGAAAGTTGGCGCGCGAAGCTCTCGGGGCTCTCGTGAGTGATCTGATCGTATTGGGAGTAGTCAACGGTGGCTGGGCCTCCAAGAAACCATAGCCGAAGCCACTGATCCGGCCTGTAGGTTCTCAACCCATAGTACGGGGGGGACGTCACCACCCAATCGAACGAGCGCCCCTCTAGCTCATTCCGGAACATTGCCTCGTCTCGACTGTCGCCGAGCAGCACCTCGGAACGAACCTCCGGGAGAGCTTCGCCATAGTACCTCTGCGCTCTGCGTACTACGAGGTCGCGTACATCTACCTCTTGCGGTCGAAGACTGTGCTCGCGCCAGAACGCGGCGGCGTAGCGGGGCTTCGGCGCGTAGGTTCGGGGACACTGATTGGACAAGTAAGAAGGTTGCCCCTTCATGACCGGGCCGTGGAGTGCTCCGAGCATGATCGCGCGGAGGGCTACCCTGGCCGGCGACCGGCAGTCCCGCATCAGAGCGCCACGGATTCTCGAAATGGTCGTGAGCGTAGCTTCCCCAAAGGCGAGCTCCCAGAAATCCCCTGCCGGCACTTCCAATGCATCTTCTGGTTCGCTGAGAATCCGATCCAAGTCCTCAACTATGGCTCCGGGATCCGTGGACGCCAGCTTCGCTTCGGTCAATGCGGCCGCAAGTGGGTGACTGTCTATGCCCGTGCTGGGCAATCTCAGAAGACGCGCAGCCATGTTCGTCGTTCCCCGGCCACAAAAGGGGTCCAGCACCTCGGCTCTGGTTTCCGCTTCGCGCGACAGAACCCTCAGTGGGAATCCAAGGGGGAACATCGTGAAATAAGGACAGATCGCATTCAGAGGTGCTACGGGGGTGTTCACGACCTATCGATCACCCGTACCCAGGTGGCCGTCCTTGCTTCAGGCGTGTAAGTTTCCCATCCCTCGTCTTGCGGCCCGAACAACTCATCCAGCACCTTAGGCACCAACCGATAGGCGACCTCGTCGCGATTATCAAGATCGTCCGGAAGAACTTCCTTGAAGAATGCGTTCAGCGCTCCCCATGCCATCCCATCCGGTCGCCGGATTCGGTCGAAATTCTCGCTTTCCCGAAGCGCATCGGAAGCCCGAATTTGCAGGGCAAGTAGTGCGTCGGCTGGCGCAGTGTCGCCCTCCTGCCCTTCTTCGTCTATGTCGACTGCCGCTGCCGGACCGGATCGGCCGGCGACGACTGTTCGCAGGTCCACCATCCCACTGATCCGTTCGCGAAGCTGTCTGGCATAAGTGGCGGTCGGTTGTAGATTGTATTCAGGATCGAGCATGCAATATCGATCTTCAAACGACAGCACCCTGAGCGGGACAGGATATTGTTTCCCACCGACGGAACTCCAGAAAACGCCTTGGCCGGGAATCGGCTCATTCAACAGCGCGCTCAGAAGATCTTGACCGAAGTGCGCGTTCGCTGCTCGTACGTTCGACAGGTCTCCGGCAGACAGCAGGTGAAAGAGGAACCAATTGTCTCCCTGGCTGAGGATCTCGTTGGGGATGCTGCCAGGCTGTTGGGTAACCAAGACCGCGCCAAGATCGTACTTCCGGCCCTCCTTAACCCATTGGATGTAGGGCTCGGCCGCAGTCGCTTTCTCGTTGAGGACTGCCTGAGCCTCTTCTACAACCGCGATGGTAGGGATTGTCCGAGGATTGGCCGCCGTAAACTCCTCTTGGTTACGGTCGAAAATGCGGCGTAGGATTAGCCCGGATAGTACGAGAGCCTGCCCACCAGACAACTGGGACACGTCAACCACGCACAGCTTTCCGTCGGCCAGAGCCGCCATGATCATGTCCATCAACTGACTTGCTGGATCATGGAGCATCCGGACAATTCTAGTCGCGTTGGCTCTGGCCGCTATCGCCTCGACGTCCTGTCCCTGTTCTAGCCGGAGCAGGCTCTTGATTCGATCAGTCGAGGCGTCGTTGCCCGAGGCGTAGACCAAGTCGATCAGTTCTTCCCAAGCCTGTTGATTCATACCACGCAGCTTCAGGACATTCTGTTGCTCCTGCCGATCCGGAGATAGGGCGATCGCAACCACATCGCTCGGGCGTAGCCTACGAATGTCAAGGCGGATTCCGCTTGCGACAAAGGACTGATAGAACGGACTCGGGTTGTGTCTTGAGGTGAACACGACAAGGCGGTCTTCCATCCCAGGCACGTCGCAAAAGCCGGGTCTTCCTCTGTCGTCTGGCCAGAAGTATTCGCCGTCCGGATCGAACAGGATGGTGCCCACCGGGACGCGACGTCCTTGCCTCTTCTCCACCGTGGGGGTCTCCGCATAGAGGCTGCTGAACAACAGCTTGTTGAGATTCGACTTCCCGAAACCAGCACGGGCGAATATGAAGCTCCGTCTCGACACGAGACTCTCGACCGAAAAGTTCACCCGTACTACTTCAGGCTGAACTTGCATCCACGTCTCCGTTGCCTGTGCCTCCGGGCCGTAGAAGTATTCGCCCAACGCGAAATGCCCAATCGTCGCCCCACCTACGTTGTGTCCTGCGATCTCACGCAGCACTTCCCCAGACGGAAACGCTACAGGACTACCGACATGTGGGAGTCGCCGATGTGACGCAACAAAGTCAAGGTCTTTGTCGGTACAACGCAGAACGCCCAGCACCCTGATATTAACTCGGTACCTCAGGTACTGCTCTCTGAGGTCCTCCGGAATCGCTCGATTCTCTCGGACCGCTCTGATGTTGAATTCCTCGCCCGGGCCCGACGAAAGCTTGCCCTCGGAGGACAGCGAAGCGATCCGTCCGAGAACGGCTTCGTCCGGGGTTTCAAGCTGGACTAACAGGAACTGGCCGTGCATGGGAATGCTCTGGAACTCATGCCGATATGGCAGTGCCAAGTCGGCGTGGAACTCCATCCCGCCCTCCCTGAAGCCTCGGAAGACGCCCACGATCCGGTCTGAGGGAAACAGCTCGAATCTAGTCATTGTCCTAATACCGCCGTTGCGACAGATCGGAGTCTTGTAGCTGAAATTCATCCAGCCTGCGGGATTCTTCGCCTAGAGCAGCGCGCAACCCAGCGAAGACCTCGTCTTGGAGCACATCGAAGTCGAAATCTACTAACGCAGCATTCTCGTGGGCCTTCTGCAGACACATCGGATAGAACGGGACTGGAAAGCCTTCCGTCGCATCCGACAGCAGACATCCCAAGATCGTCTGTGCTTCTGCCCGTTGTGGGAGGAAAATGTCGACCGGCCAGATCGGGTCTCTCGGGCCAGACCCGAATTTCGCGAAGAACATCTTGCCGGCGACGAATCTGTTGATCTCACCGTCTTCCATAACCCTGTCGTCGCCCCTCGCGTACTCTGACCACACGTACGCCCGCTCCTCCAACTCACGACCTATCTCCACATAGGCCGGGTACGTGGTTGTCAGAATACCTTCGAGGGCCATGGCAAGCCGATAGCGATCCAGCACCTTCGAATGCTTGGCTACCCCAACGAGGTATATTCGTCTGCGGCGTTCTCGCCGATGCCGCTCGATCGCTTCCATGAATCCCCTGCTTAGCTTGCCAAACAGATCTCCGGCGAAGACTTTGCTACGCAGCAGCCCGTCGCACACGATGATCGTGTCGCTACCAAAATCCTTCTCACGCAATAGGGCGAAAAGAACCGCCCATTCCATGAGCTCACGATAGACCTGGACCCAACTTGGGCTCGAGGGACTGTCGTCATCATTCCTTCGGATCATAAGGCTCAGATCTGTCAAGTCACTGACGCCCAAGAAAGCCATCATCCGCCCCAGCGGCGTCCGGGGCACGCCATCCCGGTCAAATTGTACGTGACTCAGTTCGGTGACGCTCGTCGTTGGTGTTATGGCCTCCAGACAGTACTCATTGTTGCTGGAATCAACCACCCGCACGAGCTGCACGAGAAACGGGTCGAACTGAATTCGATTGTTCCCTCCGTCGGTTCCCACGAGAGAGATCGAGGTAGTTGCGCGAGGTAGTATTCGTCGGACCGCTGGTTTCAGCGGCCTTGCCTCATCCCTGAGACCTTCCAAGACGCGCATGTCTTGGCCGATCTGCTTCCGTATCTCTGCCTTAAGTACAGTATGGCTCTGTGGGTCTAGCATGAGGGTGCTTGATGAACTGCCCGGAGTCGCGCCTCCGTACGAAGATATGCCAGTAGCAGCCGGGGCCGGCTAACCGACCGCCATCTGCTCCTGGACTGTTCGGCCTATGCCGGCGGGGGTCGGGACTATGGCGGCGCCCGCGGCCGACAGCGCCTTGATCTTCTCGTCGGCGCGGCCGGCGCGGCCCGTGATGATCGCCCCCGCGTGGCCCATCCGGCGGCCCGGCGGCGCCGTGCGGCCGACTATCAGCGCGGCCACCGGCTTCGTGAAGTCGCTGCGGATGTACTCGGCGGCCTCCTGCTCGCGGGTGCCGCCGATCTCGCCGATCAGCACCACGCTCTCGGTCTCCGGGTCGGACTCGAACATCCGCAGGATGTCGATGAACGACGTGCCGCTGACGGGGTCGCCGCCTATGCCCACGCAGGTCGACTGGCCGATGCCCAGGCCGGAGAGCTGCCCGACCGCTTCGTAGGTCAGCGTCCCGCTGCGGGACACGACTCCGACGCCGCCGGGCACGTGGATCGCTCCCGGCATGATGCCCACCTTGCACCGCGAGCCCGGAGAGATCATCCCGGGACAGTTCGGCCCTATGAGCGTTACGTCCTTGTCGCGGATGTAGTTGACGGCCCTGGCCGTGTCCCGGACCGGCACGCCCTCCGTGATGCAGGCGACCACTCCGATGCCGGCGTCGACCGCCTCGACTATGGCGTCGTCGGCTCCCAGCCGCGGCGGCACGAAGATCATGGACGTGTTCGCGCCGGTCTCGTCGACGGCCTCCCGGACGGTGTTGAAGACCGGCACGTCGCCGTCGAAGGTCTGGCCGCCCTTGCCGGGGGTGACACCCGCGACCAGATTGGCGCCGTACTCCCGGCATCGCAGGGCGTGGAAGCTGCCCTCCCTGCCGGTGATGCCCTGCACCAGCAGACGTGTCCGCTCACCAACCAGTATGCTCATTCGGATGCTCCGTTCATCGCGGCTCCGAGGCGGAGGCCGACCGCGTTCACGCGCCGGCGCGCAGCGCCTCGGCTGCCTCGTCCAGGTCGTCCACCAGGGTCACGGCCAGGTCCGATTCCCGGAGAAGGCTGCGCCCCTCGTCGGCGTTGGTGCCCGACATGCGGACCACCAGCGGCCTCATCTCGCGGGTCGTCGCCTCAGCGGCGGCGATTACGCCCCGGGAGACGATGTCGCACCGGAGTATGCCGCCGAATATGTTAATCAGGGTCGTCTTCACGTTGGCGTCGGACAGGATGATCTCCATGGCCTGCGCGACCTTCTCCTCGTCCGCGCTGCCGCCGACGTCGAGGAAGTTCGCCGGCGCGGCGCCGGCGGCCCGCGCCACGTCCATAGTCGCCATCGCGAGGCCCGCGCCGTTCACCATGCACCCAACGTCGCCGTCGAGCTTCACGTAGCTGATGCCTGCGCGCGCGGCCCGCTCCTCCAGGGGGTCGTCCTGCTCCGGGTCCCGAAGCTCCTCAAGGCCGGGGTGCTTGAACAGTGCGTCGTCGTCGAAGGCCAGCTTGGCGTCGGCGGCCAGCACCCGACCGTCCCCGGTCACGACCAGGGGATTGATCTCCGCCAGCGAGCAGTCGTTGTCGTCGAAGACGCGGTACAGGCCCTCGATCAGGCTCGCCGCGGCGCGGACCTGCTCTGGGGCGAAGTCGAGCCGGTAGGCCAGCGTTCGCGCCTGGTAAGGCCGCAGGCCGAGGGCGGGATCGACGGCGACCCGCAGGATCTTCTCCGGGGTCGTGTCGGCGACCTCCTCGATGTCCATGCCGCCCGCTTCGCTGGCCATGACGACCACGCCGCGCACGGCGCCATCGACGAGCATGGCCAGGTAGAGCTCGCGCCGGACGTCGAGCTGCTCCTCGACCAGCACACTCCGCACCGGCACGCCCTCGGGCCCCGTCTGCGCCGTGACAAGCATCGTTCCCAGAAGGGCGCCTGCGGCCGCCTCGGCCTCTTCGGGCGTCGCGGTCAGCTTGATCCCGCCGGCCTTGCCGCGGCCGCCCGCGTGGACCTGCGCTTTGACGACGGTGGCGCGTCCGAGCCCGGCGGCGACCTCCCGCGCCTCCGCCGGCGTCGACGCGACGCCGCCCTCGGGGACCGGCACTCCGCCCCGGCTCAGCAGCTCCTTGGCCTGGTACTCGTGTACTTTCAGTCGATTTTCTCCTGTGAGGCTACGCGGGCCGCCGGCCGTCGTGTTCCACGCGCAACGCGCGAGCGGAGGGGGTGGGATTCGAACCCACGTTCCCTTGCGAGAATCCAGTTTTCAAGACTGGCGCCTTAAGCCGCTCGGCCACCCCTCCGGACAGCAATCGGCGCTCGGGACCCGCTGGGCATCTCAGCCGCTAGGCCCGCGAACGCCTGGGCCGACCATCGTATTGTAGTCGGTGCCCCAATCGCGGGCAACAAGCCCGACGGAGTGTAACTGTTCAGAGTTGAGGGGACGAATGCTTCTCCCGACCCTGGATACCCGCTTTCGGAGACCTTTGAACAACCGTCATTCCCGCTAAACAACCGTCATTCCCGCGAAGGCGGGAATCCAGGATTGGGGGTTCCCCGCTAGAAATGCTAGCCATCTCCGCCACGCTGTCTCCCACTGGGGGAGTTGGACGATGCGCTGGGACTGACGGAGACGGCGAATGAGGATATACTGGCGCGACGGGGCGTAAGCGGCTTCGCGCCCCGGGAAGCTCAGACGGAGGCGGAGCGTCCACCACTCGGCCATCCTGGAGTTTGACGTCCCCAGCTATCGGACCGGGGCAGCTCAGAAGCGCCTTCAACAGGAGGTCTACCGGCAAAAATAATAGACGCACACCGGCAACAATAGTTGACGCCGATCAAGAGGAGAACAGGGAATGAATGGACAAGTATTGGATTACTCCGCTCAAACCAACTCGGGACTGATCACAGGCGATGACGGCAACCGGTATAACTTTGTCGGGACCGAATGGAAAGACCAGGCCATTCCCAACCGGGGAATGCGGGTGGATTTCGAGGCGCAGGGCCGCGATGCTGTAGCCATTTACCGTGCTACGCCGGCCCCCGGCGCCGGCGGGATTGGCGCCGCTCTCGAGGGCGTGATGGGCTCCGAGAAGACCAAGGTGGTTGCCGGGCTGCTGGCGATATTCCTTGGCTGGGCCGGCGTGCACAAGTTCTACCTGGGCATCAAGACGCCCGCAATAATACAGCTGGCAGTTGGCGGCGGCGGCCTAGTGCTGGCTCTGTTTGTGGGCACTGCATTCATAGCTTTGGGGATGTTCGGCATTGGCGCCGTCATTGGGTTTTTGATGTACGTGGTTGGCTATGCTGCTGTGATGGCGGCTGGCGTACTTGGGTTGGTGGAAGGCATTATCTACCTGACCAAGTCGGATGAAGACTTCCAGAGCATCTACGTTACCGGCCAGAAGCAGTGGCTTTAGTCGGACGCGAGCGGTGTGTCGGCGTGTCGGGTGTATGTTGAGGGTGTTGGGCCTCCACCGCGCTCGCTACGCTCGCGCGTCCCCTCCCGTCTGTGTCGCGGCGCTGGCCGTGCTGATCGCCCTTCTCCTAGTTGCATGCGGGTCCAATGTGGTCAACGGCAGGACACACAAGCGCGTGCGCGAGCACAACCTACCGAAGCTCGAGACGCCGGAGCAGCGGGCCGCGAAGTACGACCGCGCCCTTAGGAAGGCACTCGAGCTTAGAGGGAGACGTCGCCGATGATCGAGCATGAGCCCGCCACCTGCGCTGCGCTGTACTGCCAACTGTCGAACGCGACGGGCGTCGTCTACGTGGGACGGAGCGGGCCAAGAATTACGGCCAACATCAGACCAGCGGGCCGATCTGCGTGACTCTGGACGCTCACAGTGTGCCCGCGCGCGGGCACACTGTGAGCGCATGGTCGCGCCCATGACGACCGACCCCGACCTGGTAATCACAGGCCCGACTATCGCGACGCTGCCGCAACCGAGCGCCGCCGAGATGCTGTCCGGCGTCTGGGGGATTCCCGCTTAGATGTTTACAAGTCAACATCGAGCGGGGCAGAACAGTGCGAAAAGCTGTTAACAGTTCCCAACTGTTGGGCTGGTGCGCGTGAGTTTGGGCCAATTCGCCGCCTACATACCGTTAGATGCCCGCTCTCGTGCGCACGACGGCGGGCTGAGCCTACCTGCCGAGTCGAGTGTAGTCGTCATTCCGGCCTCCGAGCCGGAATCCAGGGGTGGGGAGGTCAAGCTCAATGTCACGCGTTCGACGGGGTCAGCTTCAAGTGGCCTGCTGTTCTTGACCGCCGCAACGGGCGATGTTGGCCTATCTCAGCAGGCTTCGCAGGTCGGGCATGCGTTTGCCCGAGGCGAGCTGGCGCATCATCTTCTGCATGCGGCTGAACTGGTTCAGGAGCTGGTTGACGTCCTGGGGCTTCGTTCCGCTGCCGCGGGCGATGCGGCGTCTTCGGCTGCCGCCGATGATCTCAGGCCGCCGCCGCTCCTCGGGTGTCATCGACCGGATGACCGCCTCGACGCGGCGGACCTGGTCGTCCTCCAGGCCATCCTCGGACATGCGCCCGGCGATGGACGACATTCCCGGCACCATCTCCATGATCTGGCTCAACGGGCCCATGCTCTTGAGCTGCTGTAGCTGTGTCAGGAAGTCCTCCAGATCGAAGGTCGCCTGGAGCATCTTCCGCTCCAGCTCGGCAGCCTGGTCCTCGTCGATGGTCGCCTGGGCCTTCTCGATCAGGGTCAGCATGTCGCCCATGCCCAGGATGCGCGACGCGAGCCTGTCGGGGTGGAACTCCTCCAGCGCGTCCACGCGCTCGCCGGTGCCTATGAACTTGATCGGCACGCCCGTGACCGAGACGACGGACAGCGCGGCGCCGCCCCTGGCGTCGCCGTCGAGCTTGGTGAGCACAAGGCCCGTCAGGCCGATCCGGGAGTGGAACTCTGTGGCGACGTTGACGGCCTCCTGGCCGGTCATCGCGTCGACCACCAGCAGCGTCTCGGCCGGCGACACGGCCTGCCGCACGTCCTCGAGCTCCCCCATCAGGTCGTCGTCGATCTGAAACCGGCCGGCGGTGTCGACGATTACCCACGAGGCTCCGGCCGCCGCGCCCCGCTTCACGCCGTCGCGGGCGACCGCGGCCGTCTCCTTCGACGGGCCGTCGCTGTACACCTCGACGTCGATCTGGGCTCCGAGAGTCTGGAGCTGCTGGACCGCGGCCGGCCGTCGCAGGTCGGCCGCTACCAGCAGAGGCGCCTGGCCCGCGGCCTTGAGGTGGCGGGCGATCTTGGCGGACGCGGTCGTCTTCCCCGCCCCATTCAGGCCGACCATGAGCATCACGGACGGCGGGGACGACGCGGGGACGATCTGCTTGGCGCCGCCGCCGAGGACCGCGGTCAACTCCTCGTTGGTGACCTTCACCACCTGCTGGCCGGGGCTGAGACTCTTGAGGACCGCCTCTTCGAGGGCGCGCTCGCGAATCCGCGACGTCAGCTCACGGGCCACCCTGAAGTTGACGTCCGCCTCCAGTAGCGCGAGGCGCACCTCGCGCAGGGCCTCGTCCACGTCCTTCTCGGTCAGCCTGCCCTTGTTGCTCAGCCTGCCGAACGTAGCGTTCAGCTTCTCGGTAAGAGCCTCGAACATCCGTTACCTCGCCACCGTCCTGTCGATCGCCTTGATCTCCGAGCCGTCCGAGGTGAGCGCGCGGATGACCCGGACGTCGGTCGTGCCCACCGCGGCTACCGCGAAGAAGCCGCTGCCCGCCGACGTCTGGTGCGTCTGGCCCTGGTCGAACGTGACCTCGACGACCGAGACGCCGCTGAAGCTGAGCCGCCCGAAGACGACTGTCGTCTCGACCGGCCCGTTCAGGTCCCGCGAGTGGTCGACGCGGGAGTCGACGTGCCAATCAATCACGTCGTTCGGGACGGCCGGCGAGGCGACGGCGAACTCGGCGCCCGTATCCGCCCTCCATCCGGACCCGCCGTGCTTGGCCAGCCGGTAGCCGAGCAGCTCGGTCCCCGGCGGCCCCGGCAGCGTGTAGACCACGAGCGCACCGTTCCAGACCGGCAGCGTCCCCTTCAGGTCGAAGCCCGCCGCCTCGTCAGGCTCTCTCGTCGACCCCATATAGGCCTGGACCGCCTCCTCGGGCGTCGGGTACGCGAGGGTCTCCTCGCCGCCAAGCGCGAGGCCAGCCATCAGGCCGACTAACAAGACCGCCAGCCCGAGCACTACAAGCAGGGCAAGCACGATGGCCTGCTCTACACGACTGCTCATGCGCTTCCTGTCCCACAGACGCATCCGAATCAGCCCCCAGCGGTAAACACGATAGCAGACGGCGGCGCCGCGGCGGGCGCCTACGGGGCCCAGCGACGGCCGCGGCGTTCGATCACGGGCCAGTTGGGCGCGGCCCCGAGGCCCTGACCCGGGCTTAGCCACAGCCGGCTGTCCTCGACACGCTCGTGCGGGTCCAGCAGCTCGTGACGCCACGGGGCCTCCGCCACCGCGTGTTCGAGAGGCATCGCCTTCGGCGTGGCCGCGCAGACGTGGGCGGCGGCCAGCAACGACACCGTCCCGGACGGGCTGTGCGGCGAGAAGCCGACGCCCATGCGCCCCGCAAGCAGGCCCGCCCTGTGGACCTCGGCCGCCCCGCCGCCAAACATCACGTCGGGCATGATCACGTGGGCGGCGCGTTTTCTCATAAGCTCTTCGAAGGCCGCGACGCCGTACAGGGACTCCCCGCCGGCCACCGGCATCGTGACACGACGCGCTATCTCCGCCATGTCGTCCTGCTCCGTCTCCGTGTCGACCGGCTCCTCGAACCAGCCGATGTCTTGCCTGGACAGCTCGTCGGCGACTACGAGGGCGCTCTCGAGGTCGAACCGGCGGTGACAGTCGACCAGCAGCCGTATGTCGGGCCCAATGGCCGACCGCACCGCCGCGACCCGCTCGATCCCGGTTCGCGCCGCCCTGACGGCGTCCGGGCCCGCCTTCGACTCGTCCACCTCGTCGAACGGGGCGCACTTGATCGTGCGAAAACCCCTGCCGGCCATCCGCTCGGCCATCCTGCCGAAGCCGGCGGGCGACCGTTCCCCGCCAAGCAGCGCCCGGTTGATGTTGGCGTACAGCTCGACGCTGTCCTTGGGTGCCCCACCGAGCTGTTCGGTCAGGCTGACCCCGGCGTGCACGGCCTGCAGTGTGGTCACGGCGGAGCGTACGCTGCTGACGGCGATTGCCGGTCCGCCGAAAGGCCTGAGCCGGCTCTCGTCGACGCCGGCGGCCTCCGCGACGGACTCGTCGCCAGCCAGGCTCTTCCCGGCCAGCGAGCCGACGAGCTCGGCGATTAGCCCCGTGACGTTCGGCTCGGCCGTCCTTTCGACGAACTCGGCAACGGCGCTGGCGCCGTCCCGGTCGAACACCTCGGCCAGACGCCACTCCGTCCTGGCGTTCACCTCGATCGCGGCGAACTCGACTCGGTCGAGGACCATGCTGTCGCTCACTCGGACCACCCCACTACAGCATGGCCTCGTTCAGCACGACGCCGAAGCCGGGCCTGTCCGGCGGCGCGATGTACCCGTTCTCCGCACGGGGCTCGTCGAACCACAGCTCGTCCTGGGGCGGGGACCAGCGGTGGGGCATCGTCTCCGCGAGCTCGCCACAGGCGGTGGCGGCCAGCAGGTGCAGCCCCCATACCTCGCCCCCGCGGTGCGGCACCACGGGCACGCCGGCGTCCCGCGCCAGCTCCAGGATGCGCAGGCCCGCGGTGATTCCGCCGCACCAGGTGATGTCCGGCTGCCACAGGTCGAGCGCTCCCGCTTCGCCGATGGCCGCGAAGTCGTGGTGCGTGTAGTTGTGCTCGCCGCCGACCAGCAGGACCGGCTTCACCTTCGGCCTGAGCTCCGCCAACTCGTCGAGATGGTCGGGCGTGAGCACGTCCTCGAACCAGTAGACGTCGTAGTCCGCCATCCGGTCGGCCATGTACAGCGCGTCATCCGCGTTCCAGGTCATGCCGCAGTCGGTCATGACCAGCGCGTCCGGCCCGTAGGCCTCCCTGGCGGCGGCGACTTGGGTCACCACCCGCTCCGCCTCTGCCTGCGGACGCGGACTCCACGGCGGGCGCTGTCTGTCGTGGTCGCTGGCGAGCGCCGTGCCGACCTTCACCGCCGTGTAGCCCGAGTCGCGGTCGCGCTCGAACGCGCTCGACGTCGCGTACGCCCGGACGCGGTCGATGGCCAGGCCGCCGAGCAGATCGTAGACGGGCCGGCCCCGCGCCTTGCCCAGCATGTCCCACAGCGCCAGGTCGACGCCGCTGAGCGCCATGACGGGAATACCCGACCTGCCGTAGGGAACCGCCTTGTAGTAGAGCCAGTCCCACGCGTCGCGTATGTCGTCGGCCGACTCGACGACGCGCCCGACGAGGAGGTCCCTCATGTGCGTGTTCACGACCGAGACGGCCGGCTCGCCGCCCCCGCCGTAGCCGAGCCCGACCACACCCGTGTCCGACTCCACCCGCACGACGATCTGCCAGAAATGGCTCTGCCACGCGCCCTCGGGCTGGTGCTCCCAGCGAGGATAGGCGGCCTTGACGTCTCTGATCCTCATTTCGTTGTCCCTATGCGTAGTCGACGATGTGCCCGAACAGGTCCTTGAGACGCTTCGTGTCCCCACACGAAAGCCGGGGCGTCTCCAGCGCCGCCGCGTTAGCCTCCAGGTGGCTGATGCTCGCCGTCCCGGTGATCACAGTCGCGATGGCCGGATGGTCGGCGGCGAACCTGTAACCCGCGCTGACGACCGAGTCGACGTCGTCGTGGAGGAGCCACCCCAGCGGGTCCTCGTCGGGCAGGGCGCCGGCCGGGACGTGCCCGGCGACCTTCCAGTCGCGGATGAGCTGCTCCAGCAGCGCCGGGTCCGGGAGCTTCTCGCGGACGACGGCCATGTTCATGACGCCGACGTCGTGCTCGATGGCCCGCGGCAACATACGCACGGCGGCGTGCTGGTTCAGGATGCCGTACTTGACCATGACCACGTCGAACAGCTCCGGGTTGCGCTCCAGCGCAAGGTCCCCCGTGACCTGCGCGGGGTCCATGACGTAGCGGGTGCTGATGCCGACGGCCCTGACCTTGCCCTGCTCGCGCAGGCGCTCCATCGCAGGGTAGACCTTGCCGACTATGTCGGGGTACTCGTCCGGCATCGGGCCGTGGAACATCATGACGTCGACGTAGTCGGTCCGCAGGCGGGACAGGCTCTCCTCGACGCCGCTGGTCAGCAGGGCCGGGTCCGGCACGAGCTTGCCGTCCTCCAGCACCAGCCACTTCGTCGTCAGGAAGTAGGAGTCCCTCGGCACTCCCGCCAGCGCGCGGCCCAGGATCGCCTCCGAGTCGCCGTACTGCGAGGATGTGTCTATGAGGTTGACGCCCAGGTCGAGCGCGCGTCGGACCAACGCCGTCTGCTGGTCCTGGCTGTAGCCGAGTGCCTGCCCCAGGGTACGGGCGCCGCCCGACCCAAGGCTCAACAGCGACACCTCGAACCCGGTGCGGCCCAGGGTCCGGTACTCCATGGCTCTCCTCACTCCCGGCCGAACTCGTCCGGAGCGCCTAATCTACCACACGCGGCGGGACGGCATATCGGACACGTGCCCCGGCGTATCTGTTCAGACTTGATGCTCCGGCAGACCGTTCACTTCGAGTAGCGCCGCTGGCTTCGACGGCGTGTATCGAGGGGCGCACACCGGGGCCCATCGAACGTGAACAGCCCCGACAACCCCTGAAACGCAAAAGGGCAGCAGACGTGGGCAGGCAAGGGAATGGACGGCGCACGCAGAGAAACGGCGGAGCAGGAAGGATGTGGAAAGAAGGTGGAGACCGGCTACTCTTTGGCCAGTATGACGACTCTGCCGCCGGTCCGAACCTGGATGCCGAGGTCATGCCTGTCGAGCATCCGCATACCTATGAGAGGGATGGTGTCGGCGGCGGCGGCGTTCACCACACCCTCTATCACTCGGCCCTCCACAGGGGGCGACCTCCAAAGTGATGCAGCGCTCGGTGCCCGACCCGGAGCAGCCAGACGTCAATAGCGTCCGGGCACTGCGTCCGCAGGCGGTCCGTCGCAACAATCACGTCATCGCCAATGGCCCAGCTCCCGGTATCCACATCTATGGCGACTACCTCTCCCTGGTGATCGGCTTCGACCTGGGGCCGGATATCCCGTTCGTATATCTCGTCGCCCAGGCGGGCGGTCTCATCTCCGGGGCGGGTTGGCGCGGTGGGCCAGGATGATTGAGTAAGCGCCGATGTGTCTGCGTCTCTCATGCGTTCACCTTTCGTGAGTGGGACAAAGAAAAACGGCCCGCGCGCTCGTGAACAGTTACGGATTTGCAATTCCCGACGAGACGTAGCACACTGTGGTGAAATCAGCTTGGGAGGAAGCGGCCATGTCTACAACCGGCGTTGACTACTCCGTGAGATTCGAGGTCGAGTATCCGGAATCCTCGTCGAGATGGCGGGCGCTGCTGGGGGTACTCTTCTTTTTCCCCAAGTTAGTGCTCCTGACCCCCCACCTGGTTATCCTCTACTTCCTGAGCATCGCGGCCTTTGTCGCGACGTACATCGGGTACTGGGCGGTGCTCATAACCGGGAAATACCCCGAAGTACTGTTCAACTTCCTCGTCGGGGTCCAGCGATGGAGCGCAAGGACGGACTCGTGGCTGTACGGCCTTGCGGACAGCTATCCGCCTTTCAGCCTGACCGCGCCTGACTACCCGGCGTCGTACGAAGTGGGGTATCCGGAGTCCTCGTCGAGATGGCGGGCGCTGCTGGGAGTGCTCATCTTGCCCAAGCTCGCGTTCCTGGTCCCGCACTTTGCCATCCTTTACGGCCTTTGGCTGGCGAGCTTCGCTGCCATCTACGTCGGGTATTGGATAGCGCTCATCAGGGGCCGCTATCCCGCTGAGTTGTTCGAATTCGTCTCCGGGGTGCAGCGGTGGTCGTACAGGACCGAGGCATGGCTAGCTGGCCTTACTGACCGCTACCCGCCGCTCGGTCTGCGTTAGGAACGCCCGGCGAGCGAGTCGAGCACGCCCATACCGATCGCCGACGCGATACCGAGCAGCTCCGGGCGCACGAACTCTATCGTGTCGTCCGGCGAGTTGATGCGCGTCAGGTCGTCGGCCAGGAAGAAGGCCACGGGGATGCCGACGACCCGGAACGATGTGTGGTCGCTGCTGGCGCCCTCCAGGGGCACGCCGCGGCGCACCTCGACGCCAATGGCGGCCCCGTGCGCGATCGCGGCCTCCACCAGGTCGTCGTCGCCTATGACCTCGGCGTACTCGCCGGTCCCGACCACGTCGAAGTTCAACATCGCGACGATGGAGTCTCGCTCCTCCATGGTCAGGCTGTCGACGAAGTGCTGGCTGCCATAGAGGCCTATCTCCTCGGCGCCGAACAGTACGAGCCACAGCTCGAACGGGAAGTCCTCGTCGGCGATCTCGCGGATGATCGTCATCAACGCGGCCACGCCGGAGCCGTTGTCGTTGGCGCCCTGGGTGCCCGGCGTCGTGTCGTAGTGGGCCCCCAGGACGACGACGCGGCCGCCTGAGGAATCGCTCGGCAGCTTCACGACGACGTTCTGGGAGTCTGCCGTTTCCAGCACGGTCGACACCGTCGCCGTGACCTCTCCGTCCGCCATCCGGGCCTTGATGGCCTCCCCGTTCTCCTGCGAGATTGAGACCGCCGGAATTTCGGAGGCGGTCGAGAGACGGCCGGCGAAGCGTCCAGGCCGGTCGTTGTAGATCACGGCGGCGACGGCGCCCGCTTCCTGCACGCGGCGCACCTTGGCCTGGAAGGTCGACGTCCCCCTCTGGACCAACGCTATCTTTCCGCGGAGCCGGTCGGCATCGACGTCCTCGGGAAACGCAAGCCCGACGTCGACCAACTCCCCCGTCACCCGGCCCTCGGCCGAGAGCCGCAGGGGGATGCCGCCCAGGTCGATCTGCTCCGGGCCGTCGATCGCCAGCACGGGGACATCCCTGTCCAGCACCTCGACGGTGAAGGGCTGCAAGACAGGCTCAAGACCCAAGGCCTCCAGCTCGGATACCAGGAAGTCTGCCGCCACCCGCTCCTCTTCGGTGGCGCTCTCACGGGGGCTGAGCTCGTTCGTCAGCATCTGCAGGAACGCCCACGTCGACTCGGTGAGCTCGGGCAGGCTGCTCCGCGCATCGGGGGCCGGTCTGGCCCGCGGGGCGGGCGTGGTAAGAGCAGCGGCGGTCGGCGAAACGAGCGCGGTCTGCTCTGCGGTCGGCGACGGGACCGGCGTGGACGCGGGGACGTCCGCCGGCGGGCTCGCTGCCGGCGGCGCCGTTGTCTGCGGGTCCGCTGCCGGCGTCTGCTCGCCGGCCGTGCCGCACGCCACGATCAGGGCGGCGAGAACGACTGTGGCGGCGGCGAGCAACCGTATTGGCATGGTGGAACAGGTCATGGCGAACCGGCGCTCCTACGGCTGCGGTGCCTTGGACTTCTACATAGTGCTACGAAGCCCAGGCCAATACGGTTTTCTCTAGCAGCGCCGGATGCGCCTCAGGCGAAGCGCCCGCGGGCTTACTTCCCGTTCTTGGGCGCGACTCGCCCGTTCCGCCGGCCGTTGGCCCCGGGCTTCGCCTGGAGGTCCGTCAGCGCCGGCGGCTCGTCCTGCGGCTGGAGCTCGCCCACGCACGCGATGGCGGACACCGCGTCGTCGTCGTCCAGCTTGAATACCCTAACACCCTCTCTTATCCTGTCTTTGGTCTCGCGGATCTCCGACAGGTTGGTGCGCAGTACCAGCGACTTTCGGGAAACGACGTAGACTTGGTCGGAGTCAGCGACCACCTCTGCCGCGGCGAGCGTTCCGGTCTTCTTAGTGACCCGCATCGCCAGGACGCCGGAACCACCTCTGCCCTGAGTCTTGTGTTTGTTCAGAGGCGTTATCTTGCCGTAGCCCCGCTTCCCAATGACCAGCAGCTTGCTGTCCGGCACGACGACGTCCATCGCCATGATCCGGTCCTTCCCTGCTAGCGTCATCGCCTTCACACCGCCTGCGGCGCGCTGCATGGTACGCACCTCCGACACGGGGAAGCGGATTGACATGCCCTGCTCGGTGACCATGATAACGTCGTCGTCTTCCTTGGCCAGGCGAGCCGTCACGAGCTCGTCGCCTTTTTCCAGGTTCATGATGATCAGCCCGGAACGCCGTATCTTGGAGATCTGCTCCAGCGCGACGCGCTTGATCTTTCCATTGCGGGTGATCAGGGCCAGGAACAGGCCCTCCTCCTGCAGGCTGCTTACGCCGACTACGGCGTTGACGTGCTCCCTGTCGCTCAGGGGAACGACGTTGGCCACGGGCACGCCCCGGGTGTTGCGGGAGATATCGGCCCGCAGCTCGTAGGACCGGGTAGACAGCACCCTGCCGGTGTTCGTGAAGAAGAGCACCGTGTCGTGGGTGTCGCCCACGAGGATGTGGCGGACGGGATCGTCTTCCCTGGTCCGCATGCTGTAGACGCCCTTGCCGCCCCGGTGCTGGTTGCGGTACGTGCTGGCCGGGATTCGCTTGATGTATCCGCCCTGGCTCAGGGTGACGACGACCTGCTCGTGCGCCTCCAGCTCCTCGCGGCTGAACTCCTGGGCTTCGCCGGCGATCTCCGTACGGCGCGCGCCCCGGACCTTCTTCTTCACTTCCTCCGTCTCCCGGGCCACCTCGGCGGAGACCTTCGCCGGGTCGGCCAGCAGCGCCACCAGCTCCGCGATCGTCGCCTGCAGCTCCCGGTACTCGGTCTCTATCTTCTCGCGCTCCAGGGCGGCTATGCGGCGCAGCTGCATGTCGAGTATCGCCTGGGCCTGGAGGGCGTCGAGGTTGTACCACTCCATCAGGCCCTGCTTGGCGGCGTCCGCGTCCGGCGCGTTCCTGATCAGGGCGATGATCGCATCCAGGTTCGCGAGCGCGATCCTGAGCCCCTCGAGGATGTGGGCTCGCTCCCGCGCGCGCTTCAGTTCGAAGCGGGCGCGCCGCGTGACGACCTCGCGCCGGAAGTCGACGTAGCTCTGCAGGGCGGACTTGAGGGTGACGATCTTCGGCATGCCTGCGACCAGCGCGAGCATGTTGGCTGAGAAAGAGCTCTGCATGGCCGTGAGCTTGTACAGGTTGTTGAGCACCACAAGGCCTTGGGCGCCCGAGCGCAGCTCGATCACGACGCGCATGCCCTGGCGATTCGACTCGTCGCGTATGTCGGAGATGCCCTCGAGGCGCTTGCCTTTCACGAGCGCCGCGATCTTCTCGATCAGGGCCGCCTTGTTGACCTGGTACGGCAGCTCGGTGACGATGATCTGCTGCCGGCCGGACCGCTTCGGCTGCTCGATGTCCGCCACGGCCCTGACGACCATCTGGCCCCTGCCGGTCGTGTAGGCGTTCCTTATGCCATCGCGCCCCATGATGGTCGCGCCGGTTGGGAAGTCCGGCCCCCGAACGTGGCGCATCAGGTCCTCGGTGGTCGCTTCCGGGTTCGCTATGAGGGCGAGCACCCCGTTGCAGACCTCGGTCGGGTTTTGAGGCGGGATGTTGGTCGCCATCCCGACCGCGATGCCGGCCGCGCCGTTGATCAGCAGGTTGGGCAGCCGGGCAGGCAGCACCACGGGTTCCCGCAGCGTGCCGTCGAAGTTGTCGACGAAGTCGACGGTGTCCTGGTCCAGGTTGTCCAGCATCTGGGTCGCGGCCTGGCTGAGCTTCGCCTCCGTGTAGCGCATGGCCGCTGGCGGGTCGTTGTCGACGCTGCCGAAGTTGCCCTGGCCGTCGACCAGCGGCAGCCGCAGGGAGAACGGCTGCGCCATCCGGACGAGCGCGTCGTAGACTGGCGAGTCGCCGTGGGGGTGCCACTTTCCCAGCACCTCGCCGACGAGACGGGCGCTCTTCTTGTACGAGGAGTTGGGCCGCATCCCCAGGTCGTCCATGGCGTAGAGGATGCGGCGCTGCACCGGCTTCAGGCCATCGCGCACGTCGGGCAGCGCCCGCGCGACGATGACGCTCATCGCGTACTCCATGTAGGAGGTGCGCATCTCGTCCTCGAGCTGCGCCGGCTTGATGATGCCGTAATCGGTCTTTTCAACCATCGATCACTCCTGCGCGTGTCGGTCTGTCGCCTGTCGCTCGCCGATACGAGCGGGGGAGTTGCCCGGTCTATCTCACGACGCCGCGCGTAACGCGGTCCGGAGGCCTCGGGTGCGGCGCGCTGTCGGCGGCGGCAGCGCCGCTTCGGCCGTGTTTGTACAAGTATAACATTTCAGATAGTATCCATATAGGGATTTGACGCGCTCTTTTCGCGCATCGGGCCGCCGCAGCCACGGTTTTGGGGAGCGCCACGGCGACGACACGGGGCGGGCGAAGGGCCGGGAAGAACGCCCCCTACCGCGCGGCCCGCTCGACCAGGCCCTGGAACAGCCGGTCGAAGTGCGGGGGCACCTCCATCCGACGCTCCGGGTTGAACTGCACCGCGATCACCCAGTCGTGTTCCGGGCTCTCCAGCGCCTCGACGACGCCGTCGTCCAGTCCATAGGCCGACGCCAACAGCCGGGGCGATTTGTGCGCCTCGCTCAGGCCCACGCCGTGGCGGCTGTTGACACGGACGAATCCGCCGGAGCCTACGATGGCCGCGAGCTTGCTTCCGGGCGCGATGTAGATGCGGTGGTAGGCAGACACGGGCTCGCCCTCTTCGAGTTCCACGTCGTGCCCCGCGACCTCGGTCGGCGCGGCGCCGCCGAACGCGGCGTTCACCGCGATCATTCCGGCTCCGACGCCGAGCAACGGCATGTCATTTGCGATGGCGGCCTCGGCCAGCGCAGTAGCTGGCCCGCGACCGGCCGCGTCTTCACCGCCCGCGACGACCAATCCCGAGAGGCCGTCGAGCTCTGGCCTTGCGGGGGGCACAACAACCGGGCAGCCCCCCGACCGGCTGACTATCTTCTCGATCAGCGCCGCGTCGGAAGCCTGGACCCCTGCAATGCCTATTCGCGGCCTGTCCTGTATCACGTTTACGCTCCCGGTCCACTTGCCCCGTGCGCGACGCGTCATATAGCCACCTGCACGGCCCCTGGGCGCCGTGTGCGCTAATCGTCACGGTTGGCAGCGGTGTATGTCCATGTTATCATTCCGGCTACTCCCCCCGACGCGTTGGCCCTGGTAGACCGCTGGCGCAGTTGGGCGAACGGAAGTGCTGAATGGTCACTGAAAAAGCGAAAGCGCTGGACCTTGCCCTGGGCCAGATCGATCGGCAGTTCGGCAGGGGTACGGTGATGCGGCTGGGCGACTCCGGCGCCGACGGGCGGACGGAAGTCATCCCGACCGGGTCGCTGGCCCTCGACGTCGCCCTGGGCGTCGGCGGCATCCCCCGAGGCCGCGTCACCGAGATCTTCGGGGTCGAATCGGCCGCGAAGTCCACGCTGGCGTTCCATGTCATGGCGGAGGCACAGCACACCGGCGGCACGGCGGCCTACCTGGACGCCGAGCACGCACTCGACCCCGCCTACGCCGCCCGATGCGGCGTGAACACAGAGGACCTGCTCGTCTCGCAGCCCGATTCGGCCGAGCAGTGCCTCGAGATCACCGAGTACCTCGTCCGCAGCGGCGCGCTCGACATCGTCGTCGTCGACAGCGTCGCCGCGCTGGTGCCGCGGGCCGAGATCGAAGGCGAGATGGGCGACACCCACGTGGGCCTCCAAGCCCGGCTGATGTCCCAGGCGCTACGCAAGCTGACCGCGGCGATCAGCCGGTCCAAGACAGCGGTGGTCTTCATCAACCAGATCCGGGAGAAGGTCGGCGTCATCTGGGGCAGCCCGGAGGTCACGCCCGGCGGACGGGCGCTGAAGTTCTACAGCTCGGTCCGCATCGACCTGCGAAGGCTCGAATCGATCAAGCAGGGAGGCGACATCGTCGGCAGCCGCATCCGCGCCCGGGTCGTCAAGAACAAGGTCGCGCCGCCGTTCCGCGTCGCCGAGTTCGACGTGATGTTCAACCAGGGAATCAGCAAAGAGGGCGACCTGATCGAGCTTGGCGCAGAGGCTGACATCATCAAGAAGAGCGGCTCCTTCTACTCCTTCGACGACACACGACTCGGCCAGGGTCGGGAGAACGCCAAGACGTTCCTGAGGGAGAACCCGGACGTCGCCGCGAAGGTGGAGGGCATGATCCGGGCCGCCGCCGCGCTCGACGCGCCAGCCGGCGCGGAGGCCCCCGCCGCCGACGGCGACGGGGCCGGGTCGTAGGGAAGGCCCCGCGGGCTTCGAGCAGTCGGACAGGACGATGAGCGACCGCAGCTCGTACCGTGCGGCCCGCGACGCCGCGTTGCGGCTCCTCACGCACCGGTCAAGGACGGAGCACGAGGTACGCGAACGCCTGGCGCGCAGGTTCCCGGAGGAGGTCGCGTCAGAGGTCGTGGCGGCGCTCAGGTCGCAGGGCCTGCTGGACGACGCCCGATTCTCCACCCAGTGGGCCGAGAGCAGAGAGGCGCGAAACCCCCGTAGCGCGCGGCTGATCGCCCGTGAGCTGCTGGCCAAGGGCGTCGACGACGCCCTCGCCGCCGAGGCGGTCAGTGAGATCGACGACGAGGAGTCGGCCTACCGGGCGTGCCTGAAGTACTCCAGGATCGGCGGGCGGGCAGACCCCGTCGCGTTCCAGCGCCGGCTGCTCGGCTACCTGCGGCGCCGCGGGTTCAGCCAGTCCGTCTCCCGCCGCGCGATCGCAAGACTGATGGACGAGCGCGCCGCCGCGGACGGTGAGCCGCGTGAGGGCGCGGAGTAACCGCTCCGGGGGCTCGGTCGGCTATCCTTAAGCTCGCACCGCCGAACACCCGACCGAAAGTGAGCGACCACGTGGACCTGATACTCGTCAGACACGGCGAGACCGACGACAACCGCGAAGGCAAAATGATGAACAGCATCGGCGGGCCGCCGCTGAACGCCGCCGGCAGGACCCAGGCCGACGATGTCGCCGGCGGCCTGAAGACGGAACTCCCCTTCCACCTGTACACGAGCCCCGCCCAGCGGGCCCAGGAGACCGCCGGAATCATCTCCCAGACTCTGCAGGTACCGCTCTCCGTGGTCGACGATCTGGCCGAGACCGACGTAGGCGACATCGAAGGTCTCACGGAACACGAGATTCGACGGGACTACCCCGCATACTTCGCCGAGTGGGAGCGTGACCACGCTACCGCCAGGCCTCCCGGCGGCGAGACGGTACAGGAGCTCCAGGACAGGGCATGGCGCGCCGTCCAGGAGCTCTTGTCCGCGCACGCGGACGAGACCGTCGTCGCGGTCAGCCACTGCTTCACCATCCTGACCGTGGTGGCGAGGGTCCTGGACATGCCACTGCGCCACTTCCGCCGCGTCCGCCTGGACCTCGGTGCAATGGTCAGGATCGAGCTGCAGCCCGGCGGCTCTGAGATCATATCCACCAACGAGACCTGGCGCCTGCGAACGCCTCCGCATCTCCCCTGATTTCCTCCTCTCCCTCGATGGGCCCTCGACGGGAGACCCCTGCGTAACCCACGAGCTCTTGCAACCAGGAATCGGGACCAGGACCTCTCGACGCGGCAGCACGTCTGTGCTACTCTGTCCGCGTGACAACCACACTCCAAGCCCCAACTATCCACTACCCACTATCCACTACGGAACACCAGTGTCCCATTTTGTCCCGCGGTGTTCCACGCCAGATACGAACCGTGGAACACCACCTGTTCCATTTTTCGGCAAAGTGTTCCATCGCTCAGATAGGAATGGAACACTTTGGAACACAATGGGACAGCTCACAGGGAAATCGACCGTTCCACTCCGGACTGATGGGTCGGTCTCGGCTACCTGCCCGCCGTCTACTGGATCCGCTCGGCCTGGGCCGTCAGAGCGGCGAACTCGACCACGTCGTTGTCCTCCGGTAGCAGACGCGCCAGTCGCGACGCCTCGCGGGCGACGGCTGCGAGGGTCCCCTCACGCGCCCAGTAGCTCTCGCGCAGCACCTCCGCGTACTCGGCCACGACCGCGGCGAGCTGGAACGTCGGGGACGCGTCCTCGAAACGCGCCGCCAGCTCGCCCCGCGGCAGGTCCCGCCTGAGCTCGGTCACCTCCCCGGTGTCCGGGTCCTCGTAGCGAAGGAAGACCGTGCCGAGCGCGCCGTCCGCGTCCTCGTGCAGCTTCACCTCGTACAGCGCGGTCACGCTGTGCCCGGCGCCCACCTCGCCCGCGTCGACCGCGTCGTTCCTGAAGTCCTCGTCCGCCACGTCGCGGTTCTCGTACCCGATCAGCCGGTAGCTGCGCACCACCTCGGGGTTGAAGTCGACCTGCACCTTGGCGTCCCTGGCGATGTTCTGAAGCGTGCCGACGAGGTTGTCGACGAAGACGCGCCGCGCCTCCGTCAGCGAGTCGACGTAGTGGTACGTCCCATCGCCATCGTTGGCGAGCCGCTCCATCAGGATGTCGTTGTAGTTGCCCATCCCGAAACCGACGGTCGTGAGCGTCACGCCCTTGTCGACGTGCGACCTGATCTGCCCGAGGATCGAGTCCGCCCCGGTCCGGCCGACGTTGCCGACGCCGTCGGACAGCAGCAGCACCCGCGTGATGCGCCCGGGCCGCACCCGTTTCGACGCCATCTCGTAAGCCTTTCGCAGCCCGTCCTCCACGTAGGTGGACCCGCCCGGCTGCAGCGCGTCTATCGCGCGCAGGATCGACCGGCTCTCGCCGCCGTCGGTCGGCTTCAGCAGCACCCTGCCGCGGTCGCCGTAGACGACGATTCCAACCTCGTCGGCCGGCCGCAGCTCGTTGACCAGCAGCCTGAGCGACCTCTTGACCAGCCCGAGACGGTCCTCGCGTCCCATCGATCCGGAGACATCGATGGCGAAGACCAGCGTGGCGTTCTTGCGCGTGTCATGGGGAACTTCCCGTCCCTGGAGCCCGACTCGCAGCAGCCAGTGCCTCTCGCCGCCGAACGGCGACGGCGATCCCTCCAAGTGTATGGCGAACGCGTCCTCGGTAGGCGGATCGTAGGCCTGGTCGAAGTAGTTGACGAACTCCTCGACGCGCACAGACGCCGGATCCGGCAGGTTGCCGTCCTGCACGAACCGGCGCGCCACCGTGTACGACGCCGTGTCCACGTCCATGGCGAAGGTCGACAGGTGGTCGTCCTCGGTGTCGATGAACGGGTTGACCCCGTAGTGCTTGAAGAACGTCAGGTCGTACGCGGCGTCATTGACCGTCGCGCTGCCGCCAATCGTGTTGAATCCCTCCGTCTGCGCCTGCTGCTGCACGGGGACCGGCTGTGCGGGCGGCGCGCCCTGGGCTTGCGGCGGAGCGGCGGGGGCTGCCGCCGGCGGAGCGGCGTCACCTTTCGATTGCCCGGGCGGGGCCTCCGCAATTCGACTGAAGTCGTTACGGAGGTAGTCGTACGGCCTTAAGTACGGCCCCACCACCGCCATCAGAATGACGATGACCGCGATTGTCAACCCGATCACGGCCTTCTTGTTGCGCGCCAGCCGGCCGAGCGCATCCATCCACAAACTGTGCTGCCGAATCATCTTGCCTACCTCCTGGGTTGTGACTGTGTCCGCCAGTCCGTCGATCCCCGCAATCGGGGTCGGCTCCGGTCAGCGGCCACGGCCAGCATCCCACGAGATGGTGTACACTCCAGACTACATCTCTGTCTCACTCAGCGAGTCTAGCGTATCAGCGATGTAACAATTGCAAACTTTCGCCGAGCTGCTGACCGCCTACATGGACCGGACCGGCATCGGCGACGCCGAGCTGGCGCGCCGCATCCCGGTCAGCCGGCCCACGCTCCTACGCTGGAAGGAGGGCGTTACCGCACGGCCGCGCTACCGGGAGGACATCGTCCGCTGCGCGGAGATACTCCGCCTGACGCCAGACGAGACGAACGAGCTTCTCCTGGCGGCCGGATTCTCCCCCGAGGCCGCGCCGCCGCCCTCTGAATCTCTGGAGCCGGCCCCCGCCCTCACGGAGCCGGCGCCCTCACCCGACGACGCGGCTACGGGACTCTTTCGCCGGAACTTCTGGATAACCGGCGTTGCCGCGCCGCTGCTGGTGATCGCCGCCATCGCGGCCGTGGTGGCGCTGAGACTGCGCGACGACACCGTCTATCCCGCCGCGATCGGCGACGAGTCCCTGATCGTCCTGGCGCCGTTCGTCAACTACACGGCGGGCGGCCAGGGGTTCAACGTCGTCGGTCGGCTGAGGTCCGCCATAGACGCCGAGATCCGCGAGGCCGGTCTCGCCTCCGTGCGCACGGTCGAGTGGCCGCGCGAGATCGATAGCGAACAGGCCGCCGAGGACGCCGGCAGGCGCTCCGACGCCGCGCTTGTGATCTGGGGCGAGTACGACAGCGGCCGCGTCATCGCGCGGTTCACCGTCCCGCGCAGCCGCCCGACCCTCCACGCCCAGCAGATCGTCGACATCGCCTCCTCCCCCGCGGAGCTCCCGGCCACGATCAACATCGGCCTTACCGACGAGGTGCGCTACGTCGCCCTGCTGACCCTCGGCCAACTCTACCTGGAGCAGTACGATTTCGACCGCGCCAAGACGGTGCTGCTGCGCGCGATGGACCCTCCGCCGTCGGAGCCCGCGGCGCTGGCCAATCTGCGGTTCCTGCTGGGACGCGCCTACATGGGAGGCGACTTGGCCGACTACGACGAGGCGGTGTGGCTGTTCACGCAGGTCCTCGCCGTGCGGTCCAAGTCCATAGAGGCCCTGAACAGCCGGGCGCTCGGCTACCTGGCCCGGTCCAGGCCGGGCGACGCCGACCTGGCGGTGTCCGACCTGCTGCGGGCGGATACCATCGACCCCGACCGCGCGGCCACCAATCTCAACCTCGCGGTCGCCTACCTGGAGCGAGCCGACGCCGGCGACGCTGACCGCGCCCTGGGCAGCCTGAACGAGGCGCTGGACATCGACCCCGAATACGCCAGCGCGTACGTGAACCGTGCCTGGGTCTACGTCGCGAGAGGAGGGCCCGGCGACGTCGACCGGGCGTTCGACGACATCGAGGAGGCCCTGGACATCGAACCGGATCTCGCTTCGGCGTACCTCACCCGCGGGAACGCGTTTCTCGCCCGCGGCACGCCGGGCGACGCCGAGCTGGCCATCGCCGAGTTCAGCCGCGCCATCGAGTTGGCCCCCGACTCGCCGGCGGCCTACTTCAACCGTGGCCTGGCGCATTCGGAACTCAAGGACTGGAGCGCGTCGCTGACAGATCTGCGGCGCGCGCACGACCTGGAGCCGCGCAGGCTCGTCTACAGCAGCACTCTCTGCCTGCAGCTCGCCGTCTCGGGCAACGCGGCGGAGGCGATGCCATACTGCGACCAGGCGGTGGCCGCCGATCCGGGAGAGCTCTCCAAGGACAGCCGTGGGCTGGCGAACGCCCTACTAGGCCACGACGACGAGGCCGTTGCCGACTTTGAAGCATTCCTCGCCTGGGTCGACAGCTCCCCTAAGGAGGGCTGCCGGACCCGCTACGGCGCGAGCCGGGCGGCATGGGTCGAGGCGTTGAAGGCCGGCGAAACGCCTTTCGACCCGGCGGCGATCGCCGATCTGCGCCCTCGGCCCACCGTTTCGATCGCGGCGCCCTGCTGAGCGATGGGCGCGACCACTGCGGACTGCTGACATGGGAGACTCCGTCGTCGACCGGGTCCATCGCGAAGTCGAGGCCGCCCTCCGCGGCCCGGCCGCCGGCGTGTCGGCGCTCGTCGTGGCCGTCTCCGGCGGGCCGGACTCGATGGCGCTGCTGCACGCCCTCCTGCACCTGCGCGGCCGGCTGGGCCTGAGCCTGCGCGGCGCGCACCTCGACCACGGCCTGCGGGGCGACGCGGGAGCCGCCGACGCGGCGTTCGTGGCCGATGTCTTCGACGCCGCCGGGATGCCCTGCGACGTGGAAAAGGCGGACGTCGCCGCCTACAGGACGGCCCACCGCCTGTCACTCGAGCAGGCGGCGCGCGAAGTCCGGTACGCATTCCTCGCCCGCGTCTACCGCGAGCACGGCGCCGACGCGGTCGCGTTGGGGCACACCGCGGACGACCAGGCGGAGACCATCCTGATGCACGTCGTGCGCGGAAGCGGCCTCACCGGCCTGCGCGGGATGGAGGCTTACTCGGCGCGGCGTGTGGAGGGGACAGAGGTGCGCTTCGTGCGCCCGCTGCTCGGCATAACGCGCGCCGACACCGAGGCCTACTGCCGTGCCCTCGGCCTGCGGCCCAGGATGGACGAGTCGAACCGCTCGCCCGACTTCACCCGCAACCGGGTGCGTGCCGAGCTGCTGCCGCTGCTCGAAGAGCTGAACCCGTCCGTTAGAGACGCCCTGCTCCGGCTGTCCACGGCCGCAACGCGCGAGCTGTCCTACCTCGACTCGGAGGTTGACCGGCTGTGGGATGCGGCCGCGGACGTGCGCGAGGACCGGGTGTCCCTGGACCGGCGCGCCGTCTGCGGGCTCCCCGAAGCCCTCCGAACGCACCTGCTCAGGCGCGCCGTCGCCGCCGTCAAGGGAGACCTCGAAGGCGTGCACATGCGCCACGTCGACGACATGACGCGGCTGCTCGGAGGCCCCGCGGGCCGGGCGATCGACCTGCCCGGAGGCCTGCGCTTCCACGTCGGCTACGACGAGGCCATCGTCGCGCGCGCCGACGCCGACCTCTGCCCGCTGCCGCGCCTCGAGGGCGAGCATCCGCTCGCCGTGCCTGGCGAGACCAGCGCCGGGAATTGGACGGTCGACGTCCGGCTGGTAGACAATCCCGGAGCCGACGCGCTACGGGATGCCGGCGACGGGCGCGGCGAAGCCTTCGAGAACCCCGTCGCGCGGTTGAGCCCCGGAGCCATCAGCGGAGGCATCCTTCTCCGGGCGCGGCGGCCCGGCGACCGCTTTCACCCGCTCGGCGCTCCGGGCAGCAAGAAGCTGAAGGACTTCATGGGCGACGCGAAGGTGCCGGCGGCGTGGAGGGACCGCGTCCCGCTGCTCGTGACGCCCAGGGGCATTGCGTGGGTCGCCGGATGGCGCATCGCCGACTGGTGCCGGGCGACCCCCGGAGACCGACAGGTCCTGGAGATCAGCCTGCGCCCCAACGCCTGACCGCGCCGCCTCGCGTGCGTCCGTCCCAAGCGGGCCGTTCCGGCCCTACGCCGTGTAGAAGACGTGCTCCAGCTTCCCCATCGACTGGTCCGGCCGGCCGCTGAGACCCTCGAAGAAGTCGGCCATGTCGGCCTGCCAGCGCAGGTTGGCCTCCTCCGTGGCCATCCCCTCGAGGCACTTCTCGAAGCTCTCCTCCGCCTCGAAGTAGCCGAACAGATTGCCTTCTTCGTCCAGGAAGATCGAGTAGTTGCGGAAGCCGTTGCGCCGGATGGCGTCCAGCAACTCCGGCCACACCTCGCTGTGCCGCCGCTTGTACTCGTCCAGCCTGTCCTTCTTCACCTTCAGCACGAATCCCGTGCGTTCCATGTCGCGTCCTCCTTTGTTTTCGACTGGTGTACGGCGCTATGCGTCCTCGGGCGGCCGTTTTGTCTGCATGCGCAGCCGATCGACGGGCCCCAGGTGGGGGTACATCTTGTCCACGAACTGCTGGAACGTCTCCTCTTCGGTGTTGTCGGTCGTGTCGATCACGAACTTGTACCGTATCGTAGACTCGAGGAACTCCCGGTCGAACCGCTCCAGCACGTGCTCGACGTCCTTCTCCTGCAGCAGGCCGCGCCCGTGGGGGTTGGCCCTCATGCGCTCCAGGATCGCATCCGGCGACGCCTTCAGCATCACGAGCACCGTGTCCGGCGCCTTCTTCATGATCTCCTGGTCCAGCGTCCGCGAGAGGCTGGGGCGGGTCCCCTGCTCCCCGTACCCGTAGTACAGCGGGGCGTAGACGGACTCCTCGAGGTGGAACCCGACCAGGATGTGGTCGTTGTCGTCGTAGAAGACCTGGGACAGGTGGTAGTACATGCCCCAGGTCAGGAAGAACTTGCGAAGCCGCGGGCTCAGCGACCACATGGCCGCCGCCTCCTCCTCGCTCAGGTCGTTCGCGCCCAGCTCGGGGAAGCTGAAGTGGTCGTGGTACAAGGGCATCCGGTGGTCGCCGAACCAGACCAGCGGCACGGACGTACCCAGGACTTGCTCCTTCCACTCCGCGACGCGCTTGACCAGGGTCGACTTTCCGGCGTACTCGCACCCAGTGATTATCAGGTTCATGCACCGTCCTCCGGCCGCGCGGGCCCTGCGCTTTTGCGCCAGAGTCTACTTTCGTCGTCCCGCGCAGTCAAAGCCGCTTCCGGCGCCGCGCCCGCGCGGCTGTCCTCCCGCCGCGGTCGAGTTGACACCCCTGCGGGGCCGCACCTAAACTCCCCGGTGCTCTCAGCAAAGCTCAGGAAGGCGTATGACACAGACGATGACGGCTGTACGCAAGGCCGCGCCCGGGCGCGGCCTTGTCGTCGAAGAGATACCCCTCCCCGAGACCGCGGACGACGAGGTCCTCGTGCGGGTCGAGGCGGCGAGCATATGCGGAACCGACCTCCACATCTGGGAGTGGGACGACTGGAGCTCCCGCTACATCACCCCGCCGGTGACATTGGGCCACGAGTTCGCGGGCACCGTCGTCGATCTCGGCTCGGCCGTCGAGACGGTCGCCGTGGGCGACTACATATCCGCCGAGAGCCACGTCACCTGCGACGTCTGCGTTCAGTGCCGCTCGGGTACGCGTCACATGTGCGTCAATCCCAGCATACTGGGCGTGCACCGGGACGGCGCCTTCGCGGACTACGTCGCCGTCCCCGAGAAGGTCGTTTGGCAGAACGACCGTGAGAAGCTGCCGCCGGAGATCGCCACGCTGCAGGAGCCCTTCGGCAACGCCGTGTTCTCCACACTCGACCACGCCCTGACGGGACGCTCCGTCGGCGTACTGGGCTGCGGGCCCGTCGGGCTGTTCGCGATCGCCATCGCCAGCTCGTCCGGGGCCGCGTCCGTGCTTGCGGTCGACCCGCACCAGTACAGGCTCGACCTGGCGCGCAAGATGGGCGCGACCCGGACCTTCGACCCCGGCCGCAACGCGGCAGCGAGCGACGTCGCGGCCTTGCTCTCAGAGGCCACCGGCGGCCACGGCCTCGATGTCGCGCTCGAGATGAGCGGCGCGGAGACTGCGATCAACACGGCGTTCAAGGCCGCCGCTCCCGGGGGCCGCGTCACCCTCTTCGGCATCCCCTCTCGCGCCGTGAGCATCGAGGACATGGCCGGCGACGTCATCTTCAAGAACCTCACCGTCAGAGCCCTCAGCGGCAGGCGGATATTCGAGACCTGGTACAGGACCCGCTGGCTCCTGGAGAGCGGCGCCGTCGACCTCCGCCCGATCGTCACCCACGAGATGCGCGTTTCAGAGATCGACGCGGCAATCGACCTCCTGCGATCGGGCATGGCGGGCAAGATCGTCATGAGACCCGACGGCAACGGCGGGTAGAGAGCGGGGCGGCCGGGATGGCCACGAGAGGCAAATCGGCCCGTGAGCTGCAGGCCGAGATCGACGACGCCCTGCGGAAGCGCCAGAGGCAGCTCGGCCGAAGTCGATGGCGTCGTTTCGCCGTCGTCGCGCTGTTCGTGATCGCCGGCCTTGCCCTCGCGGCTGTTGCGGTCTGGCTCGGGCTGGTCGCGCTCGGTCTTGACGTCGCCATCGGGAACATCGCCGGCGCACCCGGCTAACCGTCCCTCGCCTCCTGGCAGAGAGCCCGCGCGCTCCACTGACGGAGTGGCTCGTGGAGACCTTGTGCCGGCCTTGTCTAAGAATCGACATATGCCGTTGGGCATCCGCGGATTAGGCGTTGTATAAATGCGGCCGGGCAGGGTGTGCGGCGGCCGGCCTCTCCGCCCGTCTGCACTGGGGCGGAAGCCGGTCCCCGGCGGTCGGATCGGCCCGCCCGCGCGACCTCTCCGGCGCATGGCGACGCCGTTCCGAGTCATGGAGCCCTGTGCCACGGCGCCCGCTGGTTCCGCCCGCCAGCGGGCCGAAAATCCGCCCGAAAATCCGGCCTTTCAAAGCTTGACGGGGCATGACAAGGGCAGTGATACACTGCCACGCACCCCCAGCGGCAAGCCCCCGAGGGCCATCGGTTCGGCGCCTTTTCCGGCCCTCAGACCCTGTCCCCGCCGGGGCTGGATTCCGCTCAAATCACCACCGGGAGGCAGCACTCCTCTGTTGACCACCGCGACGACACAGACGACACAGCAGACCTCAGCAGCGCCGGCGGGCGAGCGACGCCCAGGCGCGATCTGGCAGGCCGTCCTGGGCGACCTCCAACTCCGGGTGACACGCCCGAGCTACGAGACCTGGCTTCGCGATACCACCGGCATCCGCTACGCCGACGGCGAGTTCGTCGTCGGTGCCCCGAACACCTTCGTCGCGGAGATGCTCGAACAGCGGATGTATTCCCTGATCTCCGGCGCGGTCGGGCGAATCGTGGCCACGGATGTCGACATCCGGTTCGAGGTGGTCTCGGGACCCCCTGCCGGCCAGGAATCGCGTGACAGGAGCGCCGCCTCCCCGACGTCCGCGCAACACTCCGCCAACGGCTCCACGCCGCAGGCCGGGCCGGACCGCGCCGCCACGGCGCTGAACCCGCGCTACGTCTTCGACACCTTCATCGTCGGCCGGTCGAACGAGCTGGCCCATGCGGCCGCCTTGGCCGTGTCGGAGACGCCGGGCAGCGTCTACAACCCGCTGTTCATCTACTCCGGCGTCGGCCTTGGCAAGACCCACATGCTCCACGCCATCGGCCACAGGCTGGCCTCCCGCGGGCTGACGCCGATCTACGCCACCACCGAGGAGTTCACTAACGGGTATATTCGGGCGATTCGCGAAGGGACGACCGACGCATTCAGGGCCCACTACCGCAGCGCCGACGCACTGCTGCTCGACGACATCCAGTTCATCATCGGCAAACAGCAGACCCAGGAGGGCTTCTTCCACACCTTCAACGCGCTCCATCTCGCGGGCAAGCAGGTGGTCATCACGAGCGACCGACCGGTCACGAATCTCACCCTGCTCGAAGACCGGGTCAGCTCCCGGCTCGCGGCGGGGCTTGTCGTCGATATCCAGACACCCGATCTGGAGATGCGGGGCGACATTCTGCGCGCCAAAGCAGCCGGCACGGGACAGCAGTTCCCAGACGACGTCCTCAACCTTCTGGCGGGTCGTGTTCACAAGAACGTCCGCGAACTCGAAGGAACGCTGAACAAGATCGCCGCCTACGCTCACCTGACCAACAGCGCCATTTCGCTCGACCTCGTCAAGAGGGTTTTAGCCGACGCGCTGGCCGCATCAACCCGACGGAAGGTCTCCGAGCAGGAGATACTCGATGCCGTGAGCTCGTACTTCGCGGTCGAGGCTGATGTGCTGAAGGGCAGACTGAGGGACAAGCAGACCGCGCTCGCAAGGCAGGTCGCGATGTACCTGCTCCGGGAAGACGCACACCTCACGCTGAAAGCTGCGGGTGCTGCTCTGGGCGGCAAGGACCACACAACCGTCATGCATGCCTGCGTCCGCATCGCTGCCCTTGCCAACGAAGACCCGGCTCTGCGGCAAGATCTCATCAACATCCGCGAGTCTCTCAACGGCTAGTCTCGGTTCCTGCGTTCCCTGGTCAAGATGCCTCCCCGGACGGCCTCGCGCAGCAGCACCGACCTCCTTTATTGTGGATAACCCACCGTCTCAGGTGGATATCCTCTCTGATATGTGGGTAACATTCGTGTTCCGTCGAGACAGCAAGCTCACGCTATAGGGAGTCAACAGGGGACTCAGAGGCAATCCCCAAGTCACTCACCGACTGGATCACTACGACACGGCAGGGAAGGCAGATATCCAGCAAATCCACGAGATTATGAGAGAATGTTAGTATTCCCTACACAGATGATTGATCAAGTAAGAATCTCCGTAACAGCAGGAAATGGGGGTAATGGGTGCGTTAGCGGCCGCAGGGAGAAATTCGTCCCTCGCGGGGGACCTGACGGAGGTGATGGTGGGCAGGGTGGGTCAATCGTTGTGAGGAGTTCAGGGTCCATAAAGAGCCTTCGGCGCCTCCGCCAAAGACGCCGCTTCGTTACGGAGAATGGAGGCCACGGAGCCGGGAGGAACCGTCATGGTGCGAACGGGCAAGATATCGAGATCGAGGTGCCGGTTGGCACAGTAGTCCGGTGGTTGGATGAAGGGTCGCCCCGGGATGTTGACCTCTCAGCGGAGGAAATGAGCATTGTGGCTGCGCGCGGTGGCCGTGGCGGGCGCGGCAACACGAACTTCGTGTCCTCTACTAACCGCTTTCCGGTGTTGGCCGAGCAGGGCGACCCCGGCGAGAGCTGCCTGCTGGAACTGGAGCTGAAGCTGTTCGCAGACGTCGGCATCATCGGCGCCCCCAACGCAGGCAAGTCCAGTCTCCTGGCGGCGCTGACGGGTGCCCATCCGAAGGTGGCGAGCTACCCGTTCACGACGATCGCGCCGTCCTTGGGTACCGCGGAGATTGGCTATGACAGCATCGTCATCGTCGACATCCCGGGGCTGATTGAAGGAGCCCATGCGGGCGTCGGCCTTGGCCACGACTTCCTGCGCCACGTCCAGCGGACCAAGGTGCTGATACACATGGTTGACGGGGACAGGCCGGACCTCGTGGCTGAGTACAATCGGATCCGCACGGAGCTCGAGCTGTTCGACGAGCGGTTGGCGACCAGGAAAGAGATCGTGGCGGTGAACAAGGTCGACCTGGACGGTGTGGAGGAGCGGGCCGCCCGGCTGCAGGAGGAGATTCCGGGGAGAGAAATCCTCCGTGTATCGGCGCTCGCCAGAATTGGACTGGGCGGTCTGCTCGGCGAGGTCGCGCGGGCACTACCGCCAACCCCGCGGGACCGGCCCGCCGCCGCTGCGGAACCGCCTGCACCGGTGATACGGCCGCGCCCTGCGGAGAGGGAGACCAGGGTCATTCGAGATGGCGAGGCCTATGTCGTGCCGGTGCGCGCCGCCGAGAGGATTGCCGCACTGGTAGACGCCGGCGATTGGGAGGCGAGGACGCAGTTCATGGAGCAGCTTCGGCGGATGGGCATCATGTCCGCCTTGGAGAAGGCCGGAGCCGGAGCTGGGGACCTTGTCCGAATCGGCAAGCTTGAGCTGGAGTGGGACTAGTTGCGGACAGGGATATTCGGCGGGACGCTCGACCCGATCCATGCGGGGCATCTGGCCGCAATTGAAGGCGCGCGGGAGTGCCTCGGCCTGGACGAAGTACTCGTCGTCCCGGCCGGCCGGCCGCGCCTCAAGGCACGGGAACCGGAGGCCTCCGGGCTCGAGCGGCTTGAGATGGCCCGGCTCGCAACAGTTCATCTCCCGGGCGTCGCAGTATCCGACATCGAGGTGCGGCGTCCCGGTCCGACGTATACTGTGGACACGCTGGAGGCTCTGGTGCCGGGTCGCGAGCTGCTCCTGCTGGTCGGCATGGACGCGCTGGGGCAGATTGCGAAGTGGCATCGCCCGCGCCGGGTGTTCCAGGTGTCCCGACTTGGCGTGTTTGCGCGGCCCGGGCAGCCGGCCGAGGGCCTGGCCGCGCTGGAAGCGGTGGACGCGGCCGCGCGGGCGGCGGTTACGCTGATCGCCGGCCCGCTGTTGCACGTCAGCAGTACGGAGGTCAGGGGCCGGGTCCACGAGGGGCTGTCGATAGCCGACCTTGTGCCCGGGCCCGTAGCACGGTACATAGACGATCAGGGACTCTACCTTGACGGAGGGATCACAGGTGTGAACGACTCGGCAGCAGCGATTCTACAGTTGGCGCTCGACGTGGGCGCGCTCCAGTTCGGCGAATTCAAGCTCACCTCAGGGGGAGCGAGCAGCTACTACTTCGACGGACGCCTCGTGACGCTCGATCCTGAGGGGTCCTACAGGGTGGCGTCCGCCCTCTACCCTACACTGGTGGAGTGCGGCGCGGAGGCAGTCGCCGGGCCGACGGTGGGAGCGGACCCGATCGTCGCGTCGGTGGCCACCGTCAGCCACCTCAAGGGACACTCGATCGGCGCGCTGATCGTCAGGCCGGAGGCGAAGGAGCATGGGACGGGCCGACTCATCGAGGGGAAGGTGAAGCCCGGAGCGAAGGTGGCGGTCGTGGACGATACCTGCAGCACGGGCGGCAGCCTGCTCCACGCCGTCGACGCGGTGGAACAGGCCGGATGCGAGGTCGTCAAGGTGCTCTGTATCCTGGACCGCCGGCAGGGCGGCAGCGACGAGATCAGACGTCGCGGCTACGACTTCGCCGCGCTGCTCGAGGCAGACGACGACGGCAACATAGCGCCAGCGCCGGCGGAGGGGATGGACCGATGAGACTCCTGTTCGTCAGGCACGCGGAGTCGACGGCCAACGCCGAGCACCGGTACCAGGGCCACGCCGACTTCCCGCTGTCCGAGACCGGCAGACGACAGGCGGGGAAGCTCGCGGAACGGTTCCACACCGAGGGCTTCGTGCCCACCCACGTCTACACAAGCCCGCTCTCGCGGACAAGCGAGACGGCCGCCATACTCGCCGACCGATGGCCGCTGACCGTCGTCGACGTGGACGACCTGAAGGAGCACGACGTTGGCATCCTGTCCGGGCTGACCGCCGCCGAGGCTTCCTCGAGGTACCCGGAGCTGGACCTGGAGCTGGCGTGGAAGAGGGACCTCGCGGGCGTGGAGGGAGTGGAGCCGCCGGAGGCGAGACAGGCCCGCGCGCGGAGGGTCGTAGACCGCGCGGTCGGCGGGCACGACGACGCGGACACGGTGCTCATGGTGACCCACGGAGGGATACTCCAGCATATCCTCGCGGCGCTCCTGGGCACGGATCGCACCTGGGGCACGCACGTCCGCAACACGGCCGTGTTCGACTTCACGATCGACAAGAGCCTCTGGACGCCCGACGGCGCGGTACGGCTGGTGCCGCTTCACCACCGGATCAACCGGTTCAACGACGCGTCGCACCTGAAGTGAATCGTGGCCGGGCCGGCCTCGGCGGGTAACTGTTCAGAGTTTCTCTGAGAATAACCCTTGGCCGACCTGGCGTATCTGTGCCATTTCTCGGCTAGGTGTGCCACCGCACAGATAGGGATGGCACAGAATGGCGCACTTTCGTCGAACCGAGGCCGCACTCGGTGAGAGGGTCAGGGCAATCGCAAGCTGGCTGTGTCTGGGGACTTGTTGATGGGCGGGTGCCCTTAGACTACAATGACAAAGTCGGCCGGCGCCGAACCAGGGCGGCGGCCTTCGGTCTTTCGGCGATAAGAGGGTAGGACGTCGCATGGCAAAGCTGCTGGAAGTAAAGAACCTGGCCACCGAGTTCTCGACCCAGGACGGAGTCGTGAGAGCGGTCGACGGCATAAGCTACGACCTCAATGAGGGCGAGATCATCGGCATTGTTGGGGAGAGCGGATGCGGGAAGACCGTCAGCGCGCTTTCCATAATGAGGCTCGTGGCCTCTCCGCCCGGCAAGATCGTGGGGGGCGAGGTTATCTTCGACGGGCAGGACCTGCTCAGGCTGAGCGGCGCCCAGATGAGGCGGATTCGGGGCAACCGGATATCGATGATCTTCCAAGAGCCGATGACGTCGCTCAACCCGGTGCTGACCATAGGACGTCAGCTCACGGAGACGCTTCAGCTCCACCTGGGAATGAACAAGACGGATTCCCAGCAGCGGGCCCGAGAGCTGCTGGACATGGTGGGCATACCAGACGCGGACCGCCTGCTCGAGGAATACCCGCACCAGCTCAGCGGCGGGATGAGCCAGCGCGTGATGATCGCGATGGCGATAAGCTGCAATCCACGCTTGATCCTCGCCGACGAGCCGACGACCGCGCTGGATGTAACGATCCAGGCGCAGATACTCGAGCTCATGCGGTCGCTGACGACGCGGCTCGGCATGGCGCTGATCCTGATAACCCACAACTTGGGGATCGTGGCCCGCTACGCGTCTCGCGTGCTTGTCATGTACGCAGGCAAGATAGTCGACACCGGCCCCGCCAGGGAGATGTACGGCGACCCAAGGCACCCCTACACGCTCGGACTGCTCAACTCGGTGCCGCGCCTGGACGCCCCTGAGGGATACACGCTCGAGACGATCGAGGGGATGCCTCCGGACCTGATCGACATGGGCGAGGGCTGCCGGTTCGCTCCGCGCTGCCGGTTCGCCATCGACAAGTGCGTGGAGGAGACCCCAGGGCTCATGGCGGTCGAGGGCACGCACCTGTCCGCGTGCTGGAGGGCGGCGGAGCTGCCGGCGCTCAAGTCGACCGTAACTCAAGAGGCGGGCGCTTGATTCAGACACAGACGGGCGAGGACATCCTGCTGCAGGTCCGCCACCTGCGGAAGTACTTCCCTGTAACCTCCGGCACGGTCTTCCAGAAGCGGGTGGCCGACATCAAGGCGGTCGACGACGTCAGCTTTTTCATCAGGCGCGGCGAGACGCTGGGCCTCGTGGGCGAGAGCGGCTCCGGCAAGACGACCGTCGCCCGGTGCGTCCTGCAGCTACACGAACCGACGGCGGGAGATGTCATCTTCGAAGGGCAGATGCTCGGCGACCTGAGCGCCCAGGGCATGAGGCTCGTCCGGCGCCGAATGCAGATCATCTTCCAGGACCCGTACGGTTCCCTCAACCCGAGGATGACCTGCGGCGACATCATCGGCGAGCCCCTGACGGTACACAAGCTGACCGACGGAAAGGGCGAGTACAGGGACAGGGTGGCGGAGCTGCTCACCGTGGTCGGCCTCAACCCCTACATGGCCGACCGGTACCCGCACGAGTTCAGCGGCGGCCAGCGGCAGCGCATAGGACTTGCCCGGGCGCTGGCGTCCGACCCCGCGTTCATCGTCTGCGACGAGCCCGTGTCGGCGCTGGACGTGTCGATCCAAGCCCAGGTGATCAACCTGCTCGAGGACCTCCAGGAGAAGTTCGGGCTGACGTACCTGTTCATCGCCCACGACCTGTCTGTCGTCCGGCACATCAGCGACCGGGTGGCGGTGATGTACCTGGGGCACATCGTCGAGATTGCGGACAGGCTCGAACTGTACGAGAACCCGCTGCATCCCTACACGAAGGCGTTGCTGTCGGCCATCCCGATCCCCGACCCGGCAGTAGAGGCGGAGCGGGAGTACATGGTGCTGCAGGGCGAAGTGCCGAGCCCGATGAACCCCCCTCCGGGCTGCGTCTTCCACACGCGGTGCCCGATCGCCATAGACCAGTGCAAGGTCGAGATCCCGGAGCTCAGGGAAGTCAGCAAGGACCACTGGGTAGCCTGCATCCGCGCCGACGGCTACGAGTAGACGGCCGACAGCCTACCCGCCTGCGAAGGATTACGCTTGGGCGACAAGGATCGCCCGAGAGTGTGTCCAGGCCTTAGACGAAAATAATGGCGCATTCACTGAATGCGTTATTATTCATTAGAATGCGCCAGAATGCATCCCAACCAGCGCACTCTGCCAGATGCATCACCACCGAAACGGGAATCAGGGAGTCCGGCGCCCGCTTGCCGGGATGTAGTGAGCAGCACGCCCGCGTCCCCTGACTTCGACAAGGCCGTCGTCGCGCATGGACCGCATGAGCTTCAACACCTGCGTGCGCGAGTACCCGGAGATGCGTCTAATCTCCGTGTTGGTTAGTCGGTCGCGCTCCGAGAGGAGCGCGATCAACCGAAGGCGCACCGACTCCTCATCCGCCCAGATATCGTCGTCTGTGATCGCCGCATCACGAATGAGGTGCGTGTGACGCCGAGCGAGCTTGTAGGCAGTTCCCTGGCCCCTGCCCTCCACAGCCAAGTAGCCGCGTTCGCGAAGTGACACGAGCCGAGCCGCAGCCTCTTCCTGCGGATTGCGCCTCATGGATGAAGCGGGCGAAGTCTGCATGCGTTCTGGTAGGCAAGATCAACCTGACGTGGGATTCGTCGGCGTCGTAGCGGGGGAGGTCCTTGCCCATCGCAAGCAGCTCCTCGTAGATGCGGTCGACGCCGAGGCCGGCCCGGTTAACCATTCCGAAGGCCTGAAGCACGTCAGCAAGCAGGGGGTTCCGCCGGACCGGCGGGTGTCGGAGGACGTTGTTGGAAGTGACTCCACCAATGAACCCACCCGGACTGGTGATCTCGACCCGGTCGTCGTACAGGCTTATGTGGATTGACTGGTGAAGGAAGTAGTCGCGATGGACTACGGCGTTTAAGACGGCCTCACGAGCTGCCCACCAGGAGATGTCGGGAAGCTCCATCTGCCTGAAACCCGCAAGGTCGCCAGTGTGCAGTAGTAGATTTGCTTCGAGCAACCGTTGGACCTCCTCGAGCACTTCGAGGAGGGGGCCTCGCAGATCACGGCGAACGTCGTATCGTGTGGGGCCCTGTTGTCGGGTGAATATCAACTCATGCCGTGGCGCCCACCTTGCCAGCGCCGCCCTGTTGCCGAGCAATAGGACCAGCGAATCAGAGCGAACCAAGGAAGGAAGCGCCATTCGCTGAGGGAAATCTCTCCTCCGCGGCGGCGGGCGCCCAAAGACGCCTGTAGGTGGATCCAGGATGTAGTTGCCCGCGTCGGGCCGTGGGCCCTTGCGGTGTGGAACGGCTACACCGGATCGGGCATCATCCCGACCGGGACCTCGATCAGGGACGGCGCGTCGAGGCCGCTCGCTTCGACGATCGCCGCGGTCAGTTGGTCGGGTTCGTGCACCCGGACGCTGCGCACGCCGAAGGCCTGCCCCAGCTTCACGAAGTCGGGGTTCTCCAACTCTGAGCCGACGACCCGACCGTCGAACTGCGCGATCTGGGAGCGCATCACGTTGCCGTACGCGTTGTCGTTGAACACGATGGCGACGAGGTTGATGCGGTGCATCGCCGCCGTGGCCAGCTCCTGCACGTTGAACATGAACCCGCCGTCCCCGGAGATGGAGACCACCACCCGGTCCGGCCAGGCCACCTTCGCGCCCAGCGCCGTCGGGAAGCCGTATCCCAGGTTGCCGAAGTAGGACGAGGTGACGAAGCTGCCCGGCTCGTACACGGGGAAGAAGCAGCGGCTGTAGTAGCCCACCTGCGTCTCGTCGGGTACCAGGATCCCGTCGTCGGGCATCGCGGCGCGTATGGCGCGCACGAACGAGCCTTGGGGCTCGATCTGGCTCGCCGGGTCGGCACGCTCTGCCCGGATCGCATCGAGCTCCTCCCGTCGGCTCGCCCTGGCCGGCCCCATCGACTCCAGCGCCTCGCGCAACGCGTCGAGCGCCAGCGCCGCGTCCCCGAGGACGCCTACGGTGGTGTCCGGGTGGTTCCTGCCTATCTCCTCCGGGTCGACGTCGATCTGGACGATCTGCTGCCGCTCGAAGATCGGCCTCGCCAGTCTCGTTCCCACGGCGAGGACCAGGTCGCAGCGGTCGAGAAAATCGTCGAGGCTGTCGCGCCTGAGGTTGAGCGCTCCCAGCGACAGGTAGGAGTGATCGGAGACGGAGCCGCGCCCCTCGTAGCTGGCCACGACGGGCGCCTGCAGGTACTCCGCCAGCCTCTCGAGCTGTCCGGACGCGCGGGATGAGAAGACGCCGCTGCCGGCCCAGATGACGGGGCGCTCGGCCGCGTCGACCGCGCGCGCGGCCCGCGCCACGCTGTCGCCGTCGGGCGCCATCCGCACGTACGCCTCCGGCTCGGGCAGGTCGACATCCACCGTCTCCGCCAGGGTGTCCAGCGGCATCTCGATCTCGACCGGCCTGGGTCGACCCGTGTTCAGGCGTCGGAAGGCCTCCTGAACCGCGTCGGGAATGGCCTGTGGATCGTCGATGCGGGCTGCCCACTTCGTTATGGGGCGGACGCAATCGAGCTGGTCGTCTACCTCGTGAAGCTCACCGCGGTTGAAGCCCTGGAGGTCGCGCGGAATCTGCCCGGAGACGACCAGCATCGAGGTGGAAGCCGAGTAGGCCGTGCCGATGGCCGCGGTCGCGTTCAGCAGGCCCGGGCCCGGCACCACCATCGCCGTGCCCATGCCCCCGCCGGTGCGGGAGTAGCCGTACGCCATGTAGGCCGCTGCCTGCTCGTGCCGGGTCGTGACGAACCGGATGCGCGAGTCGCCGTGGAACGGGTCGGTCGCGTGGTAGAGCTGGTACCCCGGCACGCCGAACACGACCTCGACCCCATGCCTGACCAGCGACTCCGCCAGCGCTTCTCCACCGGTCATTCTCGCCATAGGTACACTCCCGTGTCGGCCTGCTGCATCGTCGACGCGGCGCTATGCCGCGTACGCCGTCGTTACCTTCCGGACGGCGGAGACGATGTCGTCGAGGTCGGAGCGCGCCATGTCCGGGTACAGAGGCAGCAGCATGAGCTCCTTGCTGATCTGCCGCGCGACGGGGAGGTCGACCGGGCCGCAGTGCTCCCGGAACAGCGGATGGTCCGGCACGAACTCCTCGTCAGCTACGCGGATCGTGTCGATGCCCTCGGCCTGCAGGGCGTCGGTGATGCCGCTCAGGTCCGCGGCGAACCGCCCCTCGACGAAGCGTACCGGGTAGTAGGGATAGCCGACCGTCACGTCGTCGGCCGGCTCAGGCCTGCGGACGCCGGGCGTGCCGCCGATGGCCTCGTCGAGGTACCGCGTGTGCCCCTGTCGCGCGTCCTGGATGCGGCCCGCCTTCCGGAGCTGCGCCAGAGCGAACCCGGCGTGCAGCTCGGACAGGCGGTAGTTGTTGCCGACCCGGACGATCTCGTACCGGTCGACTACGCCGGCGGGCGCGGTCTTGTCCTTGCCGTGGTCGCGCATCGACATCGCCATCTGGGCGTGGCCGAGATCGTCGGTGACGAGCGCTCCCCCCTCGCCGGCCGCCGTCAGTATCTTGGACTGCTGCAGGCTCCAGCACGAGATGGCGCCGATCGTTCCCACGCCCTGGCCGCGGTAGAGCGCTCCGAACGCGTGGGCGCAGTCCTCGATGACCGCGATGCCGTGCCGGTCGGCGTGGCCCATGATCCCGTCCATGGCTGCGGGGTGACCGAACCAGTGCACGGGCACGATGGCGCGCGTCTTCTCCGTGGTCGCCTCCACGACGCGGTCGGGGTCCAGCGTGATCGTGTTGTCGTCGACGTCGGCGAAGACGGGCGTCGCGCCGGTCATGAGCACCGTGTACGCGGTCGATGCGAAGGTCAGGGGCGGCACGATCACCTCGTCGCCGGGCCCCACCCCCGCGGCGACTAGGGACGCGTGCTGAGCGGTCGTCCCCGAGCTGAACGCGACGGCGTACTTCGCGCCGACGTAGGCCGCGAAGGCTTCCTCGAAGGCCGGCACCTTCGTGGCCGTCGGCATGACGGAGCAGAAGGCGCCGCTCTCGAAGACGTCCAGTATCTCCCGCAACTCCTCGTACCCGTAGCTCACCTTGGTGAACGGGAGTGGCCGCTCGCGGACTGGACTGCCGCCGTCGATGGCGAGTCTCTCGGTCATGGTCGTATCTCCCTGTAGGCCGCCTGCCGTGTCGGTCGTGCGGCGCCCTTTAGAAAATCTTGCCCGCGCGGGCGCCCGTGTGCCCGTCGGGGGCGACGGTCACCTTGCCGTTGACGATCACCCAGTCGATGCCCTCCGGGTACTCTTGGGGGTTCATGTAGTCGGCCTTCTCTATGACCGTATCAGGGTCGAAGACGACGATGTCGGCGGCAAGCCCCTCTCGCAGCACGCCGCGGTCCCACAGGCCGAGACGGCCGGCCGGGACGGAGGTCATCTTGTGGACGGCCTCCTCCCATGTCAGCACGCCCCGCTCCCGGACGTAGCGGCCGAGGACGCGCGGGAACGTGCCGTAGGAGTTGGGGCGGTCCTGGAAGGCGAGAGTCCCCTCCGGCGCCAGCGCGTACCCGTCGGCCACCGGAACGCCCAGCGGGTGCTTCATGAGGCGGTCGACGTCCTCGTCGCACTTGTTGGTGGAGGCCACCCAGTAGTTGCCCTCGTCCTCCACCAGCATCAGCAGCGCGGCCTCCGCGGGCGGCTCGCCCCGCTCGGCCGCGATGTCCGCTATCGAGCGCCCGAGCCAGTTCCTGTGCTCCTGGTCCCCGACGTGGCAAATGAGTTGGTCGTCCCACGGAGAGCCGATCCCGTAGGGCCCTTCGCCCTCGATCTCGGCGGTCACGCGGGCCCGGACGTCGGCGTCCTTGAGACGCTCGAGCGTGCTGTCGTGGCCGCCCTCACGCGCCCACAGGGGAAACATCTGCATGATCGGCCCGCCGCCCCTGAGCCAGGGCGTGACGTCGTAGCCGACCTCCAGGCCCTCGTCGCGGGCGCGCTCCAGCAGCTCCAGGCAGTCGACGGACTGCCCCCAGTAGTCGCTGCCGGACGGGTACATGTGCGAGATGACGAGGGCCACCTCGGCGCGCCGCGCGATCTCGATCGACTCGGCAACGGCTTCGCGCAGGTCCTTGCCGTAGCTGCGCATGTGGGTGTGATAGGCCCTGCCGTGGCGTTTCAGCGCCTTCGCCGTCTCGGCGATCTCGTCCGTGTCGGCGAAGACCGTATGCTGGTACGTCAGCCCCGTGCTGAAGCCGGCCGCGCCCTCCGACAGCGCCTGTTCGAGCACGGCCCTCATTGCGCCGCGCTCGTCCTCGGTCGCGGGCCGGTTCGCTTCGCCCAGCACGAGCGCCCTCACCGGCATGTGGCCCGCAAGCGCGGTCACGTTGACGGACGGCCGCGCGGCGGCGACCGCCTCCAGGTACTCTCCCATCCCCTCCCACGTCCACTCGTAGTCGTCGAAGTCGAACAGCGGCGCGCCGCGGAGGTAGGTGGCGAGCATGTCGTTCGACACGGGCGCGGCGGACATGCCGCAGTTGCCGACGACGAGCGTCGTCATCCCCTGCCGGATGGAGCTCTGCGACAGAGGGTCGACGAGGTAGGTGACGTCGGCGTGGGAGTGCTCCTCGACGAAGCCGGGAGTCACGAAATGACCGGTCGCGTCTATGGTCTCGGCGGCTGCACGGCCGGCGAGTCGTCCGATGGCGACGATGACATCGTCGACGACGGCCACGTCGGCCCGGTACCAGGGGCTGCCCGTGCCGTCTATGACTCGTCCGTTGACAATCAGCAGGTCGTACAAGTCGGCAGCCTCTCGGGGTGCGCGTCGGCGCCCCTAACCGGAGTCCAGGACGCGCCGGACGCCGGCGATCACGTCGTCCTTGTCGGGTAGGACGTGGGGGTAGAGATGGTGGCTGTGCGGGACCGGCACGCCCTTGTTGGCTACCCTGGCCACGGGCGCCTTCAGATCGCGGAATGCCTCGCTCTCGGTGACTATCGCGATGACCTCCGCCCCGAACCCCGCCCGGCGCACCGCCTCGTGCGCGACGACCAGCCGGCCCGTCTTGGAGACGGAGCCGAGCACCGCGTCGCGGTCGAACGGTACCAGCGTGCGCAGATCGACGACCTCGACGCTCACGTTCTCGGACGCCAGCTCGTCGGCGGCCTCCTCCACTATGGGGACCATGCTGGAGTACGTGACCACGGTGACGTCCGTGCCCTCGCGGGTGATGGCGGCCTTGCCGAGGGGCAGGGCGTACGGCTCCTCTGGCACGGGGCCCTCCCGGCCGTAGAGTGCCGTGTTCTCGACGAACACCACCGGGTCCGGGTCGCGTATGGAGGCGATCAGCAGCCCCTTCGAGTCAGCGGGAGTCGAAGGCGCGACGACCTTCAGCCCCGGCACGTGGACGAGCCACGCCTCGAGCGCCTGGGCAACGTATACGTTGCCCTTGGGGAAATTCACGGTACGCACAACCAGCGGCGCGGTGATGCCGCCCTGGTGCACGTACCGGGCCTTGGCCGCGCTGTTCGCGATCTGGTCCAGGGCGATGGTGATCAGGCCGGTGAACTGCATCTCCACCACCGGCCGCATCCCGACGAACGACGCGCCGACGGCGAGCCCGGCTATGCCTGACTCGGCGATGGGCGTGTCGAAGACGCGCTCGGGGCCGAACTCCTCCTGGAGTCCCGCGGTGACCCCGTCGAGCCCGCCGTACGCGGCGATGTCCTCGCCGAAGACGAAGACCCTTGGGTCGGCCTCCAGCTCCTGGCGCATCGCCTCCCTCAGGGCCTCCCGGACCTGCAGGGTCCTCATATTCGCATCGCCTCCACGGGCTCTGCGTAGACGTGGGTGAAGGCCTCGGCGGGGTCCGGCCCCGGGGTCGCGGCCGACTCTTCGACCGCCGCGTCGAGCTCCTCGCCGATGCGCCGGTCCATCTCCGCGATCGTCTCGTCGTCCAGGACGCCCTGGCTGTTGAGGGTCGCGGCCATGATGTTCAGGGGGTCTCGCCGCTTCCAGCGCTCGACCTCGTCGAGGTCCCTCGTCTCCCTGAGAGTCGAGTGGTGGCGGAAGAAGCGGTACGTCTTGCACTCGACGACGCTCGGGCCATCGCCGCTGCGGGCCCTCCGCACGGCCTCCGCCGTCGCCTCGTGGACTGCGAGCACGTCCTGGCCGTCGACGACCACGCCGGGCATGCCGTAGCCGGCCGCCCGGTCGGCCACGTTCTCTATGGTTATTCCAGTGTCCGCGCCGACGGTCTGGAAGTAGAGGTTGTTCTCGCAGACGAAGACGATCGGCGCCTTGAGCAGCGCGGCGAGATTGAGGGCCTCGTGGAAGTCGCCCCGCGCGGCCGCGCCGTCGCCGAAAAAGCAGATAGTGATGTAGTCGGTGCCCTGCATCTTCTGACCGAGAGCGGTGCCGACGGTCGTGGGGAACTGCGCGCCGACTATGGCGGACCCGGCGATGATGCCCAGCTCCGGGTAGCCGCAGTGGTGGAACGACTCCTTGCCCGCGGAGATGCTGCCCGCGTTGGCCATGATGGCGTTCATCATCTGCAGCAGGGTCACCCCGCGCGTCCAGTAGGCCTCGGTCGTCCTGAGCGCCGGCAGCACCCAGTCGCCGTCGCGCAGGCCGTAGCAGGCGCCGACGCCGACCGCCTCCTGTCCCGCGCTCGGGTGTAGCCCCGTGGGCAGCCGGCCGGCCTCGGCCAGCGCCATCGCGCGCTCCGAGAACCGGCGGCCCATCAGCATGAGCCGGTACATCTCGCGCAGGTCGTCGGAAGTCAGGCCTTCGGGTATTGCGTCAGCCATCCGCGCTCCTTCGCAGTCGTACTGGGTTCGGGCCGCCGCATGGGTAACACACCACCCGAATCGAAGTCAAGAAAACGGGAGAGTGGTAACTGTTCACACTTCGTGGGATCTTCTCGACCAGCGACGTCGCCCATACGGTCATTTGGCTTTGACCAATGCCACATCGCCAAGCTCAGCAGGCGTTGGTCACCTCGACTACGAACAGTTACGCCGAGTACACCGCGTTGCGCCGCCAGCACATTAGTGCTACTATGTCCGCGTGACAACCACACCCGAGGCCCAAACTATCCGCCATCCAAATATGGAACACCCCTGTTCCATTTTGTTCCGCCCTGTTCCACCTCAGATACGAACCGTGGAACACCCACTGTTCCATTTTTCGGCAAAGTGTTCCATCGCCCAGATAGGAATGGAACACTTTGGAACACAATGGAACAGCTCACACGGTGAACCGACCGCTCCCCTCAACTCTGAATAGTTACGGAGAGTGCCGTCGACGCTCACGACCCGGAGGGCACGCACCGCAGCGCCACCGCCACGTCGTCCGCGAGGATCGCCCGACCGGACATCCAGACGTCGTACACGTCGTCGCTGACCAGGTCGTTTCTCTTGGGCCGGATCGGGGCCTCCTGGTACGCCTCCTCGGGAACGAGCGGAGCCTCGCTGACGATCTGCATCGCCCGGGCGCACTCCACCTCTGTCACAGCCAGCACACTGGCGGACTGCGCTGAGAATACGATGAACGTGGGCGGCGGCCCCCGGCGGGTCTTCGGGAACACCACGACCGCGATATAAGGGGCCTCCAGGAACCCCGCCGACGCGTCGAATGCGAAACGCAGCTCGGAGCCGTCGGCGGCGGTGGCGCTGAAGACGGCCGAATCGGGATCCTGAGCGTCCTGGAGAGCGATCGAAGCGCGGGGCGGCGTGTGCATCCGGTCGAACAGCCTGTTCACCTCGGGCAGCGTCATTCCCACCTGCACCTGCTCGAGGGCGGCCGTGATCAGCTCCTGCTGCCTTTGCGCCTCGGGGTCCGGTCGAAACTGGCTGACCAGGTACGGGATGGACGCGAGAACGAGGAGGGCCGCAACGGCCATCAGCAGAATCCGGATGCGGCGACGCCTTCGCCGGCTCTCTCGACGCTCGGCTTTCGCGCGGTCTGCCAAGGCGGCCAGAACCTCGGCGTCCCGGCCGCCACGCAGGCGGGAACGGCGCGGCCGTTCTGACTCAGGCATGGCGAAACCACCGTAACCGGATGTATGATCTGGCGGCAGTGGATACGTCGTCCGCGAAGAGCGTGCTTGCCATACGGCATTATCGCACGCCACGCGTATACTTGCCGCGCTGGACAGACCGCCGTCGCCCGGACCGACGCTAAGGAGGGGAAGACATGGGCAGGATCAACAAGGTGATCGAGCTGCTGGAGCAGGGACAGCCGGCCTACTCGACGCCGGCGCCTGAGCTGACCTACGAGTCGGGGTTGGAGGCGTCGCAGACGTGGGCCGACCTGCTGCTGGTGGAGTTCGAGCACTTCGCCTTCGACATCAAGGGGCTGACCGACTTCATGCGAGGCCTCAAGGACGGCGGGCCCACGCCCAGCGGGCACGCGACGCCCACGGTCGTCGCCTCGCTGCCGTCCAACTGCAGGACGCGCGACGAGGTGATTTACAATGCCTGGCAGACGCGGCACGTGCTGAGCACGGGCGCGCACGGGATCAACCACACCCACGCCCGCGACCCGGAGGCGGTGAAGGCCTACGTGGCGACGGCGCGGTACCCGTTCCACAAGATCGGCCGCGACCTGGGCATACCGGAGGGCATGCGCGGCGGCGGTGGCCAGGCCGAGCCCGCTGCGATATGGGGCATCAGCCCGGAGGAATACGTGCACAGGGCCGAGCCGTGGCCGCTGAACCCCGAGGGCGAGCTTCTGCTGGGGCTCAAGATCGAGGACCGTCACGCGCTGCCGAACGCCGACGCCATCGCCGCGACGCCAGGGATATACTTCGCCGAGTGGGGGCCGGGAGACATGTCGATGTCCTTCGGCGACCCCGCGCTGCGCGCGGTGCCGTATCCTCCTGAGCTGCTGAGGCCCATGAACATCGTGGTCCAGGCCTGCCACAAGGCGGGCATAGCCTTCCACGGCGGCTGGCCGGACACGAACATGAGCGACCACGAGAGGGCGAAGTACGCCATCGAAGAGCTCGGCGCGAGAATCGTCGGCACCGGCGACCGCGGCATCGCCGACGCGGGAAGAAAGCTGACCGGCCGCACGATGCCGGTGTAGGCATACTGGCGCGGTGGATGACCCGTCAGGCGTCCGCTTCCCGTGCCGGCAAGGGCGGCACCACAATCTCGCACCTGGGCCCAGTGGCTCGGCTGAGTCTCCTGTCCAGCGTCATCATCTGACAGCCCAAACCCTCTGCCAGCGCCACGTACCAAGCGTCGTAGCAGGTCAGATTGCCTCTAAGCGCCCAAATGCGTTCGGCGAACGGCGCGAACGGCGCCAGTTGCACACTAAACTGGGCCAGGTCCCGGTAAGCAATTGTCGCTTCCAGTCTGGAGATTTCGCGGGCCTGTTCCAGCTTGCGAAGGGTATTGCCCGCTTCGGCGAGCACCAATTCCGGGGCGAAGAGCGCTTCCGACGCGACTGCCGATTCCGCCCAAACGCCGTCACTCCCCTGATCGACCAGCGCCGCTACGAGAACGGACGAGTCGACGACGAGCGTCACCTCCGGTCCGCGTCCCTGGCCTTGAGGATGCTGGACGTCGGCACTCGGCGCCCGCTGGCCGCCTTGCGTTCGCGGATGTCGCTCAGCACCTCCGCCATTGACGGCTGCGATGCGAGCCGTTCCAACTCATCCAGGAGGAAGCCCTGCATGGACTGCCGCTGCCGCGCCGCCCGTACGGCGAGAATGTCCCGGACTTCTTCCGGGATGTTCCTTATCGTGATCTGGACAACCATGCTGGCATAATAACAGCATCGCCCGCATAACGCCAGCGCCCGGCGATGACCCTTGGCCTCCTGGGCCTTCGTCCGGGACTCCTCGACAGCCGCTGCGGGCACGGCTGGTTGGTGCTCAGATCGGGCGGGCCTGAGACGGCAGAACGGTGGTGATGGCGACTATGTCGCCGTCGAGGGTCGCGAACTCCGCTACGAAGGGTTCGCCGCCGGGGTGGACGTGAACGATCACGCCGACGCCACCAGACTTCAACTCCTCACCGCCGTCACCGGTGACATCAGCCGTAAGGACGATCTGGTCGTGCTCCTCGAACATCCCTTCGCGGGCCTCCTCGCTTGCCTTACGCAGGTCGGAATATGAGTGAGACAGACTCGTCGTCGCCTTCGGTGATGAAGTCCGCCGTCACGCGCATCCCGACGTGGACGCCGCCGTCTGCCGCGGCCGGGTCAGGCGCCGCGACGCGGGCCGCCACGCCGGGGCCCTCGGCCAGGGTGACGAGAGCGGCGACGTACGGGTTGCGGTTGCCGTACCCCTTCGCGGCCATGTCCGGCCCCGGCACGAACACGGACGTGAAGCCCGTCACCGTACCCGCGCCGCTGAAGTCCGCGGCCTCCATGCGGTTGGCGCGGCAGCGCGGGCAGAAGGGCTTGGGCGGCAGCGTGAGCTCGCCGCACTCGAGGCACCGCGCGCCGGTGAGCCTGCCCTCCGCGAGGTTGCGCCGGTACGCGACGAGCGTCAGGTCCTCGCCGGCCATCTCAGCGCCGCTCCAGGATGTGGACCGCGCAGGTGCCGCCGGTCCCGCCCGCGTTGTGCGTCAGCCCGAGGCGTAGGTCCTTGTGCATGATCTGCCTGTCGCCGGCGCCGCCGCGAAGCTGCGTCCAGACCTCGTGCATCTGGGCGATGCCGGTGGCGCCGACAGGGTGGCCCTTGGCCTTGAGCCCGCCGGAGACGTTCACGGGCCTGTCGGAGTCTCGGGTCGTCAGTCCCTCGGCCGCCGCGAAGGCGCCCTGGCCGGCCGGGAAGAAGCCGACGTCCTCGATCGCGAAGACCTCGGCTGGCGTGAAGCAGTCGTGGACCTCCGCCAGGTCTATGTCGTCGGCCGAGACGCCCGCCATCTCGTAGGCCCCCCTTGCCGCCTCCTTCGCCGCCGGGAGCGAGGTGATGTCGCCGCCCCACGTGCCGAACGGGCCCGCGCTCGCCTGCGAGCTGGCGGCCACGGAAACGGGGAGGTCCGTGAAGTTGCCCGCGATCTCGTCGGCTACGAGCAGCATACACGACCCGCCGTCGGTCACCGGGGAGCAGTCGAACAGGCGCAGCGGCGACGCCACCATGGGGTTCGCCCTGTCGTCGCTGAGGAAGTCGATCTCGTCGCGCCACTCCGGCGCCGGCTCGCCGCGCTCGGCGGCGCGCTTCACGCGTCGGCCCATCGTGTCACGCAGCGACTCGTTGAACTGCGCCTTGGGGTTGAGGGCGCCGTTCTCGTGGTTCTTGATGGCCACGTGCATGAAGTGCTCGTGCGTCGACCCGTAGCGGGCCATGTAGGCCGACGCCATCGCCGCGTAGAACGCGGGAAAGGTGAAGCCGGCTTGGTCGACCTCCATCGCCACGTCGCCCGCCACGGCGAGGTGCGACTGCACCTCGGCCGCGGAGGCGTCGGTCATCTTCTCGACCCCGCCGACCATTACGACGTCGTGGAGGCCGGAGGCGATGGCCATGACCCCCTGCCGGAACGCCAGGCTGCTGCTGGCGCAGGCGCCCTCCACCCGAGTCGCCGGGCGCGGCGCCAGGCCGAGATGGTCGGCCATCACGTGGCCCAGGTGGGACTGCCCCTCGAACAAGTCCGCCGTGAAGTTGCCGACGTAGAGCGCCTCGATGTCCTCGGGGTCGAAGCCCTTGTCCACCGACTCGACCGCCTCGGAGTAGGCGTCCGCCATCAGGTCCCTGGAGCTCTTGTCCGGGAAGGCGCCGAAACGGGATACGGCGCTGCCGACTATCGATACGCCCCGACGGAGTTTCCTGCCAGCCATGTCAACCTCACCTGAAGGCCTTTGCCGCGCGGCCATTGTAACCCTTCCGGGACGGCGCGAACGGCCACGAGAGTGCGTCGAGGCCGTCGTGCGAGCCATCGATCTCAATCTTCCCCCTCGGGTGACCCTTGCACAACCGTCGTTCCCGCGCAGAGCCTGCCCTCGTGAAGACGGGGGGCGGGAACCCAGGGGGCGGGGCCGTCGCCCCACGACCCGTTCACCCCGAGTGCCCCGACGCTTCGTTGGGGTGTATCGAGGGGCACGCACGGCTCAGTGTTTGGGGCGGTGCCCGCGCCAGTGTTGGCGACAGAGTTGCGCCCCCTCGAGTCTGAACACTTACTGCCGCGCGGGATGACCTGCGGCTTCGCCGGTGATATGCTCCGCAGGGGTGGGGGCGCGCCATGAGCATCGAACAGACCGTTACTCGAGTCAGGGAAGACGGATGGGCAGTCGTCCCCGGCATCATACCGGGCGACGATGTGTCGGGGGTCAGCGAGAGCGTCCTTGCGACGGTACAAGAGGCCGAGTCGGCCCCACCTGGGTGGAAGCGCCGCGTCGAAGGCAGCTTCTTCACCGTCAACCAGTCGCTGGCCCCGTACGTGAGCGATCGGCGGATAGTGGGCGTTGCCGAGGCGCTGTGGGGCAGGCACGTGAAGATCACCGTGTCGACGCCCGTCGTCAGGTATCCTGGAAGCAATCCCCAGGGGTGGCACTCCGACTGGCCGTTCAACCAGAAGCACGCGGCCATCGTCGAGGCGCCCTATCCCGACACGCCTATGCTGCTGACGGTCATTTTCATGCTCTCGCCCTTCACGGAGGAGAACGGGGGAACCTGGCTGGTGCCGGGAAGCCACCGCATCGCGAACAACTGGAGCTCGGTCTACGGGGATGACAATCTGTCTCCGCACCCGAGCCGGATCCAGGCTACGGGCGACGCCGGCAGCGTGCTGATATTCGACAGCCGGATGTGGCACGCGGTGCCCACGAACGACACGGACGAGACCCGGTCGGGGTTGACGGTCCGGTACGCGCCGTGGTGGCTTAACGTCAACGTCCTGGTGCCGGGCACGCCGGAGCGGGAGGACATGGTGGACGACGAGGGCAATCCGGAGGCGAACGTCGTCTTCCCGATGCCACAGGACGTTTACGACTCGCTGCCCGACGGGGCCAAGCCGCTGCTGCACCACTGGGTGAGATAGGAGTCGATACACCCCTCTTGGGCGCTTCCGCGGGCTTGAACGGGCCGCCGTTATCTGGTATCCCTGTCACCCACGACAGCAGAGGGAGGACGCCATGGCAGCGGGCGACGTAATCATCGACGCGAAGGTACTGCGCGAGTTCACGACCGAGGTCTTCAACCGGGCCGGCCTGGAACGCGGTGACGCCGAGACCGAGGCAGAGGTGCTCGTCTGGGCGAACCTGCGAGGGGTCGACTCGCACGGGGTGCTGCGCATTCCGTCCTACCTTGAGTCGGTGGACACCGGCATCATGAACACGACCCCGGACGTCCGTGTCGAGAGCGAGACTGCCGCGACGCTGGTGATCGAGGGCGACTTCGCCTTCGGGCCCGTGGTGACGACGATGGCTATGGAGCGCACGATAGCCAAGGCCAGGGACGCCGGCATGGGTTGGTGCCTCATACGCAACACGACCCACCAGGGCGCGATGGCCTACTACTCGCTGATGGCGGCCAGGGCCGGCATGGCGGGCATCGCGATCGTCTGCAGCCCGCCGAACATGGCGCCCGCGGGGGCGAAGGCAGCCGGGGTGCACAACAGCCCGATATCGATGGCGGTGCCGGGCGACCGGCTGGGGCCGCTGGTACTCGACATGGCGACGAGCGTCGCCGCCTTCGGCAAGCTGTCGCTGGCCATCGACCAGGGCGCGTCTATCCCCGACACCTGGGCGCTCGACTCGGAGGGGAATCCGACGACCGACCCGAACCAGGCGGAGATCCTACTGCCCTCCGGCGGGCCCAAGGGCTCCGGTATGGCGATGCTGTTCGAGTGCCTGACCAGCCTGATGGCAGGCAACGCCCTGCTGGCCCCGACGCTTCTCGGGACCCGCGACGTCAGGCGCGGCATGCAGAACAGCGTGCTGGCCGCGGTCGACATAGGCACCTTCACCGACGTCGACGCGTACAAGCGCGAGGTGGACGCGCTGATCGAGGGCATCAAGACGCTGCCGCGGGCGGACGGCGTCGACGAGATCATGGTCCCCGGCGAGCCCGAAGACCGCGTCTACCAGCAGCGGCTCGCCAACGGCATCCCGCTGCCACCCGGCACGGTCGACAGCCTGAAGGCCGCCGCCCACCGGTTCGAGATACCGCTCCCGGCCGAGCTGCGCTAACCGGCCGAGCGCCGCTCGCGAGGACGTGGTCATCGAGTTTCGACGGTACCGGAGCCAGGCGGCAGCCCCTACGGTACCGAGTGCTCTAACAGCCACCACAGGCGCCGCTGGGTTCTCTACGGTGCGCCGGCCGCGCCTTGGGGGATCATCCTTGGCGCCGTGGTCCTCATTCTGACGCCGTGGGTACCGGTTTTGTTCGGGTTTGGGTCTACGATGGAAGCCGCGGTAGTCTTCGTGAACGTGCTGGCGGGAGCCTTCCATCTACAAAGTGTTCGCGGCGCGGACGGAAAGCCGAGCGGTGAAAGGACTCATGGCGGGCAAAGGGCGGATGCGGGCGGACGGGTTGTTCCGTCTTCGAGCAATAGAACGACCGCCTCGCAGGGCACTCCGTGTCGCGATAGAACGGCCTTTATCGTCTCTCTTTCTGCGTCGTTCACGTATTCCTGGCGGACCCATATGGTCAGGCGGTTCCTGCCTAGGTCAACGGTTGAGGTGGCAACTCCTCCCACGCCTCCAGGGGTTGGGAGAAGCACCCAGCGGCGGGGCACAGGAAATCACGGACGGCCATCTATTTGTTCCCGTTAGGCAACTCAAGCTGGATGCCACCCAACCGAATGCAGCCGTCTTTGAGGTTGCGTTCATTCCATCTCTGCTGATGCACGGTTGCTTCCTCTTCGTCAAAGGCTGAGCCAGCAAAGCTCAGTTGGACGTCCGATGGAAGCCCTGGAATCGTTTGGAGTAAGGACCGCACGTCAGGCGCACTTCCGAGGTACTCGTCCATAGACTTCTGCGGTGCCAGCAAGGTGATTAGCGGCGATCTGCTGCAAGCCACACTCCTTGGCGTACCGATGTGAATGACTCTATACCCGCCGATGAAGTCAGGAACGTTGGCTACCCAACTGTCATCATAGCCTAGATCGAGTACCGGCCTGTCGGAGAGGTTCTCATCCCCTTCCTTTCCATCCTGGGCTGTTGTGCCTGTCCCGTTCAGAAACGCTAGCAGCAGAGCAACAAATGCCAACGTGCCCGAAAGTAGAATGGGAAGCGTCGCTATGCCGATAGGCCTCGCTCGGTAAGGATCATTGCCTTTGGGTGAAGCCCACAGACGAAGGACAGCTTCCCCTTTTCTAAGACGAAGCCATCCCCCGGCATCTAAGATCGCCCGACCAATCTTCCTCATGGGCAGGCAAGTGGTATCCAGTCCATCACCCAAGTGGCGATGTTGTTGTTCTTGAGCGTACCGTTCATGGCATAGGCAACGGGATATTGGTTATCGCCGCAAGCGTGGATGGTCCATCGGTCCTCGGTACTCCAAGCTTGGCCTATTCCGTTACGGTATATCTTCGCTTTGCGTACTGTTATGGTGCTTGGAAATCCGCTATGCCAGTCGTCATTGGTGTTGGCATTCTCAAAGAAGACACCCGTGTTGATGTCCTCCTTGAGGTGAGTGCCCGTTGCGTGTGTGGAGACGATACACTCGTACTGATCGAGGTCTTCATCGTTACCTGCGCACATCTGCCACGAGTTGTTCGTATGCGTAATCTGAAACTGGTAGTATGTGCTCGCGGTGTAAGAAACCCCCGCATATCGTTGAGCAAGGAGGTTCTCATGATGCTCCGTCCAGGCGATGTAGGGATCACCCTGCTCGAATACCATTCCATTCTGCATGAAGTAGCCGGTGTTCGACTTGACGTTGTTGAGGGCTGCGCTAAAGGAGTTCTGGCCCGTTCCGATCCCGGAGGGAGTCCTGATCCTGACGCCTTGAGCGTTGTCATCGGTATAGCTCCCTGCATCCGTGTTTTGGAAGACCGCATAAGCTCTGGAGCCGTTGGCATAGTCGTCAACCTGATAGTCGTCCAGCACGGCGCAGCCGTGCTCCGCCCTTTGGGCATTCCAAGCCGCATCCTCGAGAGCTCCGGTCTGCTTGTCGATCAGATTCGGTGTGAAGCTGAGCCTCACGTCTGATGGTACACCGACGAGAGAACCAAGGGCCACCCTCAAGGCATCTATGTCGTGTGGATTCGACAGGAATTCGTCCAAGGAAGCTCGTGGGGTTTGTAGATAGACCACTGGTGCTGAGGAGCAGGCCCTGTCCTTGGGCGTGCTGATGTGGCCAACATTGAACCCCGCGATGGTTTGCGGGAAGTCCGCCACCCACCGATCGTCGTAATCCGATTCAAGAACCGCTTCTTCGGCTTGCTCTGCATGGGCGACACCCGAGTAGGGCATCAACCCAACGAGTGCGATGACCAACACGGCTACTATACGAAGCTGCTTGTTCATGACCGTCTCCTCCGTCTCGGATGAATTGCAATGATAGGGCCCGGATGTGAAATGGCCGTGAAAAACAACCCCGTTTCCATGAAAGTTTCCGTGAAAGATCCGTGGGTTTCATGAAAAACGCCGGGATTTCCGTGAAGGCCTTCCAAGGTGACGGCCGTGATACACTGCCGAACAGTCGTAGCCCACCGCCGCAGGCGCCGCGGGGATGCGGCAACCTGAAGGGGACGGTCATTGAGAGGCGATTCGCTACAGGAGATCGAGAGGCAACGGGCTCGCGTCGCCACGATGAGCGAGGCCAGCCGCCGCATCACCGAGAGCCTCGATCTCGACACCGTGCTTCGGGAAGTCGTCGACAGCGCCCGCTCGCTTACCGATGCCCGGTATGGCGCAGTCAGCGTGTTCGACGACTCCGGCCGGGTACGGCAATTCATCACCTCCGGCGTGACTGCCGAAGAGCGCAGTCCGCTGGAGGACCTGCCCGAGATTCGAGAGCCGCTGCGGTTGGCGGACCTCACCGGCCATTCCCGTTCGGTCGGCTTCCCTGAGAACCATCCGCCGATGAAGACCTTCCTCGGCGCGCCGATCCGCCATCTCGGCGCGCCGGTCGGCAACATCTATCTCACCGAGAAGGAGGGTGGTGGGGAGTTCTCAGAGGAAGACGAAGAGACCCTGGTCATGTTCGCGTCACAGGCCGCAATCGCCATCGGCAATGCCCTCAGATACCAAGAGGAGCGGCGGGCCAGGGATGAAATGGAGACGGAGAGGCGTCGATTGGCGGCCCTGGTGGACTCCTCACCGGTCGGTGTCATGGTGGTCGACGCCGCGACGAGGACCTTCGCGTCGGTCAACTAGGAGGCGGAGCGCATCCTGGGCATGTCGCCGGAGCCCGGCTCCACACTCGTGCGGTATCACGAAGTGGCGATCTACCGGCGGACGGACGGGAAGAGGTACGAAGACCAGGAACGTCCGCTGGCCAGGGCGCTGGACCGCGGCGAGATCGTGCGGGCCGAGGATATCCTGTTCGACCTCCCGGACGGGCGGACCGTGACCACGCTGGTCAATGCGACGCCGATCTACGCGGATGACGGGAAGATAGTATCCGCCGTCGCGGTGATCCAGGACATGACGCCCCTGAAGGAGATCGAACGCCTGCGCAACGAGTTCCTCGCCATGGTGAGCCACGAGCTGCGCACGCCTCTGACAACCATCAAGGGCTGCACGGGCATCGTGTTGGGCAGCTCCGACCCGCTCGATACTTCCGAAGTGCTCCAGTACTTCCGGATGATAGACGAGCAGGCCGACCACCTGCGCGGCTTGGTCAACAACCTCCTCGACATGACGCGGATAGAAGCGGGGGCCTTATCCGTAACTCCCAAACCCACGGGTGTGAAGTCCCTGGTTGACGAGGCGAAGGCCGCGTTCCTGCGTCGCGGGGCAAGAAATACCGTCGAGGTGGACCTAGCCCCGGACCTGCCCCTCATCGCGGCGGATAGACGGCGCATCACTCAAGTGATGGACAACCTGCTGTCCAACGCCTCCAAGTATTCGCCGGACTTCTCCGCCATCAGGGTGACTGGCGCGTGAGAAGGGTACTACGTGGCAGTCTCGGTAACGGATGAAGGCAAGGGAATACCTTCCGAACAACTGGCCAGGCTGTTCGAGAAGTTCTCTCGGCTGGATAGCAGCGGCAGTGAGCCCAGGGTCGCAGGTGAGGGTCTGGGGCTTGCGATCTGCAAGGGAATAGTCGAGGCGCATGGAGGCCGCATCTGGGCCGAGAGCAATGGTGAGGAACGAGGCACGCGGATCACCTTTACGATTCCGGAGGCTGCGGCCGCTCGGGAGTCCTCCGACGACGCTCCGGCAGTTGCGCCGGGTGATCGAAGTCGGATTCTCGCGGTGGACGACGAGCCTCAAGTGCTTTGGCTCCTCCGAAACATTCTCTCCGATCGAGGATACAAACTGTTCGGAACGAGCAACCCGGATGAGATGATGCGCCTGTTGGAGACGGAGCAACCCAATCTTGTCTTGCTGGACTTGATGTTGCCCGGTACCAGCGGGTTCGAGTTGATGGGCCGCATCCGAGAGGTGTCAGAAGCGCCGATCATCTTCCTGTCCGCGAACGACCAGGAGGAGAACGTGGTGAAGGCCCTCAAGATGGGAGCCGACGACTATATTGTCAAACCCTTCTCTTCGACCGAGCTGCTGGCGAGAGTTGCATCATCCCTGCGGAAGCGGAGAGCGGCTGGTACGACTATGCCTCGCCCGCCCTATCACCTGGGAGGTTTGACTATCGACTATGCGGACCGCGGTGTGTCGGTGTCCGGGAGCTCGGTGCGGTTGTCCCCGACTGAGTACAAGCTCCTCTTCGAGCTTTCGATCAACGCCGGTCGTGTGTTGACCCGCGACCAGATCTTGCGGCGGGTGTGGGGGCCCGAGTACTCAGGGGAGGACGAATTGCTTCGGACTACCGTAAAGAACCTTCGCCGCAAGCTGGGAGACGACGCCAACGACCCAAAGTACATCTTTACCGAGCCCCGCGTCGGCTACCGCATGGCGAAGGGCGAGGGACGACCCACAGCAGAGGACCAGCAGTTGGGGCAACGTCCAGACTCGCTGGATCGCTGACCCATAAGAAGCTAGCCGCCCCTTCGCGCCGGCGCGAAGGGCTACTCGTCGTCGAGAAGGCCGAGTATCGCCGACTTGCGTTCGTTTGAAGTGAATGAGGCGAGAACGCCGTTCCGGGTGAACGCACTCAGGTCGTCCGCTCCGAAGCCCAGAGATGCGGCGAGATCGTACTCGCGGTCGATGCTCGTGCAGAGGCGCACAGGGTCGTCCGTGCACAGGGTTACCGGCACCCCCGCCTGCACAAAGTTGCGGACAGGGTGCTCTTCCAGCGACGGCACGGCGCCGAGGACGACGTTTGACGTGAGGCAGCACTCGATTGTGACCCCGGAGTCGACGACCTGTTGCAACAGGTCGTCCTCGGCGGCTGCGTACACGCCGTGGCCGATCCGGGTGAGGCCCGGCACCCGTAGGGCCGCCGCGAGGTTGGCGGTCGAGAACTCGGCGGCATGGGCGGTGATGCCCAGGCCCGCCTCCGCCGCCCGCTCCGCCCACCGGTAGGCGACCGTCCAGTCGGCCTCCGTATCCAGGGGCTCCGGGACGAAATCAATCCCCGCGAGCCCCTGGTCTCGCGCCCGCAGGCATGTCTCGAATGCGTCGGCCCCGTCGGGCGTCGGGCGCATCAGCCCGAGCGCCTCGGCGTGGAAGTCCGGATACCGCTCGCGGACGCGCCGCTCCGCCTCGCGGAACAGGGTCATGTGGTCGGGCCCGAGCCCGGCGCCGACGCCGACCCGGATTTCGAGCAGCACGGCGCCGTCCCTCGCGGCGTCCATCATCGTGGCGGTCGTGTACTCGACGAAGTGGACGTAGCTCACCGCGATGGGACGGAGCGCGGCCATGTCGAGGTCGCCGTCCAGCCGGGCGAGTCGGGGCATCCCCGGTGGCAGCTCGACAAGGCGCTCGACCGCGTTCTTCCAGTCGTAGGGAGGCCGGCCGTCGCGCGCGGCGAACAGCCGGTCGAGGTGGGCGCCCGTCTCGGCGTGGCGGTGAAGGTCGGTCTTCGGGATACCTTCTATCGTCATCGAGCTCATCCTCAGCCTTGGCGACGAGGATCGCGGCGACCTGATTTCCCCCTCTCCCTCGACGGGAGAGGGCCGGGGTGAGGGTGACGGCTGCGAACCGCTACCTGGCTACCAGAATCCGCAGTCGGGACCCAGGCGTTTATAGCTCACCGACCTTGCGCGACTCGAAGTAGTCCATGTCCCACTCGGCGCCCCATCCGGGGCCGTCCGGCGGGGCGATCCGGCCCTTGTGCGGCAGGACGGGGTTCGTCATGCCGTACTCCCGGCAGCCCTGCTCGTGCTCGCCGCCGAAGTACTCGTAGTAGGTCGTGTTGGATATGCTGACCATCAGGTGCGCGTGCACGAGGCCGCCGAGACCGCCGGTGCCGTTCAGCTCGATCCCCGTACCGTGCAGCTCGGTGAGGTGGGCCAGCTTGAGCACCGGCGTCGTCCCGCTCCGCGCGTTCGCGCGGATCAGGTCCGTGGCGCCCGCGATGAGCCATTGGGCCGACAGGTCGACGTCGTTCATCATCGTCTCTGGCGCGAGGATGGGGATGTCCAGCGCGTCGCAGAGCGCCTTCATCTTCGACAGGTGGCGCTCCGGCAGCGGCTCCTCCAGCCACCGGTAGTCGAGCTCCTCCAGGGTGCGGCCGATGCGGACCGCCTCCTCGAACGAGTAGATCGCGACGGGGTCGTGCATCGCGTCGACGTCCGGCCCGACCGCCTCGCGGACTGCCTGCAGCCACTCGATGTTCTCGGCGACCGGGTGGTAGAAGTGGTCCTTGACGGCGGGGAAGCCGGCGTCGACGGCGCGGGCGGCGTCCTCGGCGGCAAGCTCCTTGGTCGCGCCGCCGATGTTCATGTAGACCGGCGCCGAGTCCCGGACGCGGCCGATGATGGCGTGGACGGGCAGGCCCGCGGCCTTGCCGACGATGTCCCACAGGCAGTTGTCGAAGGTGCCGGCCCACCCCGGAAGGAAGTAGACCCATCGCGTGCCGGTGTGGAGCTTCTGGTAGAGCAGCTCGCGGTGCAGCGGGTTTTCGCCCACGACCAGGTGCCGTAGCTGCTTGAGGTAGGTCTCGGACAGCGGGGTCGGGTGGCTCATCACGTCGCAGACGCCCTCGATCCCCTCGTCGGTCATGACGCTCATGATCTGCACGTGACTCGGCGCGTTGAAGGCGCCCTGGTGTATCCACCTGTCCCTGCCCATGCCGGGGATCATTCCGAGGTCGAAAGTCCTCGATCCGCGCGCCGTCTCGAAGACGGATATCTTGACGTCGGTGATCTTCATCTCAGCCCTCCTATAGCAAGTCCGGGTACTTCTGGAGTTGGCCCCAGCCTCCAGCAGGGGTAAGGATACACGCGGCGCCGCCATCGTGGGTACAATGTGGCGGACGGCTTAACCGGGAGCGCTCAACGACGAACGGAGGGCTACGATGAACATCCTTCTGAACACCGATCTCGAGGACGAGCACAAGGAGCGGATCAGGGCCGCCGCGGAGGGCGTCAGCCTGATGGAGTTCGACTCGGGGGGCGAGGCCCTGGAGGCGATGCCGGAGGTCGACGTCGTGCTCGGCGGCATCACGCCGGAGCTGTTCCGGCGGGCCGACAGGCTGCGCTGGGTCCAGACGGGCGGAGCCGGAGCGGACGGGTCGCTCTTCCCGGAGTTCGTCGAGAGCGACGTCCTGCTGACGAGCGCCAAGGGGACGGTCGGCGTCCATCTAGCGGAGCACGCCATGGCGCTGCTCCTAGGGCTCACCCGCGGGATCGCGCACGCCGTCCGCAAGCACGGTTGGGCCCAGCGCATGCCCATACGCGACGCGTCGTGGGAGCTGATGGGCCGCACGATGGGCATAGTCGGCCTCGGAGGCACCGGGCGGCATCTTGCTGCGCTGGCAGGCGGGTTCGGGATGCGGGTGATCGCCGTCGACCCGGAGGACGTCGAGCTGCCTGCTCACGTCGAGTCGTGCTGGAAGATGGACCGCTTCCATGATCTGCTGAGCCAGTCAGATGTCGTGGGCGTCTGCGCTCCGCTGACCCCTGGGACCGAGGGGATGTTCGACCGCGCCGCGTTCGCCGCGATGCAGGGCCACGCGCTGCTGATCAACGTGACGCGCGGCAGGATCGTAGACGAGGCGGCGCTCATGGAGGCGCTGGAGGGCGGCCTGATCGGCGGCGCGGGCTTGGACGTCACCCCGCGGGAGCCGCTGCCGCTCGATCACCCACTATGGGACATGGACAACGTGATCGTGACGCCGCACGCCGCGGGCGGCTCCCCGGCCCGCAACGGCAGGCTCGTAGACCTGTTCTGCGACAACCTGCGCCGGTTCGTCGAAGGCCGCCCCATGCTCAGCGTCATCGACAAGCAGAAGGGGTATTGATGGGGTTCAGGTTTTCGGCGGCGCTGCGTTAAGGCCGGGTCAGGTGCGATCCGACAACCGTCGGCGGTAGCGGGCCAAGTCCTCCTCGGTCACAGCCTCTGGAGGGACGAGGAGATAGTGCTTCTCCGAAGCCACTTTAATGTCGTCGCCGTGCTGCTCAAACTCAAAGAGGGCGACCAAGTCGTTCTGCATGAGCTGCGCTCCAACTGGGCGACAAATTAGAGAAGGAAGCTTCTCGCTACACACAGCGACGTCTTGCTCGATCTGGACCCTGTTCAGTCTATCGGTCCCACCTTTGGCTTGGACGGGCACCACGTAGTGTGAGCCACTCTTGTCCAGGCCAACGTAGACTTCGTCCGTCTCCACCTGTCCCATACCGGAGACCGTCGTCCGGAAGTGGTTCTGGAGCGAGTAGCAGGCTATGCCCAGGAAGATGTCGATCAGCCGGTTGTAGCGGACGCGAGCCAAGACGGCTTGCTCGTCGCTGAATGCGTACTTGGCTATTATCCCTGGAGTCGCATCCGGCACCTTCGTGACTGCAAGGTTTGGATTAGGCGTCAGAGGAACGTCCGAGACCAAGGCGAATTGGTATTGGCTCCGGCCGGTGGAGCGGATGATCCAGGCTTCGCCCTCGGGCGCCGTCCGCGGGTATGCTTGGCGGCGAAAATCGCTTCGATGATCGCCGAATAGCGGTTCTGGGAAGAAATCTGCCGCTCCTTGCAATCAGCCGCCAGGCCATTCCAGCAGGACGACCTCTTCGCGAAGCTGTTCGCCCGTGACAGTGGACGGCCTCTCGCGGAACAGGTCGACGTCGGTTACCTGATAGCCCAACGATTGGGCCAGGTCGGCGAGGATCCGGCCTGTGCGGATCATGACCCGAAGGTAGGAGGCCTGATCGCCGACCACGTAAGCCAGCTTCGCCTTTGGTCTCAGCACAGGTCTCAGCGAAGCGAGGTGCCTCATCATCCCGCCGAAATACAGTCGAGTGACCCGCGGATACAGACGTTCGAAACCGGATGTCTTGCCCAGCTGCACGCGACGATGCTCAATGGACTTAGCAATGTTCTGGATATCCATGTGCTCAGAGACCTCACGATCGTCCGTGTCGGTCTTGTACACGCCCCTGGTGTTCGACCTGACCAAGCCTTGCTTTAGCGAACGCAGCTCGCGCCCGTCACGGATCAGCCCGAGGATGACCGATTCCAAGCGTGTTGTTCGGGTGTAGTCTTTCTCGTTCGGGTACGGCGGGGAAGTGATGACCGCGTCGACGGAGTTCGGCTCGATCACCCGATCAGTCTCTCGGGAGTCGGCCTTGAGCACTCGCGCAAGCACATGGGCTCGGTCTCCTACCAAGCTGATATCGCGGGCAATTGCACGTACACGGTCGAGCCAGGCGTCCAGGACCGGCGCGTCGTCCTTGATCCGGCCTACACCTACTTCGGGGCCGAACTTTAGATTGCCGATGCGATGCACCAGCGCACTCGCGAGCGCGAGCCGACCGTATTGCCGGAGCCGCTGGTCGCCATGCCTGTCGATTACGTCCAAGAGAACGAGGGTCTTGTGCAGCGGCATCGGGCTGATCGACCCCTTCAGTAGCAGCTTGGACTGCTCCGGGCCGAGTCCCCGGCTCGGATTCCGAGACCTCCCGTTCTGCTGAAACAGGGGAAGGCCGCTCCATTCGACAATGCCGTCGTCGTCCAACGCCCTTCTCGCCAATGCGGCGATCTGATCGGAGTAGTGCAAGAGCGCGGAGCTCTCGACCGACCAATCAACCTTCACTGAGCTCGCGAAATGCGCCATGGGGTTCGGCTCTATGCCGACGCTGGCGATGCCCAGCTTCTTGCACTCGACCAAAGTCGTGCCGGCGCCGCAGAACGGATCAAGGACGGTGTCGGAGCCATCGATGCCAAATCGGGTCACATACCTCTGAACGAGGTGGGGTGGGAAGGATAGAACGAACCGGTACCAGTCATGGACCGCCCGATCTTCGGGCCGCAGCTTGTTCTGGCTGTTGGAGGCGCTAGTGGCGCTTTGGAGATCGGTAGACATTGACATCCGCGTGGTCAGCTATCCGTCCGCAATCAGTCTACTACAACCGGCCGGCCACGTGACTGCTAGTCCCAGCCGTCGACTGAGTAGCGGGCTACGGCGGCTTCGTCGAGGTCGATGCCTAGGCCGGGGGCGGTCGGCAGGGCCAGGCCGCCTGGGACGACCTCCAGCGCTGTCGAGAACAGCATTCCGAGGTTGAGCACGGAGAAGTCGGGGAAGTACTCGACCCAGGTCGCGTTGGGCGTCGAGCCGACGAGGTGGACGTGGAGGTCGGCCAGCCAGTGCGGCGCGACCGGGACGTCGTGGGCAGCGGCGAGCGCGGCTATGCGGCGCCACTCGGTGATGCCTCCGCAGACGCCCGCGTCCGGCTGCAGGATGGCTGCCGCGCCGCGGTCCACGAGATTGGCGAAGTCCCAGCGCGTCGCGTGTATCTCGCCGGTCGCGACGGGCGTCGCCACGGCGGCCGCGACCTCGGCATGGCCCTGCACGTCGTCGGGCATGAGGGGCTCCTCGATCCAGCCCGGGTCCCACTCCTCCCACTCGCGCACGGCCCTGATCGCGCTGGCGGCGTCGGGCCAAGCGTTGTTCGCGTCGAGGAACAGCGGGACGTCTGGGCCGACCGCCTCCCTGGCGGCCGCTATTCGAGCGGCATCTTCGCGTGTGGAGACGCCGCCGACCTTGATCTTGACGGCGTCGAAGCCCAGGTCGAGGTAGCCGCGCATCTCCTCTGCCAGGTCGTCGAGCGTCTTGCCGTCGGCGTAGTAGCCGCCGCTGGCGTAGGCGGGGACCATCCCCTCGCGGTAGCCGCCCAGGTACTGGTAGAGAGGCAGTCCGGCCTCCTTCGAGACGGCGTCCCACAGCGCCTGATCGATCGCGCTGATGGCCCGGAGCACGGCCCCGCGCCGGCCCTGCAGCAGCGCCTCGCGGAACATCGAGCTCCAGATCGCCTCGACCTGGTGCGGGTCGCGTCCGACGACCGAGTCGCGCAGCAGTTCGCGCACGGCGAGCGTGGCGAGTGCGCCGCCCCGGTTGCCGCCGTAGCAGAAGCCGATGCCCTCGGCGCCCGTGTCGGTGCGGACGCGCACCAGCGTGTAGTGGCGCTCCGTCAGAGCGCGGGTGGCTATGGCGATGCCGCCGTCCAGCGGCACGACGCAGGTGGTGGCTTCCACGGAGGTGACTTTCATCGCGATGCGGCTACTCCTCGAGTATGTCGTCGAGAACGAAGCGGACCGGCGTTCCCGGCTTGGTCGGCCCGTAGGATACACCTACCGCTCCGGAGACGGTTGCCCAATAGGGCTATGCTATACTTCACGGACTGTCCCGCGGGCTCTATCGATGGCCTCAGCGCGGGACGTACTTTTCTGAGGGGATGACCACGTGGCCGCGATGATCGAGCTGGTGCAGGGCGGCGGCGTCACCTCGCCGAAAGGGTTCGTGGCGGGGGCCGTCTACGCTGGGATCAAGTCCGAAGCCGCAGACGCGCTCGACCTCGGCGTCCTGCTGTCGGAGGCGCCCGCGGCCGCGGCCGGCACCTTCACGAAGAACAGGGTCACATCGCCGTCCGTGGTGCTGTCGCGGGACCGGGTAGCGAACGGCAGTGCGCGGGGCGTCGTCGTCAACAGCGGCTGCGCCAACTGCGCCGTGGGACACCAGGGGCTGACGGACGCCGAGGAGATGACGGCGCTGGCCGCCGGCCACGCCGGCGTCGACGCCGAGCAGATGCTCGTGTGCAGCACCGGGCTCATAGGCGTCGAGCTGCCGATGGCGCTCATCAGGCAGAGCATCGGCAACGTCGAGCTCACCGACCACGGCGGGACCGACTTCGCCCGGTCGATGATGACGACCGATACGAAGCACAAGGAGATCGCCGTATCGGTCGACGTCGACGGCACGAGGGTCACGTTGGGCGGCGCCGCGAAGGGCGTGGGCATGATCCACCCGGACATGGCGACCATGTTGGCCTGCGTCTCGACCGACGCGGACGTCGAGCAGGGCTTCCTCCAGAGCGCCCTGAGCGAGGCGGTCGACGCGTCGTTCAACATGATCGACGTGGACGGCGACACGAGCACGAACGACACGGTACTCGTGCTGGCGAACGGGGCGGCCGGAGGCGAGCGGATACAGGAAGGCTCGGCCGCCGCCGGCGTGTTCAAAGAGGCGCTCACCTATGTGTGCGTCGCTCTCGCGAAGGAGCTGGCCTCGGACGGCGAGGGCGCCCGGACGCTGATCGAGGCGGTCATCGACGGCGCGGCGAGCGATGACGACGCGAGGAAGGCGGCGCGCAGCGTCGCGAGCTCGCTGCTGGTCAAGGCCATGGTCCACGGCAGGGACCCGAACTGGGGCCGCGTCATGATGGCGATCGGCAAGAGCGGAGCCGACTTCGAGGAGTCGAATGTCGACCTGTTCATCGCCGGCATCCAGATGGTCCACGAAGGCGTGGCGATCCCGTACCTCAAGGACGCTGTGATCAGCGCCATGGGCGCCGACGTGGTGCGGTTGAGCGTGGACCTCAACGGCGGCGTCGCGAGCGCCACGGCGTGGGGTTGCGACCTGACCGAAGAGTACGTCACCTTCAACTCCGCCTACAGCACGTGACCGGCGGGCGCGTAGCGTCGACGGCCCGGCCTCGCTGGCGGATATGACTCCCCGTACATGACGATGATGGAAGCACAAGACCGCCGCACGCCCGGCCATGCCGCTGAAGAGCCGCACCGGTCCGGCGAGACGGCGGGAGCGACGGAGAAGGACCCCGATGCCGTTGGGACGATCGTAGTAAAGATTGGCGGCAGCACTCTCGGCAGCCACGACACGACGCTGGAAGACCTGGTCGCCCTGCAGAGCCAGGGCATTCAGCCCATCGTCGTGCACGGGGGCGGCAAGACGATCAGCGAGTGGATGGAGCGGCAGGGGGTGCGCCCGAGGTTCGTCCGCGGTCTGCGGGTGACGGACGAGCCGAGCCTGGATATCGTGGTGGGCGTGCTGTCCGGCGTGGTCAACAAGGCCATAGTGGCGTCTATACTGGCGCTGAACGGGCGGGCGGTTGGACTGTCGGGAGTCGATGGTGGTATGCTGCGCGCCAAGGTCATGGAGCCGGAGCTGGGCCTCGTCGGCAGCGTCGTGGAAGTAGATCCCCGGCCGGCCCGCGCCGTGATCGAAGCCGGTTTCATGCCGGTCATCGCCCCCGTGGCAGTCCGGAGCTCAGAGGCCGGCGCACACGGGGGTTCGTTGCTTAACGTGAATGCGGACACGGCCGCTGGAGAGATTGCGCTGGCCCTGGGCGCGGAGCGCCTGGTGTTCCTGACGGACGTCGCCGGCGTGATGGACTCGTCACGCCGGGTGATGCCGAGGCTCACCCAGCGGCAGGCGGCCGGACTCATGAGCTCCGGGGTCGTCGCGGGCGGCATGGTGCCCAAGATCGGGGCTTGCCTCAGGGCGCTCGACGAGGTGGGATCGACGCACATAATCGACGGCCGCGAGCCGCACGCCCTTCGGGAGGTCCTGAGCGGGGCCGACTTGGGCACTCGGGTCGGATAGGGGTATTGATGTCTTCGTACTTCCAAGAGGAATCGGGCTTCTCTGTCGACCTGGCCGGGTCTGTTCCGGCCCAGATACGGGAGAAGTGGAAGTGGCTGCTGGTCGGCGCCGCCGTCGTGGTGCTGTTCGTCCTGCTCAGTCTCTTGCGGGGGTTCTACACCGACTGGCTGTGGTTCGGCGAGCTCGGGTTCAGAGGGGTCTACATAAAGGTCCTGGTGACCAGGGTCGTGCTGTTCCTGGTGTGGGGCGGCATATTCGGCGTCCTCGCCGGGGTCAGCCTATACTTCGCCTACCGGCTGTCCGCGGGCGCCGAGGAGTCTCCGCTTCCGCAGGCGACGGCCGACTTCCTGCGGCGCCTGATCTCCTGGGGCACGATAGCCGGCGCCGCTGTTCTCAGCGTGGTGTTCGGCGCCTTCGCGGCTGCCGAGTGGGAGGTGTTCCTCAGGTTCTGGAATGCCGTCGCCTTTGGCGAGACCGATCCCGTCTTCAACCGGGACGTGTCGTTCTACGTCTTCAGCCTGCCCCTGTACGAGTTCGTCCGCGGCTGGTTCTTCAACGCCGGGATAGTCATACTGATAGCGACGGGCGTCCTGTACTTCGTGCGGTTCAGCTTCCGGGGCGTTGGCTTCGAGTTCACCCCCAACCTCAAGATCCACGCGTCGGTCATAGTCGCGGCCATATTCCTGACCTTGGCGGCCGGCCATTGGCTCGACCGCTGGGGCCTGGTACTGTCGGACCAGGGCGCCGTATTCGGCGCGGCCTACACCGACATCAACGCGCGCAGTCCCGCGTTGCTCATCCTGACCGTGGTCGCCGCGGCAGTCGCCGTCCTGATGGTGGTGAACGCCTACATGCGCGGCGTGCGGCTCGCGGTCGGGGGAGTGGCGCTGTGGCTCGTGCTGCTGATCGTTCTGCAGCTCGTCTGGCCCAGGACGATGCAGCGGTTGACGGTCAATCCGAACGAGTTCGTCAAGGAGCGCGAGTACATCGCCCGGAACATCGACTTCACGCGCCGCGGCTACGACCTGTCCGGAGCGGGCGTGCGTCCCTACCCGGTCAACCCGGCGCTCTCGGAGGAGCTGATAGGCGACAACCTGCAGACCATCGACAACATCCGGCTGTGGGACCACGGTCCGATCCTGAACGTGTACCGGCAGATCCAGCAGATCAGGCCCTACTACGACTTCGAGGACGCCGACGTCGACCGGTACACGGTAGACGGCGAGTACCGGCAGGTCATGCTTGCCGCCCGGGAGGTCGCGCAGGAAAAGCTCGAGGGCGATGCGCAGACGTGGATCAACACGAAGCTGCGGTTCACCCATGGCTTTGGCGTGGCCATGAGCCCGGTAACGGAGTTCACGCCAGAGGGCCGCCCGGAGTTCTTCGCCAAGGACATCCCCAACGACGGGGTCATCAGCGTGCAGGGCTCGGAGGAGGCCGAGCCGGACATCCTGATCACGAATCCACGGATCTACTTCGGTGAGAAGACCGACAGCTACGTGATCGTCAACACGGCTACGGACGAGCTCGACTACCAGGGGGAAGACGGGGAGATCAAGAGCAACCAGTACGACGGCAACGGCGGCGTGCCCGTGGGCTCGATGATCCGCCGGCTCGCGTACGCCTGGCAGTTCACCGACATAAACATCCCGATCACCGGCCGGATCACGAGCGGCAGCAGGATCCAGTACCGGAGGGATATTCAGGAGCGCGTCTCGACGGTGGCGCCGTTCCTGCAGTTGGACAGAGACCCGTACATAGTCGCCGCGGGAGGCCAGCTCTTCTGGGTCCAGGACGCCTACACGATGTCGGACCGGTATCCGTACTCGACTCCCCACCCCAACGGGTTCAACTACATACGCAACAGCGTCAAGGTCGTCATCGATGCCTACAACGGCGACCTCACCTTCTACATCGTGGACCCGGACGATCCGATAGTGCGGATGTACCGAGCGGTGTTCCCGGACCTGTTCACAGACTTGGACGCGATGCCCGCGGACCTCCGAGAGCACCTCCGGTATCCGCAGGACCTGTTCGGCTTCCAGGCGGCCACTTACCTCAGGTACCACATGCTCGACCCGCTCGACTTCTACAACCTCGAGGACATCTGGAGCATACCGAACGAAAAGTTCGGCCAGAGCGGCGAGCTGCGGCCTGTGGAGCCCTACTACGTGATCATGAAGATCCCGGGGGAGGAGCGGGAGGAGTTCGTCCTGCTGATCCCCTACACGCGGAACGAGCCGCCGATCCTGGCGGGCTGGCTCGCGGCCCGCAGCGACGGCGAGAACTATGGTGAGCTGGTCGCGTTCGACTTCCCCAAGGAACGCCAGGTCGACAGTCCGCAGCAGATCGAAGCCAAGATCGACAACGACCCGACTATATCGGAGTGGTTCACGCTCCGCTGCCAGGAGGGTTCGGACTGCATCCGGGGCAACCTGCTGGTGATACCGGTGGCCACGGGTGACGAGTTCGGTTTGCTGTACGCAGAGCCGATCTACCTCCGGGCCGAGGGGATAGATTTCCCCGAGCTCAAGAAGGTCATTCTCGCGACCGGCGACCGCGTCGTCATGGAGGACTCGGTGCCGGAGGCGATAGCTGCGCTGACCGGCTACACGGGCCAGGCATCGGCTCCCGGAGAGCCGTCAGGCCCCGACACGCCGGCGTCCACGGCGCCGGACCTTCGGATCGGCCAGGAGATAGAGAGGCTCACGGAGGCGATAGAAGCGATCAAGACGGAACTGTCCAACCTCGAGGAGTCGCTGAAGCGGCTGGGCGAGTTGGCGGGAGGTAACTAGATGGCGACCGATTGGAAAGCGGTCGAAAGCCAGTACTACATGTTCGCCGTGCGGCGCCAGCCTATCGTGCTGGTCCGGGGCGAGGGCACCCGAGTCTGGGACGACCAGGGCAAGGAGTACCTCGACTTCACCGCCGGCTGGGCCGTCACCAATGTCGGCCACGCCAACCCGGTCGTGGCGGACGCCATCGCGGAGCAGGCGCGAACGCTGCTGCAGACGTCCAACCAGTTCTACACCGTTCCGCAGCTCCGGTTGGCCGAGGCGCTCGTCGAGAATAGCTGCCTGGACAAGGTGTTCATCTGCAACAGCGGGGCCGAGGCTAACGAGGGCGCGGTCAAGCTCGCCCGCAAGTACGGCAAGCTGCACCGGAACGGCGCCTACGAGGTGATAACGGCCTGGAACTCGTTCCACGGCCGTACGCTGGCCATGACCGCGGCGACCGGCAAGCCCCACGACGAGGACCCGTTCCACCCGCTGCCATCCGGCTTCGTGACGGTCGACTACGACAGCATCGACGCGATCAAGGCCGCCACGACGGACAGGACGGCGGCCGTGCTGCTGGAGCCCGTGCAGGGCGAGGGCGGCGTAAACGTGCCGTCCGAGGACTACTTCGCAGAGGTGCGGGAGTGGTGCGACGAGACCGGCCTGCTGCTCATCATGGACGAGGTGCAGACCGGCCTCGGCAGGCTGGGCACGCTGTTCGGCTACGAGTACTTCGACGTCGAGCCCGACGTGATGACGCTGGCCAAGGGTCTCGGCGGCGGCGTGCCCATCGGCGCGTTCCTGGCCAAGGACTCCGCCGCGGTGCTGGAGCCGAAGGGCGAGCACGGCTCGACGTTCGGCGGAAACGCCCTGACCTGCGCCGCGGCCAACGCGTCGGTGCGCTACACCGTCGACAACGACGTCCCTGCCCACGCGCGCGAGATGGGCGAGTACCTGCGCGCGGGCCTCAGAGAGATACAGGACGAGGCCGAGTTCATTGCCGACGTACGCGGCGTGGGCCTCCTCAACGCGATGGAGTTCTCCTCAGAGATGGCCCCCGAGGTGCTGACGGCGTGCAACGACGCCGGCCTGCTTCTCAACGTGACGCGGCCCAACGCGGTGCGAATCATGCCGCCGCTGACCGTGACGAAAGACGAGATCGACCAGGCGCTCGCTCTGCTCAGAGACGCGCTGCCCAAGGCTGTCGCCGCGGCCAACGGCTGAGGGCGCTGGCGCGCCGCTCGGGTCCCCAACCGGACCGGACGGCGCACTGAGGAGAAGCCGTGAACTGGCGCGAGCTCAAGGAGAGCGGACACACCGTTCTGGCGGGCGCGGTCTCGGGCGGCCTGGATAGCTGCACGGTAACCCACTGGCTGACCGCCAAGGGCTTCGACATCCGCTGCTACACGGTCGACCTGGCGCAGCCGGACGAAGAAAGCCTGGACGCGATCGCGCAGCGCATGGAGGCGTGCGGCGCGTCGTCGGCCGAGCTCGTCGACGGGCGCGAGGCGCTGGCCGAGGCGGGCCTGAAGGTGCTGCAGTCGCAGGCCCGGTACGAGGGCGGCTACTGGAACACGACCGGCATCGCCCGGCCGATCACGGTGCGCGCCATCCTGCCCCGGATCGAGTCCGAGGGCGCCGGCGTTCTCTTCCACGGCGCCACCGGCCGGGGCAACGACCAGGTCCGCTTCCAGCTCGCGGCCAACACGCTGGCGCCCGGCCTGGACGTCTACGCGCCGTGGCGGGACCAGGAGTTTGTGGACGAGTTCCCGGGCCGCGCGCAGATGGTGGAGTACTGCCTGGCCAACGATCTGCCGATCAAGCCTCCGAGCGAGGCCACCTACTCGACCGACGCCAACTTCCTGGGGCTGACCCACGAGGCGGGCGATCTGGAGGACGTCGGCAAGCCGCCTGGGTTCGTAGAGCCCGGCATGGGCGTCTGGCCGTGGGACGCGCCGTCGACCGCTGAGGTGGCAATCGTGCGCTGGGAGCAGGGCGTCCCTGTGGCCCTGAACGGCTGTGAGATGGGCCTGTTCGACATCTTCGAAGAGGCGAACCGCGTCGCCGGCGCGCACGGCGTTGGAATAGGCTCACATGTGGTCGAAAACCGGTTCGTCGGCGTCAAGTCGAGGGGCATCTACGAGGCGCCCGGCATGGAGCTCCTGGGCCGCACTCACGAGTACCTCCTCCAGTTCGTCCTGGACCGCAGGGCCCGGCAGCTCTTCGACCAGCTCTCCACCGTCATCAGCCAGCAGATATACCAGGGCTACTGGCTCGACCTCGCGACGACCGCCGCGCTCGCCGCGCTGGAGCCGATCAACAGCCTCGTCACCGGCGCCATCGCCGTGCGTTTGCATCGGGGCGGCGTCTACTTCGAGACGGCCGAGGACACGCCCGAGGCGATGCCGCACTCGCTGTACACGGACGACTCGTCGATGGAGGCTATGGGGACCTACGACCACGCCGACGCCGAGGGGTTCCTCAAGGTCCTCGGCATATCGGCCAAGAACGTCGGCGAGCGGCAGTTCGGGCGCTTCGGCCGGTAGGGCTCGCGGCGTGACGGACAAGAGCAACGCCGAGCTGGCCGCCCAGGCGTCGCGGCTGAGAGACGAGGCCGCGGAGCTGCTCGAGGGAGGCGGGCTGATGGCCATCGTCAGGAGCGTGGGGCCCGCCGCGGTGATCGGCTCGTACGCCCTGGACCTGATGACGTGGCGAGACATCGACGTCAACGTTCGGCTTCCGGACGAGAGGGATGTCGCGACCTTCTTCCGAATCGGCGACGCGATCTCGAACCGCTTCGAGACGGTCCGCGCGTTCTACTCCAATATGTTCCTCCGCACCGACCAGGAGTTCGAGAGCGGACTCTACTGGGGCATCCGGCTGTTGCACCGGGGGCAGGCGTGGAAGGTGGACCTGTGGGGTTACGGCGAGCAGGAGTACGCTGAGAAGATGAGAGTCTTCGAGAAGCTGCGGCGGAGGCTGGAGGGCGCCGACCGCTACGCCGCGCTCCGGGTGAAGGACGCCGTATGCCAATGGGAGCAGTACCGCAGTGGCGTGTACAGCGTTCATGTATACGAGGCCGTCGCCCGCGACGGAGTCACGACGGTGGACGAGTTCCAGGACTGGCTGAGGGAGCGCGTCCCGGAAGCCTTGGCCGAGTCCGACCAAGGGTAATTCTTCCCCCAATCCCTATTGCGCCAGGACGGACTTACATGATCCACGACAGAAGAGAGAGCTTCGGGCGATACTTCGACGAGTTCGAGGTCGGCGACGTCTTCCGGCACTGGCCCGGAAAGACGGTCACCGAGGCCGACAACCACCTCTTCTCCCTGCTGACGATGAACCACAACCCGCTCCACGTCGACGAGCACTACATGCGGGACCACCAGCACGGCCGGATTCTGGTCGTCGGCACCTACGTCTTCAGCCTGGTCGTCGGCATGAGCGTCGGCGACACGTCCGGCAAGGCCGTGGCGAACCTGGAGTACGAACGGGTCACGCACGACGCTCCCGTCTTCCAGGGCGACACGATATACGCCGAGAGCGAGGTGCTCGAGACGCGGCCCTCGCGTAGCCGGCCGGACCGCGGGACCGTCTACATCGAGAGCCGCGCCTTCAACCAGGATGGCGAGAGGGTACTGACGCTGCGCCGCCGCTTCCTCGTTCCAAGGCGGCCGGCTTAGCGGGCGCTCGGCGAAATCGGCTATCATGGCTGCGCGCCGTCCGCCGGGACGGTGGCCCGCAGACGCGCGCTGAGCAGATGCCCGTGGACAACGTCGCTTCGACCTACACCGTATCGATCCACTACGACCGCAGGCTGTACCGCCAGGACATCGCGGGCTCGATCGCGCACGCCCGGATGCTCGGCCGGCAGGGGATCATCTCCGAGGACGAGGCCGCGGCCATCGTCGACGGGCTGACGGCCGTCCGCAAGGAGATCGAGGAGGGTAACTTCCCCTGGCGCGCCGAGCTCGAAGACATCCACATGAACGTCGAGCGCCGGCTGTTCGAGACGATCGGCGAGACGGCGGGGAAGCTCCACACGGCGCGCTCGCGCAACGACCAAGTCGCCGTCGACGTGCGCCTGTACGTGAAGGAGGCCATAGGCGACGTCCTGGCCGCCATCCACAGTCTGCGCCGTGCGCTCGTGGAGTTGGCCGAGGCTAACGCGGACGCCGTGATGCCGGGCTACACGCACCTGCAGAGGGCGCAGCCCGTGCTCTTCGCCCACCACGTGCTGGCCTACTTCGAGATGCTCGGCAGGGACGCCGAGCGCTATCGGCAGGCCCGCGTCCGCGCCGACGTGCTCCCGCTCGGCAGCGGCGCGCTCGCCGGCGTGCCCTACCCGGTGGACCGCGACTTCGTCGCCAGGGAGCTCGGCTTCGCGGCTGTGTCGGCGAACAGCATGGACGCAGTCTCCGACCGGGACTTCCTGCTCGACTTCCACTCGGCATCGGCCATCTGCGCCGTTCACCTGTCGCGCATGGCCGAGGAGCTGGTCGTCTGGTCGTCCGACGAGTTCGGGTTCGTCCGGCTGGGCGGCGACTACACGACGGGCAGCAGCATCATGCCGCAGAAGCGCAATCCCGACTTCGCGGAGCTTGCTCGCGGCAAGACCGGCAGGGTCTTCGGCAACCTGGTGGCGACGCTGACCGTGCTCAAGGGCCTGCCGCTGACCTACAACCGCGACCTCCAGGAGGACAAGGAGGCGCTGTTCGACACGGTCGACACGATCGTGCCGACGCTGCGCGCCATGGCGGGCATGCTCTCCACTATGGAGGTCAGGCGCGACAACCTGCGCGCGGCGGCGCAGTCCGGGTACCTCCTGGCGACCGACGTCGCCGACTACCTCGCGGTGCGGGGGGTGCCGTTCCGGGAGGCTCACGGCGTCGCGGCCCGCATCTCGGAGCGGGCGTACCGGGAGGGCAAGGCGCTGGCTGACCTGCCGCTGGAGACGTACAGGGAGTACTCGCCGCTGTTCGATGGCGACGTGCTGTCGATCACGGTCGACACGTCCGTCGCCGCTCGGGAGATGCCCGGCGGCACGGGGCCGGAGAGCGTCCGGCAGGCCCTGTCGCGCGCGCGGGCCGAGCTGGAGGCGGACGATGGCGCGTAGCGGCGTCAAGATAGCGCCGTCGATCCTGTCGGCCGACTTCAGCCGCCTGGGCGAGCAGGTGGCCGAGGCCTCCGAGGGCGGCGCCGACTACATCCACGTCGACGTGATGGACGGCCACTTCGTGCCGAGTCTCACGTTCGGACCCGGCGTCGTGCGGGCGATCCGGCGGTGGACCGGCATCCCGCTGGACGTCCACATGATGGTCGAGGCCCCGGAGCGGTACGTCGACGAGATAGCCGACGCCGGCGCTGACATCATCACGGTGCACGCCGAAGCATGCACGCACCTGCACCGAGTAGTGGAGCAGATCAGGGAGCGCGGCGCGCGGGCCGGCGTGGCCGTCAACCCGGCGACGCCGGCCTCGGCGGTCGACGAGGTGCTGCCCGACCTCGACCAGGTGCTGGCGATGACGGTGAACCCCGGCTTCGGCGGGCAGCCCTTCATCGAGACGATGGTCGGCAAGATCGGCCGGCTGCGGAAGTCGCTTGACGAACGCGGCCTCGACGCTGAGCTGGAGGTCGACGGCGGCATCAAGGCCGGGAACGCGCGGCTTGCGTCCGCCGCGGGCGCCAGCGTGCTCGTCGCGGGCTCGGCGGTCTACGACGCCGGAACGCCGGTCGCCGACGCCATCGCGGCAATACGCGCCGCGGCCGAGAGCGGCGCCTGACGTAGGCGGCCTGAGCGGGGGCATCCGCGACGCTTGCGGATGACTTTCTCTGATGGAGTCACGTCGAGTGTCCGATAGAGACTGGACCGTCCTGCTCATAGGCGGCCACTCCGCGTCGGGGAAGACCGTGGTTGCCCAGCGCATAGGTCTGTCGCTCGGGATCCCGTGGTTGATGGCCGACGACCTCCGGCTCGCGTTTCAGCGGGCGCGGGTCCGGCTTCCCACAGAGGCCGACGCGCTCTACTTCGACAAGTCGCCCGACTACTGGAGGCGTCCCGCAGAGGAGCAGCGCGACTCGCTGATCGCGGTTGGCGAGGCGATGTCGCCCGCCCTCGAGGTAGTCGTCGAGAACCACGTCGACCAGTCGGCCCCTTGCATAGTCGAAGGCGCCGACCTGCTCCCGTCGCTGCTGTCGCGTCCGCCCGTGCGTGAGAGGCGGGCAGCCGTAAGGGCTGTCTTCCTCGTCGAGCCCGACGAGTTCGCGATACTGGCGGCCGTGGTCGAGCGTGGAAGGGAGTTCGCGGGCCGTGCGGAAGCCGAATTGGCCGAGGCGGTCCGCGCGAGATGGCTGTTCGGTCAGTGGCTGGCACGAGAGGCGGCGCGCTACGGGCTGCCGGTGGTGGAGCCCCGTCCGTGGGATACGCTGGCCGAGCGGATCCTGGAGCAGGCGGCGTAGGCCAACCTTGCTGACGACGCCTCGCGGCGAAGGGCGCGTAACTATTGAGACTTCGTGAGAAACCCTCGATAACCACAGCACCGTCATACCCGCGAAGGCGGGTATCCAGGGTCTGAGGAGCATTCGTCCTAAGAACTCTGAGCAGTTACAAGAGTGCTACAGCTTGGCCATTCGCTCCAGCGCGGACCATAGGTCGAGCTGGTTGACGCCGTGGGTGCGGTACACGCCGACCGCGTCGGCGCCGTTCGCCAGCGCGACGCGTGCGCCTTCGACCAGCAGATCGGGGTCCTGGAAGCTGCCGGGGTGGTAGCATGACAGCTCCGCGATGAACGGCACGCGGCCCGCGACGACGTCGGCCGCGTGGCGGGCCTGCCGCTCCAGACGGCCGAGGTCGGAGTCGGTGCGCCACCAGACGTACAGCTCGTCCACGGTGCCCGCGTCCAGCCACGCAGGCCAGTCCTGGAGCACCTTCAGGTAGTCGTCGGGGTCGCCCGCGATCATCGTCGAGGTGAAGGCGACGCCCGGGTATGCCGCTCCTATCGCGTCCTTCAGCTCAGTCAGGAACCGGGTGACGTAGCCGGCGCGGAACCGCAGCCACTCCGGGTCTCCGTTGGGTATGGCGAACGGGTCGCGGCCGGTGTGCTCCGTGAACGGCCCGGCCACGGCGTCCTCGTAGCCGTAGGGCGAGCATCCGTCCTCGTCCTCGTCGCCGAGCACGAACTCGACCTGTATGCCGTCGGCGCCGTCCGCGTGTTCGAGCGAGTCCAGGAACCTGGTGGTCTGGCTGGCCCTGACCTCGGCGAACGCGAGGCTCATGTAGCGGCGCTCGCCGGGCCGGAGCGGGCGCGTGCCGTCCCGCGTCAGGCTCCACATCTCCGGGTGCTCGAGCGCGAACGACTCCACCGACTCCTCCTCCACGGTCGGGCCGTCCCACACGGGGCGGTGTCGCTCGAGGATTGGACGCGCCTCGGCCGACTCCACGGGCGGCCTGAGCCAGTCCAGCGACCAGCCGTACCTGACGCGGCGTCTCCCGTAGTTCGGAAACGCGGTGTAGTCCCGGTACGGATGGGCGGCGATGCCCTTCTCGTGCGCGGCCGCGACCAGTACCGGGTCGGCCGCGCCGGTGATCATCTTCGTGACGCCGACGCCCCGGCAGCGGTCGACCCACAGGCGGACCTCACGCTCGTAGTCGGGGTCGCCCGGCTCGCTCCTGACGCACGAAGGCCCCCAGAGCACGATCCCGTCTGGCATCTCTTTCCCCCTGATCTTCGAGTGTACGGCGCGCGGATTATGCAGGCGGCCCGAGGCCGGTGTCAATCGCCGTGCTATCATGTCCGTGCAACGGCGACAAGCCGGTTTTCAGGAGCGCGACGGCCTTTGGACCTCCAGATTCAAGCCAAGAACGTCAGGCTCAGCGACGGTGCGCGGGAGTACATCCTCAAGAAGCACCGGCGCCTCGAGCGGCACCTCAAAGGCCTCTCGGACGCGCGCGTAGAGCTGACGGGGACCTCGTCCCGCGCGAAGGACGAGCGCGTGACCGCCCAGATGACGTTGTCCACGGGCAGGCACGTCCTCAGGGGCCAGGAGCGCGGCCCGGACGTGTACGCGGCGATAGACGCCGTCGCCGACGTGATGGACCGGCAGATCGAGAGGTACAAGGGGAAGGTCTACCGCAGCGAGCAGCCGAGGGAGTCGGTGCGGGCCGGCGCGGCCCCTGACGAGGAGTCGCCCGACGGCGGCGTGCGGCCGCCGGCCTTCGACGAGGCCAGGGTCGTTCGCACGAAGCGGTTCGCTGTGACGCCGATGGACTCGCAGGAGGCCATCGACCGGATGGAGCTGCTCAGCCACAGCTTCTTCCTCTTCTACAACGTGGACACCGAGGAGTACAACGTCGTCTACCGCCGCCGGGACGGCGACTACGGGATCATCGAGGCCGAGCTGACGGGAGAATAGGCCGCCGGCGACAAGCAGCCCTGTGGAGGTGAGACGTGGCTACCAAGGCGTACATTCTGATTGAGACCGCGGTCGGCTCCATCCACGACGTGACGCGCGAGCTACAGCGGCTGTCCGAGGTCCAGAGCGTGGACCCGGTCACGGGCCCGTACGACATCGTCGCCATCGTGAGCGCGCCCGACCTGAACGCGGTCGGCGACCTCGTAACCAGCAAGGTGCACACCATCAGGGGAATCGTCCGGACGGTCACCTGCCTCTCCGTCGGCAGCCCCTGATCCCGCCAGGGCCGGACGTCCCCGGGCGGCCCGACCCGCGTACCCTTACAATGACTTCCGTGTACACTGCCGGCACGTCTGAGTAACGCTTCGGGAGATAGCCATGAGCGACAAGCGAACGTTGAAAGCGGCGATGGTCGGTTTGAGCCTGAGCCACGCGGGCACGATCGGGCCCGAGCAGCCCAGCTTCATGCGCCAGTTCCACCACCTCGACGGCGTCGAGGTGACGGCCTTCTGCGAGTGGCGCAACACGGACTTCCTCAAGGACGCCGAGAAGCACTTCCCGGACGCGGGCCGGTACGACAACCTCGACGAATTGATCGAGAAGGAGGACTTCGACCTCGCATGCGTCTGCGTGTCGCCCAGCCAGGTGCCGGAGACGCTCCGGAAGCTGAGCGAGGCGGGCAAGCACTACTTCGTAGACAAGCCGCTAACGCTGTCGGCGGACGATCTCGTCCCCGCCGTGAGGGCCGTCAACGACAACGGGCTCACGACTTTCCTGGGCTACCCGTACCGGTTCTTCCCCCCTGCCATGGAGCTGAGGGCGCTGATCGATCAGGGCATCCTGGGTCGGCCGCTGGACATAGAGAGCCGCCAGTTCTCGGTCCAGGTGGGCGGCAAGTTCGGCAAGCCCGCCGTGTCGGTCCGCTACACGAAGGACGGCTACGAGGTGCTGTCGGCGGCGAGGACGCCGAGCGAGGGCGGGGGCATCCTGCACTTCATCGGCTGCCACCACCTGGAGCTGCTGCGGTACGTCATGGGCAGCGAGGTCAAGTCCGTCCAGGCGATGATGGGCCGGCCGCAGGGCTACATGGAGGAGCCGCTGGAGGAGATCGCCGTTCTCGCGATGGAGTTCGAGAACGGTGCCTACGGGTGTCTCCACCACGGCTACACGAAGCCGGTGGGGCACGTGCCGCAGGGGTACGACAGCGTGTTCGCCTTCCGAGGCACGGAGGGCTGGGCCGAGTGGACGCCTGTGGGCAGCAACCGGCTCGAGGTGTACAGCGTCTCCGACAAGTGGGAGGGCGTGCCGGAGAAGGTCTTCCACTACGAGTGGGCGGAGACGCCGCAGGAGGAGCGGCACAGCAGTCGCTGGCCCGCGGGCCACGCGGTGCCGACGAACCCCGAGATCGGGAATGCGCGCTATCACCGGTGGTTCCAGCGCTTCGTCGACGACATCCGGGCGGGCGAGCCGGGCCTGCTGAACATGAATGACGCGCTGGCCGTGATGCGCATCATCGACGCCGCCTACGAGTCCGGTCGGACTGGTCGCAGGGTCGACGTCATCCAGGGCTACTAGCGGGGCGAGCCCCCTCCCTCTAGCTCCCTCCCGCCAGGGGAGGGTGGACAAGAAACTCTAGCTCCTTCCCGCGAGGGGAGGGAGGAATGGAATGCCGCCCGGGGAGGGTGGGCCAGGGCCCGATTTCCGTGTGAGGTGTTCCATTGTGTTCCAAAGTGTTCCGTTCCTATCTGGGCGATGGAACGTTTTCCGAAAAATGGACCACCAGATGTTCCACGGTCCGTATCTGAGCTGGAACAGGGTGGAACAAACGACTGAACTGTGATTCGTGTGATTTGATGATGGGCATGATTGGTGGTTGAGCGTGAGCGGGTTCTTTTGCTCAGCCACAGTGTAGCACGGGCGTGCTGATCTTGCCAGGAGTCCTGGTCGAGGGTACCTGTTCAGACCCGAGGAGATGGACTCGGCGGGGGACTTTCACCAACGATGAAAATGAGGCTGCACCCCCAAATCCTACACCTCCAGGTTCAGCGCCATATCTATCGGCCATCACCCCGTAGGGGCTGGTTTCAAACCAGCCCTCCCCTTGCCCTGGAGGGCCACCGCCATTTGGGTGGGGGATCCTGGCACCGGAAGGCGGGTTGCAAACCCGCCACTACGCCAGGTCGGCCAAGGGCTATGCTCAGAGTTGAGGAGGCGAACGGTCACGAGAGTGCGTCGAGGCCGCCGGTCGCTCCCAGGGGTGGGGCCGTAGCCTGAGCAACCGTTCGCCCTGAGTGCTCCGACGCTTCGTCGGGGTGTATCGAAGGGCCGCACGACTCAGTCTTTGGGTGGGGTCGACATCAGCATTGGCGACAAGGTTGCGTGCGCCCCTCGATACGCGCCCCTCGATACGCTTCGCTACTCGGGGTGAACGGATTGTGTGGGCGGCGCTACTCGGGGTGAACGGGTTGCCCTGGGGATGGTATGAGGAAGACAGGCGTTCCGTGACTCTGAACAGTTACGGTCGAGGGTACCTGTTCAGACCCGAGGAGATGGACTCGGCGGGGGACTTTCACCAACGATGAAAATGAGGCTGCACCCCCAAATCCTACACCTCCAGGTTCAGCGCCATATCTATCGGCCATCACCCCGTAGGGGCTGGTTTCAAACCAGCCCTCCCCTTGCCCTGGAGGGCCACCGCCATTTGGGTGGGGGATCTTGGCACCGGAAGGCGGGTTGCAAACCCGCCCCTACGCCAGGTCGGCCAAGGGTTATTCTCAGAGAAACTCTGAACAGTTACGGTTGAGGCAACTGTTCGGAGTTGAAGGGCCTTTCCTCTCCGTTAGCCGTGAGTGGCCCGCCGCCCTGGGCGGGCTGTATCGAAGGGGGCGGCGCCGGTGGTGGTGTGCGCCTGTCCGAGCTTCAGGCGGGCCCCTCGATACGCGCCCCTCGAAGCAGCGGCGCCTGCCTGCTGCAGGCAGGCTACTCGGGGTGAACGGGTTGCCTTGGGGGTAAGGTGGGGAGGACAGGTGTTCCGCGACTCTGAACAGTTACGGTCTCCGGTATCTGTTCAGACACGAGGAGATGGACTCGGCAGGGGACTTTCACCAACGATGAAAATGAGGCTGCACCGGAAGGCGGGTTTCAAGAGACTGTTACCCGCCCCTACGCCAGGTCGGCCGAGGGTTATTCTCAGAGAAACTCTGAAACAGTCACTGGTTGGGTGCAGGCCCCGGTTCTGTCAGCTAAGCTGTTGCGCGTGACCATATTCCGCATGGGACGAGCCTTGGAGTTGGGACGGTAGACGCGATGCGACAGCCAGATACCGCCACACGCCCCGTCACCGCCGTGATCGTCGGCGCGGGCCATCGCGGCGTCGGCTACGCCGCGTACTCGGAGCAGCGGCCGGACCGCCTTCGGATCGTCGGCGTTGCCGATCCATCGGAGTTGCGGCGGCGCAGGGCGGCGGAGCGGTTCGGCGTGCCCGAGTCGCAGTGCTTCGCGTCCGCGGAGGAGCTGGCGGCGCGTCCCCGGTTCGCCGACGCGGCGATCAACGGCACGATGGACCGCCTCCACGTCCCGACCTCCGTCCCGCTGCTGGACGCGGGCTACCACCTGCTGCTGGAGAAGCCGTTCGCGACAGGCAGGGACGAGATGCGAACGCTGGTCGATGCGGCGGCTCGTGGCGGCGGCCACGTCATGGTCTGCCACGTCCTGCGGTACGCGCCCTTCTACCGCGCGATCAAGGAGCGGGTCGCCGCCGGCGCGATCGGCGACGTCGTCAGCGTCCAGACCGTCGAGCACGTCAGCTACCATCACATGGCGGTCGGGTTCGTTCGCGGCAAATGGCGCCGCAGGGCGGCCGGGTCCTCCATGCTCATGGCCAAGTGCTGCCACGACCTCGACCTGATCATGTGGTTGAAGGCCGGGACCAGGCCGGTCGCGGTGTCCAGCTTCGGCTCCCGGTCGTACTTCCGCGCCGAGAACGCGCCGCCGGGCGCGGGCGCCCGCTGCCTGGTCGACTGTGCCATAGAGGCTGACTGCCTCTACTCCGCCCGCAAGCACTACCTCGACCATCCCGACCGGTGGTCGTTCTACGTCTGGTCCGGGCTGGAGGACGTCGGCAGTCCCACCGACGAGGACCGCGTCGAGCTGCTGAAGACGAGCGACTACGGCCGATGCGTGTGGGGCATGGACAACGATGTCGTCGACCGCCAGACCGTGGCGATCGAGTTCGACGACGGCTCGACGGCCACTCACAACATGGTAGGAGGCACGGCCCGTCCCTCACGGTCGGTCCATCTCGTCGGTACGACCGGCGAGATCCAGGGCGTGTTCGAAGACCAGAGCTTCGCGGTCAGGCACATCGATCCGGGGACGGAGTACTCGGAGGAGCGGGTCGACACGGACGTCTCCGGCGACATGCAGGGCGCGTTCGGCGGCCACGGCGGGGGCGACATGCGGCTGGTGGAGGACTTCGTGAGCCTGGTGCAGGGCGAGCCCCGCTCCATCTCGTGCACGTCCCTGGACGACTCGATCAGCAGCCACCTGGTCGGCTTCGCCGCGGACGCCGCCATGGAGGAACGCCGGGTAGTCGAGCTGGGCGGCTTCTAGACTGACCCTTAGCGCCCTCTGCGGCCCGCTCGTCGGAGGGCCCGGAACTGGTTCGGATAGATGCCGTACACCGTCGTCGCAGTGTATGGGCGAGTCCTTGGGCGATATGATGACTACTGCAGTCGAGTGCGTGGCGGTTCGCGTGCGCGGCGCCACCGTTCCTGCCGAGGGCGCCTTGCCCACCGGTGCTCTCTGTCATGCGTTGAACCCATGAAGATCACCCTGGCCCGGGCTTTTTCGTTCTTGGACGGCAGATTGATGGCGCTCGCGCTGCCGTGCCCCATCGTATCCGCTGGCTCGCCGTCCTGTCGGTTCTGACCATCGTGGTCGTTCTAAGTGCCTGTAGCGACGGTGCGGCTCCCATGTCGAAACCAACGGCTACTCCGACCTGCAACATGAACCTTCAGGGAATGGAACGATCTGATGGAAGAGCGGACTTACATATGTAGAAGATCGATCTTCGGGGATGCCCTCTTTGCATGAGGAAGAGCTAATCCGGCTCTCGCAGTCGGGGGATTTCAGCGCCTTCGAAGCGCTGCTGGAGCGCTACCGTGCGCTGCTCTCCAGAACCGCGTTCTTGACGACGCGGGACCTCGGCACGGCCCAAGACGTTCTCCAAGAAGCGCTGGTACAGGTCTGGCGAGACCTTCCTTCCTATAAATCCCACGGCAGCTTCAAGGCATGGATGCTCAAGATATTGGTGAACAAGGCCAAGAAGCATTACCGAAGGAGACAGGTGGAAACCGTGGCGTTGGAAGAGGCCATAGAGGCTCCGGAAGATTCCGATGGACCGGAGGAGACGTTGGAGAGGGAGGAAGAGGCCCACCTACTGAGGCTGGCCCTCGAGCGCCTCTCTTCAAACCATCGAGAGGTCCTGATACTGAGGTACTACAACGACCTAACAGTGCCGGAGATGGCCAAGGCGCTGGCTTGCCGGGAAGGGACCATCAAGTCACGCCTCAGTCGGGCATTGAGCCGCCTTGAGCGGATTCTCTCCGACAGCGAGTTTCGTGGAAGGAAAGGCGCAACGTGATGCACGAAGAACGGCTGAAACGCTATTTCGAGCAAGAGAGTCCAAAGGGCGACTTGTCGGACCACCAGTGGCGTGGCGTACTCTCTCATGTGAGGACGCGAGACCAAAGACGAGGCTTCTGGAGAGCCGTGGCACTACTAGTGCCTCAACGGCCTCTCTTTGCTACAGCGGGGACCTTAGTGCTAGCGGTCATGGCTGTCGGGGCATCCCTATGGATAACTGCGCCATGGGAGGCGACGCCTCCACCCGAGCCGAGTCCAACCCAGGCTCGCCCCGGCCTACCTGCGCCCCGAATCTTTGGACAAGAGTGGAAGGCAGACAAGGGTCTCATAGTACCCGGTGATCCGGTCACTGTTACCCTGGGGTTAAAGAACGTTTGGGACAAGCCCGCCGTGTTCAGCGATTTCCCAACGACGATGACCTTAACCGATGTGGATAAGCGAATCGAGGAACCGGTCCCACTGAGACTCCAGAGCGGTGGGGGAGCGCCCGACCGCATGGAGCCTGGTGAGGAACTCGTCGTTATGGCGACAGTGTCACCCAGTGTGAGCACCGGTCTCCAGCCCGGCAGGTATAGCTTGGGGATACGGTTTCAAATCGCCCACACGCCGGGCATACCCGAGTTTGGCCAGAAACGGTTGGGACTGGGCAGCGACATCCTTTTCGTCGTCATTCCGCCCGAGGGGGCGCTTGAGAGGAGCGTAGTCGTGGGCCAGACACTGGAGGGGAGTGGGGCCAGGATAACGCTGGACTCTGTACATTTCAGCCCGGAGGAATCGCGCATAGTGGCATTGGCTGAGCCCTTGACGAACGGCTCAGCGGTGTCAACACCTGCACTTGCGGCGACACCCACTCCCTTCGTCTCATCCCAGGGCACACCGACTCCTACTCCTGCGGGTGGGCAACCGGCCTTGGCCTTGGACAGAGACATTACCGATCTGACGGCCTTTTATAGGCTAGACGGAAGCGCCTGGCACCTTCTAGGGGCTCACTCATATCGGGTGACGGCAGACGAAGTGCATCACGAATGGTCGTTCGGCCCCGTGTCGGCCGATTCCAATACCTTCGAGTTCGCCATCATCTCCAGGGGCCGGCCGGGAAGCGGTGTGTTTGAATACCCGACAGGCGACGGCGCCTCGCCGTGGGAGTGGACAGTACCACTTCAAGAGATTGAGAAGCGTTAGGAGACTCAATGGAGTCAAACCGGAATGGAACATCCTTTGGCTATGGGGAGGACATTCCCATAAATGGCATCAAGCGGCCCATCACCGAGGAGAACCTTTCTTGAGTCAATACGTCTTGCTCGTTGCAGGCTAACTTGAAAGCAACTGACAGGGATCGTGTCCGTAAAGGCGGGCCTTCCCGTGGCGACACAACCGCCGATAGAAGAAACGGTGAGGCCGATAAGGCTTCACAGCCGGACACTGCCGTATCCCGTTTGCCAAGCCAATTGGTCGTGCCGATGCGTCAGCGACGCGTATCGAAGTGCGCAGGCTGGCTGCCCGCCAACCGTGAACGGTGTCCCCGCCGGCTCGGACTTTTGACAAGGTGGGGCTGCGCGCTTATATTTGACGGTGGCAGGCTCTTCGGCGCCTGCCTATTGCGCCCCGACGCGCAGCCGCAAGACCCTGGGGAGGTGATGGGATGGCCAGTGACGACATCGCCCTGATGGCACACCTGATGAGACGCACCGGGTTCGGCGCCCCGCCCGCCGAGCTCGAAAGGCGCGCGGCCGTCGGCTACGAGCAGACGGTCGAGGAGCTCCTGCACCCCGAGGCGCAGGAGCCGGTCGACATCCACGAGTTCTGGCGCTACTTCAACTACCAGTGGAAGCCCGGCACGCTCGGCGGCATCGGACAGGCGAGCTGGGTCTGGCGGATGGTCAACACAGACGCGCCGCTCCAGGAGAAGATGACCGTCTTCTGGCACCAGATATTCGCCACCGGCGTCTCCAAGGTCGACCACTACGACGAGATAACGGACATGGTCGACATGTTCCGGGAGAAGGGCATGGGCAGGTTCCGAGAGCTGCTGCTCGACGTCGCCAGGAACCCGGCCATGATCTTCTGGCTGGACAACAACCAGAACCACGGCGCCGCCGTCAACGAGAACTGGGGCCGCGAGCTGCTGGAACTGTTCACGATGGGCGTCGGCAACTACACGGAGGTCGACGTCCGGGAGTGCTCCCGCGCGTTCACGGGCTGGACGATGAGCAAGAAGCTGCCGCGGTTCCCGATGGGCAGGTTCGACTGGCACTTCGTCTACGACGCCGACGACCACGACAACGGCGACAAGAGTTTCCTGGGCCATACCGGCAACTTGAACGGCGAGGACGTCGTGGACATCATCCTCCGCCAGCCGGCGACGGCCCACTTCATCGCCCGCCACCTGTACAACTTCTTCGTGGCGGACGAGGCGCAGGTGCCCGCGTGGTCGGTCACCCCGCCCAGCGACCACGAGGCCGTCGACATGCTGGCCGAGACGCTGTACGAGAACAACTACGACATGCGGCCCGTGCTGCGTCTGCTGTTCAACGCCGACTTCTTCAAGGCGGCCCGGTTCGCCAAGGTGAAGAGCCCGGCGGACGCCGTGGTCGGCATGCTGCGGTTCGTCGGCGGCGCGGAGAGCCCGCAGCCCGCGGTCATGGACTGGTCGAACCAGATAACCTACATGGGCCAGGAGCTGCTGAACCCGCCGAGCGTCGAGGGCTGGCACACCGGAACGGAGTGGATCAACAGCGGCTCCCTGATGCGGCGCACCAACTTCTTCGCCGAGATGATCGGCGACGTGAGCAGGCCCGGCGTGCGCGGCATCGTCGACGAGCTCAGGTCCAACGGACACTCGCCCGAGCAGGTCGTCGACGCCTGCCTCGACATGGTGGGCCAGGTGATGGTCGACGCCGGGGCCCGTGCCGAGCTGGTCGACCACGTATCGGCCGGCGGCGACCTGGGCTGGGACGGCGACGAGGCGTCCGCGAGGTCGGAGGAGAGAGTGAGCGAGCTGCTGCAGCTCATCGTAGCGCTCAGGGAGTTCCAGTTCGCGTAGGAGTTGCGGGGAATGGGCCGCCCCTCGTGGATACGGGGATGGGTTCCCGCCCCCGTCTCCACGAGGGCAGGCTCTGCGCGGGAACGACGGTTGTGAAAGGTTGGTCGAGCGGGACGGCGGCGCGAGGGCGTCCGCCCTTCGAGGAGGTATGCGATGACGACGGTGGCGGAGAAAGACCCGGTCCTGGTGGTGCTGCAGCTCACCGGGGGTAACGACTACCTGAACTGCGTCGTGCCGTACGCGAACCCGCTGTACCGCGACTACCGCAAGCTCGTCACGGTGCCCGAGGAGCAGGTGCTCCCGATCGACGACGAGCTGGGGTTCCATCCGAGCATGGGCCCGATGCGGGACATGTACAACGAGGGCAACCTCGCGATCATCCACGGCGTCGGCTACGAGAACTCGCCGCGGTCGCACTTCCGGTCGATGGACATCTGGCACACGTGCGAGCCGGACAAGCTGGGCACCGAGGGCTGGCTCGGCCGCGTCGTTCGGGAGCTGGATCCGGACAAGGAGAACGTGGTCACCGCCGTCAGCATGGGCCCGAGCCTGTTCCGCGCCCTCGCCGCCCCCGGCGTGCCCGTCGCGGCCGTCGAGGACCTGAACAGCTACGGCATGCTGACCGGGATAACCGAGGGCCAGCAGCGTGAGCGCGTGCTCGACCGCTACAAGCGGATGTACGCCCCTGCCATCGGCACCGGGCCGGTGATGGACTTCCTTGGCCAGACCGGCCTCGACGCGCTGAAGGGCGCCGACATCCTGAAGGTCGCGCCGGCGATGTACCAGTCGACGGTCGAGTACGCCGACAACAGCATCGCGAGCAAGCTCAAGGGCATCGCCCAGATACACCTCGCCGGCCTCGGGACGAGGGTCTTCTACTGCGACCACGGCAGCTTCGACACCCACGCCGACCAGAACGGCACGCAGACGAAGCTGTGGGACGAGATATCGGTCGGCGTCAGGGACTTCTTCGACGACCTGCGCGAGCACGACGCGGCCGACAACGTGATCATGCTGATGTTCTCCGAGTTCGGCCGCCGCACCCACGACAACGGCTCCGGCACCGACCACGGCGCCGCGGGCGTCTCCTTCGTGATCGGCGACCGCGTCAAGGGCGGCCAGTACAGCGAATACCCGTCCATACGGCCGGAGGACCTGGAACAGGGCGACCCCATCCCGAACCTGGACTTCCGCGGCGTCTACACGACGATCGTGGAGGACTGGCTCGGCCTGGACCCCCAGCCGATAGTCGAGGGAGCATTCGAGAAGCCCGCCTACCTGTAGTCATTCCGGCGCGGGTCGGCGCAACGGCGCGCCAAAGGAGGAAGTCATGCTGACGCAGATGGTCGGCGGCCGCGTGTTCGACTACAGCCACCAGGTCGGCGGCCGGGAGATGCTCGGCGACGTCGCGCTGGCCCTCGGCGAGGGCGACGACGTCTACGCCATCGTGCGCCAGGCCTACCTCATCGGCGTGCTGCGCCTGACCATCGGCGGCACGCCCGGCGACGAGGAGATCGTGGGCATGTTCGGCAAGAAGGGCGACGGTGACGGCGGGTTCGTCTGGCCGGCCGGGGTCGCCGTGGGCCCGGACCACAACGTCTACGTCACCGACGAGTGGCTGAACCGGGTGACCGTCTTCTCGCAGGACGGCGACTACGTGGGCCACTGGGGTGAGACCGGTTCCGCCGAGGGGCAGCTCAGGGGCCCGTCGGGCATCGACTTCGACGCCAACGGCGACCTGTATGTCGTCGACTCGCTGAACGACCGCGTGCAGAAGTTCACGGACGACGGCGGCTTTCTCGGCGCGTGGGGAAGCTCCGGCAGCGGCGCGGGCGAGCTCGACAGGCCGTGGGGCCTCGCGGCGGCCGCCGACGGCAACGTCTACGTGGCCGACCACAAGAACCACCGCGCGCAGAAGTTCACCGCCGATGGCGGCTACCTGATGGAGTTCGGGTCGTACGGGGACGGCAGGGGCGAGCTCAACAGGCCCTCCGGCGTCGCGGTGGACCCGGACGGCGACGTGTACGTGTCCGACTGGGGCAACTCCCGCGTCCAAGTGTTCGCGCCGGACGGCGAGTTCCTCGCCAGCCTGATCGGCGACGCGCAGACGCCGTCGAAGTGGTTCCAGGAGACGATCGACGCCAACGACGACGTCGCGAAGGCCCGCCGCCTCGTCGACACGCTGGAGCCGGAGTGGCGGTTGGCGCTGCCGTGCGACCTCGTCTTCGACGCGGACAGGTCGCGCGTCATCATCGCCGACACCCAGCGGCGCCGCGTCCAGATATACAACAAGCTCAGGGGCTACATCGAGCCGCAGGTCAACCTGTAGGCGCCGATGTCACGCTCCGACTTCATACTCTCCTGCACGGTCGACTTCCCGGACGACGCCAGGCGCGCCGCCTTCACACCCGAGCTGCTGAGCGAGATGATGGCCGAGCTCAGGGGCATCGGCGTCACCCGCATCTACTGGATCTACTACGGGGAGGAAGACCCGGACTCCTACTGGGCCGGTGACATCTACTTCCGGAACCCGGAGCGCAACGTTCGGGAGTCGGGGAAGAACCTGGTCGACCCGCTCCGGGCGGCCGTGGCGGCGGCGCACGCGCACGGCATGGAGGTCTACGGCGTCTTCAAGCCGTACCACGCGGGCATCTCCGGCACGTACCCGGAGGGCTCGTCGGGAGCGGACGCGACGACCCTGACGCGTGTGGGCGGCACGCTGTGGTACGTCTCGCCGATCATGGAGCGTTACCCCCACCTGCGCGAGAGGCGGCGTCCCGTCGCGCTTCCGCCGGACCTCGACTCGGCGCCGGTGCGCCGGATCGTGCTGCGCAAGAGGGACGACGGGCCGACGCGCGTCGGCAGGGGCGACCTCCAGGTCTGGACCAGCCCGAACAACTACCGCTACGAGCGGCGCGACGTCCCGTTCACGGTCGTCGAGTCGGTCGAGCCGTCGCCGCGCGAGGTGCGCGACTACTACGGCGAGCTGGTGACCGCGAAGGGCGCGCCGGTCAGGACGCTCAGCCTGGAAGGCCTCGACCTGCGCGATCGTTTCGTCGTGGTGACGACGGGACTGACCGAGGGCGAACCCGACTTCGTCAACACGCCGCGGGCGATGATCGAGGCGTACGGCGACGGCCCGGACCCGCTGCCGGTCGAGGTGGCGAGCCTGTCGGCTATCTGGCACCGGCCGAGGGACTTCCGCACCGGCGGTCTGGAGTTCGACTCAGGGTTCGGCGTCCTGCAGATCGCGCTGGACGCGGACAACTCGGCGCACACCGGACCCGACGGCTGGGCCATGATGCACCGCGGCGGCGCGGTCGCGTTCGGGAAGGGGCGCAACGAGTACGTGCCCTCGACGCCGTGCGAGATGTACCCGGAGATGCGCAAGGCCTGGGACGGCTGGGTGGGCTTCATCCTGGACGCGGGCGTCGACGGCATAGACATCCGCATATCGTCCCACGGCAACCTCGTCGACGACCCGTTCGACTACGGCTACAACGAGCCGGTGGTCGAGGCTTTTAGAACACGCCACGGACGGGATCCGACCTGTTCGGCCGAGGACAGGGGGCTCATCGCGGAGATACGGGGCGAGTACTACACTGACTACCTGCGGGGGATGAGCCGCCGGGTGCGCGCCGCCGGCAGGAAGCTGCAGTTCCACCTGCACACCGAGGCGTTCCGGCCCGACCCGAGCCACGGCCGGATCATGGGCTTCCCGGCAAACCTGCACTTCGACTGGAAGACGTGGCTGGCCGAGGGCTTGTTCGACGGCGCGACGCTGCGCACGAGCTGGTTCGAGGCGTGGGAGGATCCGCCGGACGGCGACGCCGACCGTCAGTTGCTGGACAACGCGCTGGGCGACCCGGTGGCCGAGGAGGCGATGTCCGTCGCCAACCGTGCGGGCGTTCCGCTCTACCTGAACCGCTACGTCGCCCGCGCCGTCGACGACGAGGGCTACGCCGCGAACTTCGAGGCGGCCTACAACGACGAGAGGCTGTCCGGCTTCGACCTGTACGAGTCGGGCACGCTCATGCAGGCGAAGCCCGACGCGTCGGGCCTGGACTACGCGGGCCGTTGCATGGACCTCATCCGCGCCAAGTCCCGCAAGCTGGGCATCCTGTAGGCCCGCGGCGCATGTGAGTCAGCGGACGATGCGGAGGAAGCTGAGGTTGGAACAGATGACGAGGCTGGACCTGAAGGAGCTGCTCCTCGCCTCTGAGGCACGGACCGAGGCCCTTACGCCGCCACGCAGCCAGCATCGCCGCCGAACGCCCCTGATCGTGGAGTAGGCTCCCATGTACCTTCTCGATGCCAACGTGTTGTCGGAACTGCGTCGCCCCCGTCCACACTGGCGCCGTCCGGGATTGGATCGGGGACTGACGACCCTGACCAAGATAGAGGATGAGCGAAGCTACCGTGTCGCAACTCCAATGCAAGTTGGCTCGCCTGCCGCCAAGCGGGCGCGTGTCGTTGCCCTCGCAATGCCCCCTTGAAGCGTCGCGGGACGGTGCGTAGAATGGCCTCAATCCCCCAACACGAACCCGCCGGAGGGCACACATGAACCATTGCAGGTGTACCCCGGCTGAGGCTGCCGGGATCACGCAGGACCCCTGGCACACTCAGCCGCATCCCCAACCCGCAACACTCGTGACCATCGACTCCTACCCGTTCGTGGGCGAGACCCCGGTCGACGCCATACAGAGCTGGGTCACTCCGAACGCCCTCTACTACGCCCGCAACCACTTCGAGAGCCCTTCCATCGAGCCGGCCGACTGGTCGCTCGTCGTCGACGGCGAGGTCGACAACCCCTCTGCGCTCAGCCTGTCCGACGTCAGGGCGCTGCCCGCGCGCACGATCCCCGTGACGATGGAGTGCGCCGGCAACAACCGCGTCGACCTCGACCCGCCGGTCATGGGCAACCAGTTCCGCGGCGGGGCCGTGAGCACCGCGATCTGGACCGGCGTGGCGCTGCGCGACGTGCTCGAGGCGGCCTCGCCTACCGACGCGGCCGTCGAGGCGCTGTTCGTCGGCGCAGACTCGGGCGAGCCCGTGCCGGGGCGGCGCATGGCCTACGAGCGTAGCCTGCCGCTGGACGTCGCCATGGACCCCGACACGCTGCTGGCCTACGAGATGAACGAACAGCCCCTGCCCGACGACCACGGCCGGCCACTCAGACTGGTGGTCCCGAGATGGTACGGCATGGCCTCCGTGAAGTGGCTGACCAGGATTACGCTGCTGTCCCGGCCCTTCGAGGGCTTCTTCCAGAGCGAGCGCTACGTCATGCCGAGCCGAAACGGGGCCTCCGAGCCCCTGACGCGCATGTTCGTCAAGTCGCTGATCAGTCAGCCCCGCCACGGGGAGGTCTACTCCACGGGCACGCATCGCGTGGGCGGTCTCGCATGGTCGGGCGAAGCTCCCATCGCCGGAGTGGAGCTGAGCGACGACGGCGAAACGTGGCGGCCCGCGCAGCTAGGAGGCCTGGCACACCGGCACGCCTGGCGTCAGTGGAGCATAGACTGGGAGCCGTCGACCCCCGGCCACCACACGCTGGCCGCGCGCGCCCGCGACGAGGCCGGCAACGTCCAGCCGATGGAGAACGCCTGGACTCCCCTCGGCTACGCCGTCAACGGCGTGCAGTCCGTCTGCGTGAACATCCGCTGAGGCGCCTCACGTGAGCCGCATATGAACGACAGCCGCGAGGCGTCGCTCTCGACGGAGGCCATCGAGGCCGTGCTGTTCGACGCCGACGGCGTGCTCCAATCTGCGCAGCCCGGCCGCCGGGACGCTCTCGCGGCCCTGCTTCCGCCGGAGGACGAAGACGTCGACGGGTTCATAGACGAGGTCTTCGAGGTCGAGCGGCCGGCCCTCGCCGGTGCGGGCGGCCTCATCGCCGACATGCAGGCGCTGCTCCGGCGCCGCGGCAGCGCCGCCGATGCCTCGGAGATTCTGCGCCTGCTCGCCGCCATACACCCCCACTCCGAGATCCTGGACATCGTCGCGCGGCTGCGGGAAAGCGGCGTCCGCTGCTACGTGACGAGCAACCAGCAGCGCCACCGGGCCGCGTACATGTCGGAGACGCTCGGGTACCGGGCGCTCTTCGACGCGGAGTTGTACTCCTGCGACCTGGGACACGTCAAGCCGGGCCGAGCGTACTTCGAGCGCGTCCTCGACGCCATTCGTACGCCGCCGGACCGGGTGCTGTTCCTCGACGACCACGAGGTCAATGTGGCTGGCGCCCGCGAGCTGGGCATCGAAGCGTCCGTCTTCCAACTCCACCGCGGCGTCGACAACCGCCGGGCGCTGACGGAGATGCTGCTCAGCTATGGGCAGGGCCCGTTCGCCGCCGGCCCTGACAACCTCGTCCGCAAGGCGCTCTTCGCGTGTGCGTTCGGGATAGTCCATGCCCCGAAGATACCAAACGCCCCGCTGCCGGTCAAAGCAGCGGGGCGCTCGGTACAGGTACCAGTCGCCGGAGCTAAAGCGTCAGGGTATGGGGCTATCCTACTGGATTCTGCACCAATTCACACGGCCCGTATTCGACCCGAACCCACGTCCAAGCCCGGCGATTTCAGCATCCACGCGCACCACGGACCTGTTCACAGAGAACGTGTAGCGTGAGTCCTTGGCTACGAATACGATCTCATTGGTGTCCTCGTGCACCGGCACGGAGCCCGCACGGAGAACGCGCTCCAGTGTCCCTGATTCCGAGACACGGTCGGCACCGTAGTAAGTCCCATAGACCTCTACGCCTGTACGAAGTTCGAGAACCCATTCCCCGGACGACTCCACCTTCAGGACGATGGCGCGTTTCGCAGTCTGTTCCGCTGGCTGGGAGCCCCGGCGAACCCCGTCCGAGACACGTATGAACAGGGAGACGGGCCAGCGATTGTCGTCGACCATGAGCGCGGCCCTGATGTCCGACGCCGTCTCCCCGAGTCTCATGCTGAGAGGATGTCCTGAGCACGGTGCCCATGCCAACGGAATCTGAGTCGGAACCGGGGTAGGGGCAGCTATGACGGCGACAGCAGCGAAGGCAGACCATTCGCTCTGGTGGCTGCCGTAGGATGCTTTGACGCTGACAGAGTACGTCCCCGTGGGGAGCCCTGTGATCCTGTGAGTAGTCCGTGAGCCAGGGATGTTGAGTATCGTCCATCGGCTTCGCTGGCTCAGTTTGTAGGCTATGAGGTAGACGTTGGCGCCCGTGTTCGTCCATTTGGCCTCTATACCACCTGCCCCTGCCCCTCGCACATTGAGTAGTGGTGTTGGCGGCGTGGGCGTGGGCGTTGCTGTCGGCTGCGGAATCGGGATGCGGTAGGCCTGCCTGATCGTGAGGTCGACCGCCTGATCACGCGACAGGTTGCCGGCGAAGTAGTCACGGGCCGCCCGCTGCATCTCGGCATAGCTCAGGACGCCATCGTCGTCCGTGTCATACCGTGAGGCGGCGTCACCGCTGGCGTAGAGCACCCCAGCCGTGCCGAGAACGGCGAGTATCGTGAGTAGGGCAAGCCACGGCCTGAAAGTCATATCAGGTTCGTCTCCTGAGTGTCGTGGGTGAAGTCGGCCTAGTCGAAAAGCTTCGGGGCGCCGGTCCGCCTGTTCACGGCGTCGGGCGGCGCGGGCTCCTCGTATCCGCACGTGACCTGAGCCACGCACACGGTCACGAAGCCGTCCTTGCCGGCTTCCTTCAGCGCCATCTCCCTGCCGCACTCGGGGCACGGCTTGGTCATCACGGTTGCCGGTAGCCTGGACTTGGTCATCGGCTACGCCTCCTTCTTGTCGGCCTTGACCTTCAGCCGCGTCTTCGCCTGGATGTCCTGGACCCGCTCGTGCGCGGGGTGGTGCGTGGCGATGATCCGCTGGCCGATGTTGGGCAGCAGGAACACCTGCTGCTGACCCTCTTCCAAGTTGTCGACCCCGTAGTCGGCGAGCAGCCCGTTGAGTTCGGCCTTGGCGTCGTCGCCCTTCAGCGCCCGCGCCTGCCGCATGAGCTCGCGGCTCTTCTCCGCCTTGTCGCTCAGCTTCAGCACGACGGCTTCGATCCCGGCGTTCTCGATGCTGCGGGTCGATAAGCGGCGGTCTGCCGGTGATGCGTCCGCTTAACCCTCATCCCGCGGTTAAGGGCGGCTAGTTCGAGGAGGCCTCTTTGCCGACGGCCGCGACTGCGGTCCCGGGGTTGGCGGATGCGGTCACGTGCAACTGCCGTCCGATGGCTACCAGGGCGGCGTCCATCATGTCCAGCCGTGACCGGTGCTGAACGTCGAGCACCCGGTCCACCTGCGGCATGTGCCACCCCAGGCGGCGGGCCAGCTCCGCCTTTCCGACGCCCTGATCTCTCATCCCCTGATACAGCATCACCTTCACCGAGGTCAGCGTTGGCAGTACGGCGTATGTCGCGCCCCGCGACGGCGACGGAATGTCCTTGCGATCGTGCATGCGGGCCGCGATTGCCTCTTCCAATGCGTCGACGGCGCGGGCGATGGCTTCCTCACGGTCCTCGCCGAAGGTGGTCAGCTCCGGGAAGTCGGGCGACGTTACGAGCAAGGTGTCGTCATCGTCTTCGAGCGTTATTGGATAGGCAAGCATCACTTCAGCCCCAATTCTCTCTTGATCTTCGCTACGAGTCCCCGTCCCAGCTCTTTTCCGCCTCCGTGCATCGGCAACTGGCTGGTGCGGCTTCCAAGCCGTACGGTGATGTGTCCACTGCCGCCCTTGTGGGTATGGAAAGTACAGCCCTGCCTTCTCAGCCAGCGTCGAAGCTCACGTGCATTCATCCTACTATATCGTGCACAACACTTGTGTTGTTGTCAACGTCTGTGTTGTCCTTGTAGGCGACAGCACGGAGTTGGTTGCTCGAGCTTGGGACAGCCTAACCGAATCGGGTTGGGTCGAGCGGGTCGAGGTCGGTGAGGGGTTGGTCGCCGGTGATGATCTGGGCGACGAGCTTGCCGCTGGCGGGGCTGGTCGACACGCCCATCGTGCCGTGGCCGGCCGCGATGGTCAGGTTGTCCCAGGACGGCCAGCGGCCCAGCAGCGCAAGGCCGTCGGGCGACATGGGCCGCAGGCCGGCCCACTCCTCGACGAACTCCAGCTTCGACGCTTCGAGCGCCGGGAAGTAGAGCCCGGCCGACTCTCGGACGGCGTCCAGCCGACGCTGGTCTATCGACAGGTTCATGCCGGCCATCTCCAGCGTTCCCGCCAGGCGCATCGTATCGCCCATCGGGGTCATGGCGACGCGCGCCTCGCCGAGGATCAGCGGGACCTCGGGCGCGTTCTCCAGCCGGCGGAACCTGACGCTGTAGCCTTTCGCCGGCTGTATCGGCAGCCTGACGCCGAGCCGGGCGGCGATGGCGGGAGACCAGGAGCCGGCCGCCAGGACGATCTCGTCGGCCTCTAGGACGCCACCGTCGGTGACGACGGCGCTGACCCGCCTGCCGTCGGTCTCGAAGCCGCTGACCGCCGTGTGGCGCTCGATTCTGCCGCCGCCGCGCTCGAACGCCTCCGCCACCGCATGCACGTACTTGCCCGGCGTGACGTGGCCGTCGTACGGGTGCAGCATTCCGCCGATCGCCGTCGTCTCGAGGCCGGCGAACTCGCGCACCCCGTCGCGGTCGAGCTCTTCGGCCTGGAGGCCGACCTTCGCGATGTGGGCCGCCTCCTTGCGGCCGTTCGCCAGGCCCTCCTCGGTCCTGTAGACGTACGAGACGCCGGCCGTGCCGAGACCGAAGTCGCTCTCGCACGCCTCGTCCAGCTCGCGGAAGAGCTCGACGCCGGTCGTCGTCAGGTCTCGCAGCACGGGCATGGCGCGCTCGACGTTCTCCTCGCTGCAGGCGGCGCGGAACTTCCAGAGCCACGAGACGAGGCTGGGGCTCGGCCGCGGCCGGATGTAGAAGGGGCTGTCCGGCTTCGCCATCCACCTCAGCGCGCGCCAGATCACGCCGGGCGCGGCGAGCGGGACGCTGTGGCTGGGCACGAGCAGGCCGGAGTTGCCGTAGGAGCACCCGGCGCACACGTCGCCACGGTCCACCAGCGTCACGTCGATTCCGCGCTCGGCCAGGTAGTAGGCGCAGCAGACGCCGACCGCGCCCGCGCCGATCACGATCGCGGTTGTACTATTCGACATCATCCCTCACCTCGGCAATTTCCGATACGTGTCTGATCACGGGTCCTCCCCCGTGCTGAAATCGAGTTTACTCGCTATGCGACGGCCATGAGTCCCGCCGCGTTCCCTCCGCAGATCAGGTCGATATCCGCCTGGTCGAGGAAATCAAGGTTGAGGCGCAGCGAGTCGAGGCTCTGGCGGTATGTTTGAAAGCGCATCACCATGGGGATGTCCGTGCCCCACATGAGCCGGCCGGGACCCAGTCGCTCGACCACCTTCTCCAGCGCCGTCCTGATTTGCCTCATGGGGTAGTCGTACATTCCGCCGAGGAAGATGGCGAACAGGAGTTGGACGTGGAAGTTCGGGTTGTCGATGGGCAGGGCGGCGTAGGCGGCATCCGGCACGTGGACGCCGCTCTCGTCCGCGAACGAGCGCCAGCTGAGGCCGTGCGTCAACACCACCTGCACGTCGGGGTACCGCTCCATGAACCGGCTGACGGTCTCGAACTCGCCCAGGTCCATGCCGCCCCCGCTGCCGGTGCTCGCCAGGGACGTGAACCCCGGCGTTACGAAGAGCGGTACGCCCAGGGCAGCGAAGTGGTCCCAAAACGGAATGAGCGCGTCGCCGTCCCACGTGGGTGACTGGCCGTAGAGCGCCATGTGGTCCGGCAGCAGCTGGAGGCCGTGAAGCCCGAGATCGGTGATGGCGTGGTCAAGCTCGGCAATCGCCCAGTCGGGGTCGGGAGCGATCTTCCACTCGGGGATATGGGCGAGCGCCTGTATCCGGTCCGGGTGTGCCCTCACGGCGTCCGCGACCAGGTCGTTGCCGATGCCCAAGTACGGCGTGCGGTGCAGGAGGGCCCAGTCGACCTCGGCGTAGTCCATCTCGGCGATCAGCTGGTCGGCCGTGAACTCCATGTCGACCACGGAGGGCGGCATGTACTGCTTTAAATAGTCCTCACCGTCGACCGTCCACTCGAAGCGACCGGACCGGGTTGCCCGGAAATTCGCCTCCTTCAGCGCGTCGAACCCTCGCGGCATCGACTCGTCGATCAGTCCGCTATTGTCCGCGGCGGCCCGGTCGCGCCTCCGCCGCGCCGGCATGAAGTGCGTCGCGATGGCGAGCTGGAGATGCCGCTGGAACTCCCGCCGGTCGTCAAAGCCGCCGTCGCCACGCATGTCGGGAAATATGTACGCGTGCCCGTCGTAGATCATCGTGGCTGGAGAGGTCTCCTGAACGTCAAGGCAGGTGCTTGACGACCGGCGCCATGGCCATGACGTGCTCGGGGCCGGTGGCGCAGCAGCCGCCGATGATCCGCGCGCCCATCTCCTTCCACTCCCGGGCGAATTCGGCGAGGCGGGTCGGGTAGTAGTCGGCCGTCTGGAGGAAGTCGCCGCTTTTGCTCGGTAGCTGGTTCGTCATCGTCGGCTTGTCGGGGTCGACGGGCGCGAGCGGCATGTAGCCGATGTTCGGGTAGCCGCCGACGGGGCCGTCGTAGGCATTGATCAGCCGGCGGAGCCCGGCGGTGATCCGCTCGGGCGTGGAGCACATGAGCATGATGCCGGCGACGGGGCTGTCCCGCAGCGCCGCCGCGAGGTCCTCGAGGCGTTCGCCGTACTGCATCGTGACGTCCTCCTGGATGTGGCGGATGCCCAGGAACACGGGCAGGTCAGTCTTCGAGCAGGCCGAGGCCGCGGCTACAGCCTCGTCGATCCAGCCGACGTACTCGGCCAGGATGGCGTCGACCCCGCAGTCGGCCAGCACGCGGGCCTGGTCGCCGTACTCCTTGCGGAAGCGCGTCCCGCCCATCGTGACCAGGTCCGAACGCTGCTGCTGCCCGTCGTCGGGCGGAAGCGCGGGCGGCGCGATGCCTCCGAGCACGTAGGCGTCGGGGTTGGCCGCGTCGCGCGCGGCGACGGCGTTCTCCCCGGCGGCCCGGGCGTAGCGCTCCCAGTCGTCGGCCAGACCGACGCTGGCCATCCTCGTCGGGCCCGTCCAGAAGCTGTTGCTGATGATGGCGTCCGCGCCGACGCGCAGGTAGTCGGTGTGCACCTGCCGCACCACGTCGGCCGCCTCGATGTTCGCCAGGGCCGACCAGGCAGCCAGACGCCGCGTCTCCCCCGAGCCGTGCAGGACTTCGACCCCCCGGCGCTGCAGCTCCGAACCTGTGCCGCCGTCCAGCAGTAATACGTCACCGCCTGCCAGGCGCTCGACTATATTCTCACGCATTCCTTTCCCCCTTTTCCCCAAGTGTTGACTCTTGGTGACCGTGTGCGCCCCTCGATACGTGCCGCTGAAGCAGCGGCGCTACTCGGGGTGAACGGGCTGTGTGACCATCGAGTCTGAACAGGTACCCTCAGCCGCGTCCCGCCCGCGCAAATTCCCCACCTCCATCATTCCCGCGCACAGAGACCCTTGCATAACCGTCGTTCCCGCGCAGGCGGGAATCTAACCCCGGTATGGTGCGCCACCACGACCCCGGATTCAGTCCGTCACGCCGTGCCTGGGGAGGTCTCCTGAACATCGAGTCAGCCCTTGACGGCCGGCGCCATGGCCATGACGTGCTCGGGGCCGGTGGCGCAACAGCCGCCGATGATCCGGGCCCCCATCTCCTTCCACTCCCGGGCGAAGCCTGCCAGGCGGGTCGGGTAGTAGTCGGCCGTCTGGAGGAAGTCGCCGCTTTTGCTCGGTAGCTGGTTCGTCATCGTCGGCTTGTCGGGGTCGACGGGCGCGAGCGGCATGTAGCCGATGTTCGGGTAGCCGCCGACGGGGCCGTCGTAGGCATTGATCAGCCGGCGGAGCCCGGCGGTGATCCGCTCGGGCGTGGAGCACATGAGCATGATGCCGGCGACGGGGCTGTCCCGCAGCGCCGCCGCGAGGTCCTCGAGGCGCTCGCCGTACTGCATCGTGACGTCCTCCTGGATGTGGCGGATGCCCAGGAACACGGGCAGGTCAGTCTTCGAGCAGGCCGAGGCCGCGGCTACAGCCTCGTCGATCCAGCCGACGTACTCGGCCAGGATGGCGTCGACCCCGCAGTCGGCCAGCACGCGGGCCTGGTCGCCGTACTCCTTGCGGAAGCGCGTCCCGCCCATCGTGACCAGGTCCGAACGCTGCTGCTGCCCGTCGTCGGGCGGAAGCGCGGGCGGCGCGATGCCTCCGAGCACGTAGGCGTCGGGGTTGGCCGCGTCGCGCGCGGCGACGGCGTTCTCCCCGGCGGCCCGGGCGTAGCGCTCCCAGTCGTCGGCCAGACCGACGCTGGCCATCCTCGTCGGGCCCGTCCAGAAGTTGTTGCTGATTATGGCGTCCGAGTCGGTGTGCACCTGCCGCACGACTTCCGCCGCCTGGATGTTGGCGAGGGCGGACCAGGCGGACATCCGCCGCGTCTCCGCCGCGCCGTGCAGCACCTCGACGCCCCGGCGCTGCAGCTCGGAGCCGGTCCCGCCGTCCAGGAGTATGTGGTGGCCTGCCGCCAGACGATCTACGATGTTCTTTCGCAATGTTGCCTCCTTGGCCGCTCTCGGCTGGAGTGTCCTGCCCGCCCTTGGGTTCCCGCCTGCGCGGGAACGACGATAATGCGAAGGGTCTCCCTGCGCGGGGATGCCGGCCGTGCAAGGGTCGCCCCAATCCACCACCAAACTGACGGCACCGCCTTACGGGACAGCGAAGGAGGGTTTCAAACCCTCCCCTACGCCTGATAGACGTGGCGTCCACAACGGGGGTGGGGGATTTGGGTCGCCGGCGTTCGTTGACTCCCCTCTGGGTACGTATTATATTCCGACGACCAGCTTTGGTGCGCGGGAGACAGGCAATCATGGCGAACTGACTTATCGACGCCGCCGAGCATAAGCAGCTTTTCCTCGACGACTACGCCATCGAGACGATGGACGGCCTCGTCCGCACCCTGCATCCTGTGGACAAGCAGGGACCGGTGATCGAGCCGGACGAGTCGATCGGTCAGCTTGCGGTCCAGTCGTCCAGCCCGCCGATATGGAACCCGGACAGGGGCCTGTACGAGTGGTGGTTCAACGCGCGGTACTCGACGCCGCCCCGGCCCCCGAGAATGGGGACCACGGTCACACGCGGGCATTTCGCGACATCCGCCGACGGGCTGTCCTGGGACCGGCCCAGCCTCGGCCTGCACGAGTGGAACGGCTCGAAGGACAACAACCTCGCCCGCGAACCCGGCAAGATCGGGCTGACGCACATCCTCCGCGACGAGCGCGAGCCGGCCCCGGCCCGCAGGTACAAGGCCATGTTCGGCAGCGCCCACCGCGAGTTCGGCGTCTCGCCCGACGGGTTCGACTGGACGATGCTCGACGTGCCCGGGATACCGAGCGAGGACACGTCGTACATGCTCTACGACGAGTACACGGAGCAGTTCCTGGCCTACCACAAGCTCAGCACGGAGTGGGGCCGGTCCGTCTGGCTGGCGAAGTGCACCGAGTTCGGCGACTGGTCGGAGTCGGTCCTCGTCTTCCACACCGACGAGCGGGACAGGGAGAACGCGGCGAAGCGCATCCAGGCCGTCGTGGACGACCCGGACTACCTGACGCCGCCGATCATCGACGAGCAGGACTACATCGCGCAGATCTACAAGATGTCGGTGATGCCGTACGAGGGCCTGTACGTCGGCTTGCCCGTGCTGTACAACCCGTCGGGCCTGATCCCGCCGCCGCGCGGCAACGCGACCGGCATCAGCCAGGTCGAGCTGACCGTCTCACGCGACCTGTACAACTGGGACCGGGTGGCCGACCGCGAGCTGTTCATCCCGCTGGACAAGTGGGACGGCGTGAACTACGGCACGTGCCAGATACTGACCTGCGGGCGGCCCCTCGTCCGCGACGACGGCGAGATCTGGGTCTACTACAGCGCCTGCCGGGCGCGCGGGCACAAGCAGCTCTACTGGTACGCCCCGACGTCGAGCCACATAGACCGGTCGTACTTCAACGACTCGGACGAGAGCGGCATCGCGCTGTGCCTGGGCAAGGTGCGGCCGCAGGGCTTCGTCTCCCTGGACGCGCGGGGCGAGGGCACGCTGACCACGAAGCCGTTCGCGGCCAACGGCATGCGCCTGCACGTCAACGCGAACGCACGGGGCGAGCTCCGGGCAGCGCTCCTGGACGCCGACACGATGGAGCCGCTGGAAGGCTTCACCGCGGACGACTGCGACCCCGTGTCCGGCGACCGCGTGAGCGCCGCGGTGACATGGGGCGGCAGGACAGCGCCCGCGGACCGCGCCGCGGTGCGTGCCACGTTCACGCTGCGGGACGCCGACCTGTACGCGTTCTGGGTGGAGTAGTGGCGGACGGCCCCTTCAGTCATGCCCGGAACGGCGCGGTTGCCCAGTGTTCCAGGAGGTAGACGGCTGTGGGCCAGGACCGTCCTCCATGTTTCAGGAGACCCGCCTGGCCCACTTCTTAGCGCACGGTATGACTGGTTCTTTCAAGACTATCGGCGGCTGTCAAGTCTCCCCTGACCCCTCTCGATTCGACCGCCCCCTTGCTGGCATCTGTAGTCCGATCCTGCCATGGCCATCATGTAGAATTGGCGCCTGGAGCCTGGAACAAGGAACACACAATGATTCTTGACGAGCCCCTTTCCGTCGCGCTGGTCGGGACCGGCAACCGGTCACGACAGGTCTATCGGCCGCTCTTCGAGGCACTGAAGCCGTGGATGAAGCTGGTGGCTGTGTGCGACCCGGTGCGCGAATCCACCGATTCCTTTGCCGAGACGGCGGGCGTTCCTGCCTTCTACGACCTGAAGGAGCTGGTCAGAGCCCGGCCCATGGAGGCGGCGCTGGTCGTCACGCCTGTGCCTTCACACCATTCGATTGCTGTCTATCTCCTGTCACACGGCATTCCCGTGAACGTCGAGACCAGCATGAGCAGCCTGTTGGTCCAGGCCCATGAGATGGTGGCCGTCGCACGCGACAACAATACCATCCTGCGCGTCGGCGAGAACTTCTTCCGGTTCCCCTTCGACAGGATGATGCGCCTGATAGCCGACGACGGGTTCGTCGGCCCCATCGAGCGGCTCACCTGCTGGCACGACCATACCGGGTACCACAACGACTCCCGCTGGATATCGTTCTTCGGATCGCATCCGGTGGCCGTGCAGGCCATACACCACACCATGGCAGCCACTCCCCACTACCAGTTGCCCCACCGCTACTACGAGACCGAGACCTATCGCGCCCACTTCTTCTGGTTCCCCGATGGCGCACTGGTGATCGACCATTCCGGGAACATGAAGAGCATGCTGGGGCGTTATCCGCGCCCGGGATACACCGAGCTGGCCGGGGCTCGTGGATCGATTGTCCAGCAGGCTACGCAGAGGGGAGTGGGGAAGGCTGAAGTCCGCTACTGCACCGACGAGTCCCTCAGGAACGGGGCCGGCATTGCCGACAGGGTCTTTCCGATCGAGCATGTAACCGACGGCGACAACTGGCTCTCGTCTCATGTCGACCTGCCCACCGGACGGGTCGAATACATCAACGACCACCGGCCGGGCCGGACGGCCTACAACAGCCGGGAATACTACGGCGCGGCGGTCATGGGGCATCTAGTGGACTTCGCCGCGACTGTCCGCGGGGTACGTAGCTCCGAATACACGGACCAGGACGCGCTCATGGCGATGATGATGGAAGTCGCAACGCGCGAATCGGCCATCAATAGGGGTGTACGCCTCGAGCTGCCCCTCAGTGGCGATCTCGAAAGCGAGGCGCTGCTACGGGCTGAACAAGAGCAGGAGTACGGCGTCGACCCTCTCGATATCGAGGGCATGATGTCCATCGAGTACCCTCAGCCGTAAACGTAAGGGCGGCAGCCCCGGACGCAAGTGTTCAGGGTGGATGGGAGGGGGATCGGCCTCTTCCCCCCGACCGAGGGGGAAGATTGAGCCTGTCCTGAGCCTGTCGAAGGGATGGGGGCTCTCGCGCTTCCGAAGAGCAAGCTGTCCATGTCTCATCGACTCTGAACAGTTACTGACCCCTGACAGGGCCTTTTCAAAGTTCCTTCTCCCCTGGCGGGAGAAGGTTAGGATGAGGGGGAGCCGTCAACCGGCGCTCTTCACCCTCACCTCAATCCTCCCGTTACGGGAGAGGAGGCCACGGAAGAGGGACCTTGGGACACTGACTTTGAAAAGGCCCTAGACCCCTGATTCCAACGTTGCCTGACCGCGTTGCGAATGTCCTCGACCGCCTGCGGGCGCAGGCGGCTAGAGATCGAGGCCGAGCAGGTCTATCGCGTTGAGGCCGAGGATGCGGCGCTTGGCGTCGTCGGAGATGTCCGCCGTGACGACTCTGGCGATGTCGATCCGGGCGTCGAACAGCGGCATGTCGGAGCCGTAGAGCACCTTGTCGGCGCCCGCGCCCTCGACGAGCTTCTCGAAGCCGCGGTGGGTGACCTCGCCGGCGGCCGTCTCCAGGTAGATGTTGGGACTGACCTTGGTGGCGGCGACGGCATCCGCCGACTTACGGCCTCCGGACCCGGCGTGCGCCAGGACCCACTTGACGTTCGGGAATCTTTCAGACAGCGCCCCGAAACGGCGCTCGATAGTCGTGCCGGGCGGGTCCCACGGGAATATCTGGTGAGTCATCACCGCCGTCCCGCGGTCGTCGCACCACTCGTAGATCGGGAAGTACGCCGGGTCGTCGACCGAGCGCCCGAAGTAGGGCGGGTATATCTTGAGGAACTTCATGCCTAGCTGGTCGAACGCGCGGTCCAGCTCACCGATGGCCTCCTCGGGGTAGTGCGGCGTGACAAAGGCGGCGCCGACGAAGCGCGTCGGGTGCTGCTCGACTATGCTGGCGACCAGGTCGTTGCCGCGCCAGGCGTCGCCGAAGAAGATGCCGTTGATGCAGGCGACGTCTATGCCCGTCGCGTCCATGACGCGCAGGAAGCGCTCGGGCTCGTCGGTCAGGCCGAAACGGCCCCAGTGGCCCGCGTGGTTGTGGAAGTCGACTATCGGCGTGTCGTCCATCGCGGTCAGAGCTCCAGTCCCAGTAGCTCGATGGCGTTGAGGCCCAGGATGCGGCGCTTGTCTTCCTCGCTGATGTCGGCCGTGGCGATCATGCCCACCTGCGGCCGCGCGTCCATGAGCGTCATGTCCGACCCGAACAGGATCTTGTCGGCGCCCATGCCGTCGACGATGAACTCCAGCGTGTTCGCGTGATTGAACGACGAGCACGTCTCCACGTACATGTTGGGAACGGCGTTCACCGTGTCGATCATGACCTGGCCTTCCGGCGGGTTGGGCCAGCCCGCGTGCGAGATGACCCACTTGATGCCGGGAAAGCGCTCGTGCAGCCCGGTGTAGCGCGCGTACACGTCCACGTCCGGAGGGTCGAACAGGAAGTTGGAGTGCAGCATCACGGGCAGATTTTTCTCGCTGCACCACTCCAGGATGTCCGTGTAGCTCGCATGCTCCGGCGGGACCATCGCGTAGTCCGGGTAGAGCTTGACGTACTTCATGTCCATTTCGCGGAAGGCGCGGTCCAGCTCCTCGACGGCCTCCTCGGGATAGTGCGGGCTGGCGAACGCGACCGCGACGAATCTGTCGGGGTGCGCCTCGACCATCTTGGCCACCACGTCGTGTCCGCGGCGCGCGTCGCTGTAGAAGATCGCGTTGATGCAGGCCACGTCGATACCCGCCGCGTCCAGGATGCCGACGAAGCGCTCGGGCTCGTCGTCCATCCAGCTGATGCCCCAGCGGCCCCCGTGCGTGTGGAAGTCTACGACTGGCGTTTCCACGTCAGGCGAACCTCAGCAGGCGCTCCGCGTTGCGGGAGCACACGTCCTTCAGGGTGTCTTCGCTCAGCCCGGCGTGGTGCAGGTAGTACAGCAGCGGGGAGATGGCCCCGTCCGGGAAGCGCGAGCCGTACATGACGCGCTCGAACCCGACAGCGTCGTCGAGCCGGTCGAGTCCGTCGGTGTTGGAGAGCCGCGATATCTCGACGTTGAGGTTGGGCAGGCTGCGGAGCAGCGGCATCGCCCACGACATCGTGTGGTACTGGATCTCGGAGAGCACCGCCGTCACGTTCGGATGCGCGCTCAGCGTGTCGTGTACCTCGGACGGCTTGAGCTGGTAGTCCACGCCCAGGATGTCGTAGTTGACCGGCAGCCACACGGGAATGCCGGCCTCGCCCAGCCAGTCGAGCCACGGCTTGACGATCCAGTCGCGGAACGGGAACCGGTGGGCGGCGGGGACCATCCGGACCGAGCGCACGTCGTGCTTCTCGACGAGCGCCGCGAACTCGTCCAGCTCGTCCCAGGTCGGGTTGAAGACGAACTGCGGGACGAGCCGGGACTCGTCTCCGATATCCTCGAGGAGCATGGCGTTGCCCTCGCGGGAGTCGTACCCCGCCGCGTGGGGCGCGTAGACGACGGCGCGGTCCACGCCGCCGTCGTCCATGGCCGCCAGCGTGTCGGCCGCGGTGTCCACGGCGACGCGGCGGTCGTGGCGCCGTCCCAGGGACGCGTTTGCGTCGAATACGGGAACGCTCGGCTCGAAGTGGAGGTCTATCTTGCCCAAGTGGTGTCGCCCCAAGCCCGTCTGTCTTGCGTCGACGGAGTGTAGCAGCGGCCCAGGAGGCCGTCAACAAGCCTGTGCATGTTCAGACGTGGCGCTCCAACAGCCGTAGGGCCGAAGTGTTCCGGATCCGACGGAATGGTCTCCGGCGGTCAGCCCTCGGTGCATGGTCACCGAATGACGGATCACTCGTTCGCCGCGTCAATCAGGATCACGTACACGGGTACGGCGGGGAAGTGTCTGCGGAGTCGTTCGATGTCGAAAACCAACTGCTCGCCGTACGAAACCCCGGATGACATCTGCCTGTGCAGAGCGTGGCATGGGACGATCTCGACCGCCACTTCAGCCTGATGTTCGTTGAAGAAATACTGGAACTTGGCCATGTCGTAAAACATGAAGGCGTATTTCCCGAACCGGACCTCGACAAGGACCTTACCCTTGACGAAGTCCACCTGCTTGTAGGCGCCGCGAATCGCAACATCGCTGTCCGGTATCTCGAGAGTGTAGGTATCTCTCAAGTGCCGATAGCCGCGTGAGCCAAACTCAGCGGCGCACCGCTTGTTCATCGCGGTCGGAGAGTAGAGCTTCCGGCCCGGCGTAGTCTCTCGCGGCTCACCTTCGTCCGCTCGGCGACGACACTGCCGATCATCTCGCGTATTTCGTCGTGGATCTCCGGGTAACGCACTTGGAGTATCTCCGCGCCGCCCAGGTGAGAGTACTCGTAGGCGATTTTCACGACGGGCGGTCCTCTACGGCAAACGACGCCTTGCGCTCGACCAGCCTCGGTTGCGCTGCTTCCGCCCCCAGTGCTACATGCTGTGGTGGCAGGCCCGGCCCTGGAGTCCCTGGATCATAGACAGCCCGACCCATAGGTCTAATCCGCAGCAGGCCTCGCTCTGCGAGTCTGATCCTCTCCTCGGCGATCGCGACATACTCTTGGGATATCTCGGCACCCACACCGCGGCGCCCATGCATCAACGCTGCAATTATGGTTGTACCCACGCCCAAGAAAGGGTCGAGCACCCAATCGTCCAAGCTGCTAAGCGAGAGGACCAGCCGCTCTACAAGTTCAACGGGAAACTGGCATGGGTGATCGGTCTTTTCGACGTGATTGGCCTTGACGTTTGGAATCTCCCAGACGTCGCTGGGGTTCTTGCCCAATGGATTGCCGGAAAGATGGCCTTTTCGAGGTCCCTTGAAGTGCCTCTTCATCGGATACTTCTGCGGCACACGAATCGCATCCAGGTTAAAGGTATATTCGTCGCCCTTGGTGAACCACATGATTACTTCGTATCGACCAGAAAATCGTTTGGTTGCGTGTAGTCCATGCCCGAAGTGCCACATGATCCGATTCCGCATACGAAGGCCTAGCGATGCGAAGATGGGGTAGAGCGGGATGTCGAGCGGGACCACCTCTCCGTTGTCGACGTAGTTGCCGACCTGCCAGCAGATGCTGCCCCCCGGACGCAGCACTCTGGCGCATTCCCGGATCACTTCTTCCTGTTCTCGAAGATAGTCTGGGAGATCCAGTCGGTGCTCGTAGGGCTTGCCCAAGTTGTAGGGTGGTGAGGTGACGACAAGCTGGACGGCCTCGCTCGGAGTGTCGGCCAGGAGCTCCCTACAGTCACCGTTGAACAGAACGTAGTCAACCCGTGAGTCGAAACTCTGGGCTCCAACCAGACCGGCCAATTGTCAACTCCACAGACGCTGGACGCTAAGTGCGGCGAATCCCGAACAGGTCAAGTATAAGTCTCTCGCCGAGCCGTGCCAATGCCTGTCGGGCTACCCTGGGTTACGGTCGCTCGGTGACCCCGGTGGCCAGTGGTAAGATACGCGGGCCCTATAGCCTGAGCGTGCCCTGATTCAGGTGAGCTCCCTGTTGGAACGCCCTGTAGACATGCCCGATTCCGCCGCAGTCCGCCGGTTCCGCTGGACGGACCTGGACGCGCTCACGCCGGTCTTCAATGCCGTCACCGGACGGGCGGGCACGGACGGCGCCGTGGACGCCGAGCTGCTGCGGCAGATGCTGTCGCAGCCGGCGTGCGACGCGGAGCGCGACTGCCACGTGGCCGAACGGGACGGCGTCGTCGTCGGCTTTTCGCTCGTGACCCCTGAGGTCCGCATCGCCCGCGCGGTGGTCAGCGGAGGAGTTTTGGAGGAACACCGCGGCCGGGGCACGGGCAGGGCGCTGCTGCGGGCGGCCCTGGGACGCGCCGCCGAGGCCGGTGCGTCGGTCGTGCACGTGCAGGTGGCAGAGACGGCGGACACGGCGAGGCGGCTGCTCGAGTCGGAGGGGTTCGGCCTGGCGCGGCGCTATCTCGACCTCGTCTGGAGCGGCACACGCATCCCCATGCCCGAGGTGGACGCGGGGTACACGGTGCGGTGCTTCGAGAGCGGCGACGAGTCGGCCCTCACTGAGCTGCAGAACGCGTGCTTCGCCGGCAGCTGGGGCTTCTGCCCGAATACGGTGGAGGAGACCGCGGCGAAGCTGGCCTTCGGCACGTCGTCCTCGTGCGGCGTCGTCTTCGTCGGGTATGGCGCGCGGCCGGTCGCCTACGCGTGGACGTTCAGGAGCGGCGCCACCGGCTGGATAGGCATGACCGGGGTACACCCGGACTTCCGCGGTCGGGGTCTGGGAAAGGCGGCGTTGGCCGCCGGCATGACCTACCTGGCGGAGAACGGGGCGAAGACGGTGAGGCTCGAGGCGGACGACCTCAACGCGGCCGCGAAGCGGATATACTTCTCGGCCGGCTTCCGCGAGGCGGGGAGGTCGCTGTGGTACGAGCGGCCGAGGCCCGCGAGCCCGGGCTCCTAGGCGCCGGCGGCCTGCACGGTCGACGGGCCCACCAGCGTGACGTAGAGGTCGGCGATGCGCCTCGCAGTCTGGTCCCAGCCCATCGTCAGCGCCTTCGCCCTGGCGGCCGTGCCCATCGCGGCTTTCAGCGACGGGTTGGCCAGCAGCACGTCGAGCCGACGCGCGTACGGCTCCGCGCAGCGCCACGGCACGAGATAGCCCGTCTCCCCGGACGTGATGAAGCTCTTCGGCCCGCCGACGCGCGCGGCTATGACCGGCGTGCCGCAGGCCATCGCCTCCAGCGCCACCAGTCCGAAGCTCTCGTAGTACGACGGCAGCACGAAGGCGTCGGCGGCGCTGTAGTACGCGGGCAGCTCGGCCTGCTTCACCGCGCCCGCGAACGTGGTCTTGTCCGTGATCCCGAGCTCCGCCGCCATCGACTCGAGGCGCTTCAGCTCGTCGTCACGCTCCGGTCTGCCGCCCACGATGATCAGCCTCGTGTCCCGGGGGTCGCTCAGCATCGACGTCGCCTCGACGAGGAGGTCGAGCCCCTTCAGCGGTTCGATCCGGCCCACTGAGAGCACGACGTTGGACTCCCGGATTCCCAGCGACCGCCGTGCCTCGTCGCGGGGGACCGGCCGGAACAGGTCGAGGTCGACCCCGGCGGGGATGGTGCGGGCCGCGCGCGGCGAGACGCCGTACAGGCGGGACAGGTCGTCCCTCTCCTGGTCGGTTGAGACGACCACGGCGCTCGCGCTCTCTATGACGCGGGACTCCGTCCACACGCGCAGGTCGGACTCCGTCTCGCCCGGGCGGGCCTGCAGCTTCTTTCTGGCCAGCGTGTGGAACGTCGTGACGTGGGGCACGTCCCACGACTCCGCCAGCGACAGCGCCGCCTGGCCCGAGAGCCAGTAGTGGGAGTGTACGAGGTCGTACGTCAGCCCCTCGGCCTCGCGGAACTCCTCCAGCCGTTGCAGGTACTCGGGTATGTAGCCGTACAGGCTCTCCTTGGCCTCGTCGACGGGGCCCGCACTGAGATGGATGACGCGGGCGTTGTCGCCGAGATCGACGATCTGCGGGTCGTCCGGGTCGTGCGTCCGGGTGTAGACGTCGACGGCGTGGCCGCGTCCGCCGAGCTCCCTGGCTATCTGAAGCACGTACACGTTCATGCCGCCCGTATCCTTCCCGCCCAGGCGGGACACGGGACAGCCGTGCATGCTCAACATGGCGACTCTATACATTGGAAGCTCGGTCTCGAACGCGGTCTACAGGGTATCGGCCGCGAAAGCGCCGTCGAGAAAGCTCAACGGCGAATGGTCAGACGGTATATCCATCGGTCAACGGCGCCTAGCTCGTACTTGTATCGCTCGTCGCCTCGGAGAAAGTCGAAGACCCGTTTCCCGGAGGCGATCGCCCATTTTATCGTCAGGGCCTTGTTCAGCAGGCCCACGCTCAGCCGCGAGTACGCGGGATCGTAGCCGCTATTATACAGCAGATATGACGACCCGTAGTCGATGTTGACGCACATGGCCGGGCGCTCGCCGGCCACCTCGAGGACGGCAAGCCGCAGCACCTTCCGCGCCGCCGCCTCCGTCAGCACGTCGACGAAAAACCTTTCCCGTGCGGGGTTCCAGAACGCGGCCTTCTCGGGGGAGCTCGCCCTGTGCAGCCGGAAGAAGGGCTCCAGGCAGCCCGACAGATCGCGGTCCGTGTCCCACATGTACAGGGTGTGGTCTGCGGCGGCGTCCAGCCGGCGGAGCTTGCGCCGCAGCTCGTGGCGGTACTTCTTCCCGAGCCCGGCCACGTACTCGTCCCACGTGGCCGGCAGCTCGGCATAGGGCGCCACGTCCTCCCGCTCGAGCTCGACGGAGAAGCCCCGGCGCTCGGCGGCGGCGGGCAGCAGCTCCAGGGTGGGCGAGTCCTGGGGCACCGACTTCAGGTCGAGGCTCGCGACGCCGCTCTCGTCGAGGTAGTCGAGCACGGCGTCGTAGAAGGGCTCCTCGTTGCCACGGGGCACGATGAAGTCGTGGTAGTCGAACAGGTCGGTATCTCCGAGAAAGGCGAGGACGCCGTCGCGGTGGGTGAGCGGCGCGAGCCCCAGGCGTGCGCCGTCGTCGCCGACGGCGAGCAGCCGGAGGTCGTAGTCCGCTCCGAAGCAGCGCCACCACGCCCTCTGCCACCAAGGGGTGACGAACACCGTGTCCGTAGCGCAGCGGGGTAGGAGGGCCGCCCACTCCTTCTCGGCGTCGTCGAACGACACCGCCCGGACGGTGGGCGGCACGTCAGTCGTCTCCCAACAGGGCGTGGAACTCCCTTATCGTCGGCTCGTCGGTCTTCAGTGTGCCCCGGGCCGCCGAGGTGACGACCCTGCTGCCCGGCCTGCGGACGCCTCGTATCGCCATGCACGTGTGCTCGGCGGTCAGCCTGGCCGCGACGCCGTGCGGCTTCACCGCCTCGAAGACGGCGTCGACGAGCTGTTTCGTCAGCCGCTCCTGTAGCTGGGGCCGGCGCGCGAGGATGTCGAGCGCGCGCGCCATCTTGCTCACTCCCACCACGCGTCCGTTCGGCACGTAGCCGATCGACGCCGTCCCGAAGAACGGCACCAGGTGATGCTCGCACGTCGACGAGAAGGAGATGCGCGGGAAGACGACCATTCCCTCATGGGCTTCGTCGAAGCCCGTCGCGAGCACGTCGGCCGGGTCCTGGTCGATGCCCGAGAAAATCTCCGCGTACATCCGCGCGACACGCTGCGGCGTGTTCCGGATCCCTTCGCGCTCCGGGTCCTCGCCCAGCGCCTCGATGATGGAGGACACCGCCTCCCTGATCTTCTCCTGGTCGACCACCGTTCCTCCCTCGTCGTCGTTTGGCGCCGTCGTTTCGGCCTGCCCACGCTAGCATAGCGCTTCGGCGTCGTTCAACCGTGGCTCCGCGGCTTCCGTGATGCTGTCGAGCGGTAAGCTGACGCCTTGATGAGTGCAGATAGCGTTCTCGAATGTCTCGCCGTTCTGTTCGAGGACTGAGAATCCATGACTCTCGAGCTCCGCGCGCAGATTCTCGGGAGTCCGATAACGACGCCGGTGGATATACCAAACGCCGTTGACGAGGACCGTCCCCTCGTAGTCCTCCGGGTCGGCGTCCGGTCTCAGGGGATCGACGGCGAACCGGTTGTAGCAGGTCTCGGTGTCGCCGTCCCAAAGATCGTCGCCATCGAAAGCTGTGAACATCTTGCCGGTGGCCCGATCGACAATCCGTGTTTCAGGAGCCTCTCGCCGTGGTTCGAAAACAGAGCAGCTCACCAGGAAATAGCCACGACTGGCAAGACGAACCTTGACGCCCGAAAACATGGCGGCCCGGTCCTCGTCCGATACGATGCCCTGGGAGCAATAGCTATCGACAATGAGCTCGTACGGCTCGCCTTCACGAGGCAGGTTACACACGTCCATTATGTCGTACTCGATGTCCAGGCCGCGCTCTGCGGCGATCTCCCTGGCTTTGTCAATTGCGTCAGGGATCACATCGATTCCATGCGCCTGGTATCCCAACTCAGCCAGGAAGCAAGCTCCGGAGCCAGTCCCACACCCCAGTTCCAGGACTCGCGCCCCCGCTTTCACGTCGAGGCGTGGCAGCGTCTCAGTCAGGAAGGCCCTGGAGGAGAAGTCGCTGAAGTCGAGGGCCCCGTAGAGCTCGCCTCTCGACATCAGTCCCTTTGTCCTCATCATGGCGTAGTCTGCCAGGTGCTCGTGAAGAAAGTACTTCTGTTTCATCTCATGCCGGGGAACGGGCGTAGAGCGACAGGTCTACGTTGCTGGCGGAGCACACCTGGAGGAGCGGGAGCCGCCGACGGGGCGGCGCTGCGGCCGGGTCGCGGGGGACTAGGAGCCTAGCAGCGCTTCAAAAAGCCCTCGCCAGTCGTCCGCGTCCTTGTTTCCGTAGGTGACACTGGAGAAGACGATGCCGTCGGCGTCGAGGGCCACGTAGGCGGCCTGGCGGGTGACGTTGTAGCTCCTGACCACCTCCGGATAGGCGACGGTCATTGGCCATGAGAATCCTTCGGCTTCCTTATATGACAGGATCTCTTCGGTGGTCTGCAAGGGGTCCACGTTCACCGCGAGGACCTTTACCCGGTCCGCGTACTCAGGGTGAGTGTTCTTCAGGTGCCTCAACGAGGCACGGCATGACGGTCACCAGGTGGCGTAGAAGTAGATGACTAACGGCTGCCCCTGGAAGCCGTCCAGGCTCACCTCCTCGCCGTCCACGGTGGTCAGAATGAAGTCGGGGGCCGTCTGCCCCACGCGGTGGCCTGTCTCCACGGACGTCTGGGCAGGCGGTGACGTGGGAACGGCCGTCGCCGCGGGCTGCTCAGCTTCAGCCGCGGCGGCAGCGGCCGTGGGCGTCGAGACCTGGGGGGCCGCGGTAGGCGTGTCGGCAGCCGGCGCTTCGCTGCCACAGGCGGCGAGCAGAAGGGCGGCCATCGGCAGACATACGGCCAGAGTGATCCACGTCGATCTGCCAGTCAGTGTGAGCAATGCGGCTTCTACCTGTTCGCAGTCTAACCGTGAGGATAACAGGAGGAGCCGAACGGTGTCCATCCCCGCCCGTGACAAGTAACTGTTCAGACACGAGGAGATGGACTCGGCGGGGGACTCTCACCAACGACGAAAATGAGGCTGCACCGGAAGGCGGGTTTCAAACCCGCCTCTACGCCAGTTCTGCCAAGGGCTATTCTCAGAGAAACTCTGAACAGTTACCGTGACATGAAGCGGCCCGGAAATGGAGTCCTGCCGGCGGCTGGCCCAGGCCCGGTAGGGACGTGTCGTACCGGCGGTCGTTTCGGCGAGTTGGCCGGCGGCTAGTCCTGGTAGATGGCGTCGGGGTCCAAGACCGATTTCTCGTTGTCGAGCTCGCCGACCATGACGCCGTCCTTCAGGGGCGTGATCCTGCCGCCGTCGCGGACGAACAGCTCCGTGTCGTTGCGGTAGAGCTCGACGGCGGTGAGTACGGCGTCGCGGGCGCGGAACAGCCTGGCGACGGCGTTGCCGATGGCGCCGACTCGGACGAGTCCGCGCCTCTCCATCTCGGCGCCTAGCTTGTTGAAGTCGTTGCCGACGAAGCCCTTCTCGGGCACGAAGCAGCGCGTCAACAGCGGCCAGAGCAAGCCGTCCGGTTCCTGGAGCCGCGCCTCGAACTCGACCCACCGCCGGTACGGCACCTGCACGATCTGCTCGAGCATGTGGAAGTAGGTGCAGCGCAGGTACGGCACCCCCAGCAGCAGGATGCTCCCGTCCAGCTCGTGCAGCCTCCAGAACGGCCCATCGGCGGCCCAGGCGGACGGGCCGTGATGGTCGGTCATGTCGGCCTCGGCGCCGATGGCGGCGACCGAGTGGAGGATGTGGTGGCTGCGCCGCGCGCCCGGCCGTAGCCGCACCGCCTCGGTGGTCCGCCCCGTGTCGGACTCGTCGCGTTCGGGGTCGAGTATCGGGCCGTGCTCCAGGTCCCGGCCCAGCGTGAAGGCGGGAACGGCCAGCGTGCCGCCGGGTCCGAGCACGTCGAGAAGGGCGTCGACGACGGTCTCGGCCCCGCCGTCGACGTGTCCCATGCTGCTGAGCGAGCTGTGCAGGAACACGACGCCGCCGGCGTCGACGCCGAGCGACCTCAGGCCGGCCGCTATGTCATCGCGTCCGAGCGTGCTCATCGATCACCCCTGTTCGATTCCCAGGACCCGCGCCGCCGTGCCGCCCATGATCAGCCCCAGGTCGTCCTCGGAGAGGAACGCGCAATACCTCTCGATCCAGTCCCGCGACTGCCTGTAGGTGCAGAACCGGTTCTGGAACGGCATGTCCGTGCCCCACAGGAGCTGCCGCGGGCCGATGCGGTCGACCATCTGCTCAAGGGTAGGCCAAACCTGCCTGTATGGGAAGTCGAACAGGTCGCCGATCCGCACGGGGAAGGACACCTCGATGCTGCAGTTGGGGTTGCCGAACGGCGCCCACGCCTCCTCGGGCACGACGATGCGCTCGCCTTCGCGGAACAGGCGCCACGGGAAGCCGTGGGTGACGCTGCACAGCGCGTCCGGGTAGTTTTCCGACCATCGCGCCAGGATGCGCAGCTCGCCGACGTAGCGCTCGCGCTCCGAGGCCCGGTCCGTCCTGGCGTCCGGCGGGCCGCTGCCGAGGCTGAAGAAGACGGGGACGCCCAGCTCGGTCGCGGCCTCCCAGAACGGCCGGTACGCGCCGTCGTCCCACGGCTGCGGGCCGGCGGTGTAGGCGTAGGGCGCCATGAACTTTATCGCGTGCAGTCGTCGTACCCGAAAGTTCTCCGTCAGCTCCTCGATGACGGCGTCCGTCTCGGACGGGATGCGCCACTCGTCGACCGGCGCCATCGACCGGATTCGGTCCGGGTACGCCCGGACGCACTCGGCCTGGAATGCGCCGTCGCGTTCGAGCATCGGGTCGGTGTGCAGCAACACGACGTCGACGCCCGCGTAGTCCATCGCGCTGACGAGCTGGTGGGGCGTGTACTCGAGGTCCCGCAGCGCGGGCGGGTAGTAGTACTTCGTGTGGTCGTCGCCGTCGACCGTCCAGAGTATTTTCCCGCCCTCCCGGTCGGCGCGGAAGCTGACGTCCGGCAGGTCCGTGGCGTCGAGGCGGCCCGACGGCGCCAGCAGGCGCGACGCAGCCTGGGAGCGGTCACGGAGCCTGAGCGCGGGCTGATGGTGCGACGCGTGCGCGATCTGGGCCCGCCTCAGGCGCTCCTCGCCGCCGTCCGGCGCATCGAGCGGTGGGAAGCAGTAGGCGTGGGAGTCGACGATCATCGCTCGGCCAGCCTCCCGGCGCGACGGCGCCAGATCATCCAGACAACGGCGGCCGTAATGGCCAGCGCGGCTATCCCCAGCGTGATGATCTCGAAGTTGGACCCGACGAGGTCGGCGATCGGCTCGCCGAAGACCATGACGAGCGCGCCGAGGGCGACGAACCTCACGCCGCGCCCGATCGCGGAGGCCAGCACGAAACCCTTCAGGTCCATCCGCATCGAGCCGGCCGCGATAGCGAACACCTTGTACGGGATCGGGGTGAACGCGGCGACGAGCGTCGCCCACACGCCGTAGCGCTCGAACAGCGACTCGACGTAGCCGATCCTGTCCTCGGAGAACATGCGGAGGAGCAGCGGTCTGCCCAGCCACGCTCCGAGCCAGTACCCGACGACGGCCCCGGCGACCGACGCTGCCGCTGTCACCACCCCCAGCCAGACCGCGATGTCCGGCTGCGCGAGCGCGACGGCGACCAGCAGCGGGTCCGGCGGCACCGGGAAGAATATCGCCTCGACGAAGGAGCTGAGCGCCAGCAGAACGATCGCCCAGTCGCTCTCGGCGAAGCTGACGACCCAGTTGGAGAGGTCGTGGTAGAGCTCGATCACGGGACGAGTTTCACCGGAGTATGGGCGAGGTGGCTCAGCCGGACCAGCCGCGGCGCGCGACCTCGACGTCGAGCTCGTACGTCTGGCCGCCCGACTCCACGCTTGCCGAGACGATGTTCGCGCCGGCGTCGACAGCGCCTGGGGAAGTCAATGCCCCGCCGGCCGCGTCGATGACCTCCACCGGCCGGCCGTCCACGGCGATGGTGACGCGGTCGTCGATGCCGAGCGCGATGGCCGCGAGCACCGACTCCTGTTCCCTGGCCGCGGCCGCGGCCTCCTCGAGGTCGACGGCCGTCAGCGAGACGGTCTGGGCCGGCACGGCCTGGGCGAGCTTGCCCAGGTCCGCCCCTATGACCGTCGCGATCTTCGTGTACCCCCCGGTCGTGCCGCGGTCGGCCAGCAGCACGGTCGGCACGCCGCTGCCGGGGACCTGTATCGCGCCCGGCGCGTTCCCGTCCGAGACGATGTCCGGGCCGGTGGCGTGGCGCACCGCCGCGCCCTCCAGCCGGTAGCCCATCCGGTCCGAGTCGAGCGATATCGTGAACGTGGACCCGAGGAGGACGTCGACGGCGTCCTGTCCGAAGGCGTCGGCCTGCGGCCCCAGGACGACCCTGACCTCGTGGTGGGCGCCGTACGCGGGCGGGTCGAAGCCGCGCGGGAGGCGGCGGGCCGGCGCGTCCGAGTCCGCCGGAAACACCGAGACGACGTCGCCCGCGGCGAGAGCGCGACCGTCGAGTCCGCCGATGCCCGACGGCAGGTACGTCGACCTGCTGCCCATGACGACGGGCACGTCGATGCCGCCCGCGACCGCCAGATACGCCCGCATGCCGTCCCGCATGTTGCGGAAGCTCAGCTCGCTGTCCTTCGCGACGTCGACCGGCTGCCAGAGCTGCAGCGGAGAGCCGTTCAGCGTCGCGGTGAGGTCGCCGCCGGTGACGGCGATGCGCGCGTCCCGCGAGAAGCGGGCCGTCGGGCCCAGCACCGTCATCTCCAGGCAGGCGGCGCCCTGGTCGTTGCCGACGAGCAGGTTGGCCGCCCTGAGCGCGAGCTCGTCCATCGCGCCCGACACCGGCACGCCGAAGCGCTGGTAGCCGTAACGGCCCCTGTCCTGCACGGTCGTGAGCAGGCCCGGCGAGACTATCTCCAGCGTCGGATCGCTCATGAGGAGACCGCCTCAGGGAACTCGTGGCTGTCGTCGTCCGGCGCCGGCACGAACCGCACGACGTCGCCGGCGTTGAGCAGCGACGGCGGCTCCCGCTCGGGGTCGAACAGGGCCAGCGGCGTCCGGCCGATGATCCGCCAGCCTCCGGGGCTCTGCACCGGGTAGACGCCGGTCTGCGCCTCGGCGATGCCGACCGAGCCGCCGGGTGTTACCGTCCGCGGCGTGGCGAGCCTCGGCGTGTGGAGCTTCTCCGAGAGGCCGCCGAGATACGGGAAGCCGGGCGTGAAGCCGAGCATGTACACAGGGTAGTCGGCGCCGGAGTGGATCTCGACGACCTCCTCCGGCGACAGGCCGTTGTGCTCGGCCACGAAGTCGAGGTCGGGGCCGTGCGCGCCGCCGTAGACGGTCGGCACCTCCACGACGTTCGGAGCCTCCTTGCCTGCGTCGGCGGTGTCGTCATCGAGGGAGGCGACCATCTCCCGCAGGCCGTCGAACGACGACAGCACCGGGTTGTACAGCACCAGCAGCGACCGGTAGGTGGGCACCAGGTCGACTATCTCGGGCAGAGCGCGGCCCTCCAGGGCGCGGACCAGTCCGTGGACGCGGCGGTTCGTCTCCGGCGAAATCGAGTCGCCGAGCTCTACGACCATCGCGCGGTCCCCGGCGGGAAGAAACTTCGGCTCGTCGTACATCTACGCTTGCCCTGCGGTCACGCCAGCTCGCCCAGCGGGACGATGGCGACTCCGGCCGACTCCAGCTCGCTCCTGAGACTGGACGCCATCTCGACCGCGCCTGGGGTGTCGCCGTGGACGCACAGACTCTCGGCCTCGACCGCGATCTCCTCGCCGCTGACCGCCGTGGCGACGCCCTCGGTGACCATGCGTACGCTGCGCTCGACGACCTCGTCGACGTCGTGAAGCACCGACCCGGGGACGGAGCGCGACACGAGCGTGCCGTCGGGGTTCAGCGCGCGGTCGGCGAATATCTCGCGGGCGACCCGCATCCCCATCTCCTCGGCGACGGAAACCCACCTGGAGCCCGCCAGCGCGACCAGCACGAGGTCGCTGTCAGCCTCGGTCACGGCCTCGCAGATGGCCCGCGCGAGGTCTTCGTCGTCGACGGCCTGGTTGTACATCGCGCCATGCGGCTTGACGTGCTGCAGCTTCCTCGACGACGTGAACGCCGAGAGCGCACCGATCTGGTAGGTCAGGTCGGCCTTCACCTCGTCCGGCGAAAGGTCCATCTTGCGGCGTCCGAACCCGACCAGGTCCGGGTAGCTGGGATGCGCGCCGACGGCGACGCCGTGCGTCTCGGCCAGCGACACCGTGTGGCGCATCCACGTCGGGTCGCCGGCGTGGAACCCGCAGGCGACGTTCGCAGAGCTGACGTGCTTGATGACCTCTTCGTCGAGGCCCATCTTGTGCATCCCGAAGCTCTCGCCCATGTCGCAGTTCAGATCGATCTTCGTGGCCATCTGGCGTACCCCTCTCGTTCGTTCACCGTGTTCCGCCTGGAGGTGGGAACATTATACTTACCCACGATAGGAGCGGCAAAGAAAACCTTTCATCGTTGAGCTCGCCTTCAAGTAGCTGGTCAGACTTGCGAACAATACAACCCGTTCACCCCGAGTAGCGCCGCTGCTTCAGCGGCGCGTATCGAGGGGCGCGCGCAGCCTTGCCGTCAATACTGGCGTCGGCCCCGCCCAAAGACTGAGGTTGTGCGGCCCCTTCGATACACCCCGACGAAGCGTCGGGGTACTCAGGGCGAACGGGTTGTGTGGAGGCGGCCCCACCCGTACCAGGACTTCAACGACCATAGCACCGTCGTGCCGACGGCATCTGCGGAGATGGCGGCGTTCCTGTCAGCATCTCTGAACAGTTACACTCTGACATAATCATTGAACATCTACAGCCGCCGAACATCCCGTTGACATGGGTCGAGCGGGCTGGCACAGTGCCGTGATGGCGGACCGACTCTTCTCAGACCCCTGCCTAGCTGAGCTGTACGACGCGTTCTGCGTGGGAAGGCGAGACTTCGGGTACTACCTTCCGCTGGTGATGTCGGCAAAGAGCGTGCTCGATGTCGGCTGCGGTACGGGCGAGCTGCTGCGCCTGGCGCGCGAAGCCGGGCACGCCGGACGGCTGTGCGGGCTCGATCCCGCGGAGGCGATGCTCCGGCAGGGACGGAAGCGGCCCGATATAGAGTGGGTACTTGGAGACTTGGCCTCGATCGACTGGCGCCGCGAGTTCGATCTCGTAGTGATGACCGGCCACGCCTTCCAGGTGTTCGTCGAGGACGACCAGCTACGGGAGTCGCTGGCCGCGATACGCTCCGCTCTCACCGGGGACGGACGCTTCGTGTTCGAGACCCGCAATCCGCTGGTCCGGGAGTGGGAGAGGTGGACTCCCGACAACGCGGTAGAGGTTGTGCACGAAAGCCGAAGGTACCAAATGGCGCACCAGGTCGAGACGCCCGTTGCCAGCGACCGCGTCTCGTTCACCATCACCTTCACGAGCCCAGGTTGGGACCGGCCCCAGACCAGTCGCAGTACGCTGAGATTCCTGGACGTCGACTCGCTGTCCTCATTCCTGTCAGGCGCGGGCCTGGCAATCGAGGACCAGCTCGGCGACTGGGACGGGCAGGCATTGACGGATACGAGTCCGGAGATCATCACCGTTGCACGCAGGGCCTGAGCCGGGGAACCGACGCCGCGTGGAGCCGGCCGACAGCTTAGGAGGGAGTGACCGCATGACCAAAAAGCTTCGAGTTGGATTCATCGGCCTGGGCCGAATCGCCGACATGCACTACGAGGGTTACAGGAACAACCCGAGGGCCAGCCTCGACGCCGTGTGCGACGTCGACCCGGCCCTCACGGAGCGCAGGGCCGCCGAGTGGGGCGCCGGCAAGGCGTACGACGACTACAGGCGGCTGCTCGACGACCCGGACATCGACGCGGTGGAGATCATCACGCCGCACCACCTCCACGCCGAGATGAGCATCGCCGCCCTCGACGCGGGCAAGCACGTCTCCGTGCAAAAGCCCATGGCGATGAACGTCACCGAGGCCGACGCGATGCTGGCGGCCGCCGACCGATCGGGCAGGCTCTTTCGCGTGATCGAGAACTACCGCTTCTCGCCCCTCTTCGCCAGGGCCAGGGAGCTGCTGAACGGCGGGGAGATCGGCGAGCCGCTGACGCTCCGGATCAAGTCCCTGACGGGCAACATGCGTCACGGTTGGGACGTCCCGCCGAACGCCCAGGACTGGCGCTCGGACGACGCCCGCTCCGGCCAGGGCTCCACGATCTTCGACCACGGCCAGCATATCTGGTCCATCGCCAGATACCTGATGGGCGACGTCGAGCGGGCTTTCGCCTACATCGGCCGGGAGCAGGCCCAGGCGCACCACGAGCTCACGCCCGGCGCCGTCCTCGACAACCCCGCGATGGCGAGCTGGAAGTACCGGGGCGCCGAGCGGTACGGCTCTTGGGAGTCGGTCTACGCCGAGGACATGGTGCTCCGGTCGCGCTACTACCCGATCTACGTCTCGATGGAGGCGACCGGGACCCGCGGCGTGCTGTGGGTCAACAACTTCATCGGACAGAGGCTGGACGACCGGACGCCGCTGGAGATGTACCGCGACGGGAAGATTGTCCGCTTCGAGGACGTCGACCCGGGCTACGCCACCAGCTTCTCCCTCGCCGTGCGCGACTTCATAGACGCCGCCCTGGAGGGGCGCGACACGGAGATGACCGGCACCGAGGCCCGCGAGGTGCTGCGCTTCTCCATCGCGGTCCTCCGGTCAGGCAGGGAGGGCCGGGAAGTCCGCCTCGACGAGATCACGGAGTAGCAGGACGTCATAGCCGCCGCCGTTCGGCGGAGTCCAGAAGGCGGCGCAGCCTGGCCAGCATGTCAGGGACGTCGGTCTGGACGATGTCCCAGACAACGTCGTCATCGATGCCCAGATACCCGTGTGCGACCCGGTTCCGGGTCGCAACGATGCGCCGCCATTCAATCTGCGGATGTTCTTCACGAACATGCGTGGGGACATGCGTCGCCGCTTCGCCGATAAGCTCGATGTTGCGTAGCGTGGCGTCGTAGGTGCGTCCCTCCAGAATGAACGCCTGCTTGTCCATGCCCTCCGTGTAGGCCAGGATCTTCTCTGCGAACTCGATCATGTCCTGAACGTACAAGAGCCAGTGCCGGGCTTCTTCGGGGTGGTCACACATGGACGGCCTCCCGCTCCACGCGGGGACGTATCTCCGGTCGCAGCGCCTTGTCCGTGACGAGGTCGACGGGACGGCCCAACAGGTCTTCGATGTAGAACTGCACGCCGAAGTAGGACCTCGACGTAGCAGGGCTGTCGAATTGGACGAGAACGTCCACGTCGCTCCGGTCGGTGGCCTGGTCCCGGGCGAACGAGCCGAACAGGGCAAGCCGGGTCACGCCGAAACGCTCCTCGAGCGCGGGCATGTGCGTTCGCAGCACGTCGAGCACTTCGTTTTTGTTCATCGGCTTCGCCCTGGACGCCCCGGCAGGCGGATGGCCTGTGCCGTCGACGGAGACCGAGGCCTGTAGGGCTCCGCGCACACGCCTGGTGAGGCGCCCCCAGGCTCGTAGTCGCGGCCCGCCACGGCACTCTCCCGTTGGCGACTGCTCAGCATAGTTTTCATTCTTGGAGAATACGCCGCCGGGCTTTCGCCAGTCAATGCCGTTCCAGCCGGTCTGAACCAATGCCTGGCGCCCGATGGCCCTAGAGTGTGGCTTCGGCGCTGTTGTACAATCCCGTTCATCATCTTCCGAGGGGGGGCCGAGCCATCGAACAGGCCGTTATAGACGAGGGCGTCCGGCTGACCGTGGTAGGCATGGGCACGGCGTTCGCGCTGCTGCTCGTGCTCACGCTCGTCGTGACGCTGATGGGCGCCGCGTTCCGGTGGGCCGCCGCCCGCGGCGTTGCGCCGGAGGACCCGGAGGCGCGCGACAGGGCGGTCGCCGCGGCGGTCGCCGTAGGCGTCATGAGGGCCCGGTCGCCCGACGACGGCGCTTCGGCGTAGGATCACGGTGGGGCTTCGTAACATGCAGCCCGGTCTCGTGCGGCTGAGAACGCTTTGAGCGACTTCGCGGACTTCTTCGAGTCTTCCGGCCTCTACCACCTCGACTGGCGGCAGATCGTCATGATGGTGGTGGGGCTCGGCTTCGTCTACCTCGCGATCACGCGGGGCAGGGAGCCCTACGTCCTGATGCCCATCGGCATCGGGATCGTCCTCACCAACCTGCCCGAGACGGCGCTGACGGCCTTCACGCCGGAGGAGTCGGGCGTCTTCGGGATCGTCCTGTACTACGGCCTCGAGCACTGGGACATCCTGCCGCCGCTGATCTTCCTGGGTCTCGGCGCGCTGACAGACTTCGGGCCCGTGATCGCGAACCCGAAGACGATGCTGCTCGGCGCCGCGGCGCAGGTGGGCATCTTCGTCGCGTTCTGGGGCGCGCTCGCGACCGGCCGCTTCGACGTCGGCGAGGCCGCGTCCATCGGAATCATAGGCGGCGCCGACGGCCCCACGACCATCTTCCTCTCCGCCATCCTGGCGCCCGAGATACTCGGCATCACCGCCGTCGTGGCCTACACGTACATGGCGAGCGTCGTCTTCATACAGCCTCCGCTCATGAGGCTGATGACCACGGCCAACGAGCGCGGCACAGTGATGCGGCCGATGCGGGAGGCGACCCGGAAGGAGAAGCTCGTCTTCCCGACCATCGCGATGATACTGATCATCCTGGTCGTGCCGCAGTCCGCTCCGCTCATCGCCATGTTCATGATGGGCAACCTGTTCCGCGAGAGCGGAGTCGTGCCGCGGCTCGCCGACGCCGCCTCCAACGAGCTGCTGAACGTCGCCACCATCTTCCTGATGGTCACCGTAGGCACACAGCTCACCGCGGAGCGGGTATTCGACCTCGACACCGTCGTCATCTTCGGGCTCGGCCTGGTCGCCTTCTCGTGCGGCACGATAGGCGGCCTGCTCTTCGCCAAGCTGATGAACCTGTTCCTGCGCGAGAAGATCAACCCGCTCATCGGGTCCGCCGGCGTGTCGGCGGTGCCGATGGCCGCGAGAATCTCGCACCAGATCGGGCAGGAGTCGAACCCGGGCAACTACCTGCTGTCCCACGCCATGGGCCCCAACGTCGCCGGAGTCATCGGCTCCGCCGTCGTCGCGGGCGTGTTCCTGACGCTCGCGCCGGCCGTCGGCGACGCGGCGTTCGGGATCTGGTGACCCCGGAGGCGGCGATGTCCGACACGCTCAGGGTCAGGGTCAACGACCGGTGGTACACCGTCGAGGCGGTCGACGTCGACGCCGAGCCGGCCGTCGTGCTGGTAGACGGCGAGCGCGTCGAGGTGTCGCTCAGCGAGCCGCTGATCAGGGCCGACGCCCCGCCCGCCGTGGCCGATGCCCCTCCGTCGCAGCCCGCCGCGCCGGCGCCGGCCCCCGCCCCCGCGCCTGCCGCGCCGTCCGCGGGCGGACGCGCATTCACGTCCCCGATGCCCGGCATCGTCCTGTCGATCGCGGTATCCGTGGGCGACCAGGTCACCACAGGCGACGACATATGCGTCCTGGAGGCGATGAAGATGCAGCAGACGCTGAAGGCCGACTGGTCCGGCGTCGTGAGCGCCGTCCACGTCATCCCCGGGCAGCAGGTACAGGACGGAGACGCGATAGTCGAGCTGGAGTAGGAGGTAGGGCATGACCGTCGCCGCCATCGGACTGCTGAGTCCGGGAGACATGGGCCACGCTGTCGGCAGGGAGCTGCGAGAGCACGGCCTCGACGTCCTGACGTGCCTCGAAGGCCGCAGCGACCGGACACGCGCGCTCGCCGCCGCCGCCGGCCTGCGGGATGTCCCGAGCCTCGACGATCTCGTCGTCGCCAGCGACCTGGTGCTGTCGATCCTGGTGCCGGCCGAGGCGATGGGCGTGTGCCTGAGCGTCGCCGGGGCAGTGAAGAGGACCGGCAAGAGCATCGTATTCGCCGACTGCAACGCCGTCTCGCCCCGGACGTCGGCCGCGATGGGCGGGGCCGTACGCGAGGCGGGCGGGCGCTACGTCGACGGCTCGATCATCGGCGGCCCTCCGCGGGATGGCTACTCGCCCAGGCTCTACGTCTCGGGCCCCGAGGCGTCCGTCCTCTCCGAGCTCGACGGCAAGGGCGTCGACGTGCGCGATCTCGGCGAGGAGGTCGGACGCGCGTCCGCGATCAAGATGTGCTACGCCGCCGTGACGAAGGGCACGTCGGCCCTGCAACTGGCGCAGATCGCGGCCGCGGAGGCGCTGGGGCTCACGGACGAGCTGGCCGCCGAGCTCCGGGGTAGCCAGCCGGAGGTCTACGCCGCGATGGCGAAGTCGCTGCCGGGGCTCCCGACGAAGGCCTTCCGGTGGATCGGCGAGATGGAGGAGATAGCCGCCACGTTCGCCAGCGTCGGACTGTCCCCCGGCTTCCACGAGGGCTCCGCGGACATGTACCGCCTACTCAGCGAGACGCCGTTCGCCTCCGAGACGCCTGAGGACATCGACGCGTCCAGGACCCTGGACGAGACCGCCGCCGCCATAGCGGCCCGCCTGCACGCTCCAGACGCAAGCTGAGCCGGCTTCCGCGAAACCTACCCACGAGTCGCAGCGCCTGCGAGAGTCATCCTGGCCGTCGCGGAGCGCCGACGCCCCCCGCGCAGGGAGGCCCTCCATAACCGCCATTCCCGCGAATGCGGGAATCCAGGGGTGGGGTTCCCCAGCTAGGAAATCTTCGCTCCACCGGCGATACGAAAGTGCCGATCACCGGTGCCCTCTGGTGGCAGTTGCGTAATGCGAACGGACTTGAGCAACATTGTTGAGCTCGTCACGTCACGCGCCGCCGTGTCTATCTCAATCTCGTAGTCAACCGAACCACGGTGGGACGTCGTGGGAAACCAGCCACCGGGCGCCTCGCGAAGAATCTCGTCAGACCTGATCGGTGCTATCTCGAAGGATACCGACGCCGTCGCGATGATCGCGTACCGGCCGTCCGGCTTCCTGGTTGGCGCACCGAATGCCCACTCGAGCGTATCTCGAATTGCGTCCGCATCGGCCGCCGACCGGAGAGTTTGCTGGTACGTCTGCACGGAGCGGCCCGAAGACGAAGGGCCATTGAAGACCTGTACCGTTACAGGGAGGGCACGCCCACGCATGCGGGTCATCTCTGCCGCTATCTCTTCTGAGATGCGTTCCGCCTCATCCGCTGTCCATTCCAGCGCCGCGGCTTCCGCGATTCGCTCATGGTCTTCGGCGCCGCATGCGATGGACGCGCACAGCACCAGCACTGAGACTCCGACTACAGCCATCGCCGTTTGTAGCGCACTCATGCCCGCCTCCTCCTCTGGTTCCCCCGCCGGCCTAGTAGCCTGCTCTATCCAACCTACCTACCACGTCACGCGTCGGCGACCAAGACGTGCTCCGCCGCCTGCGTCCAGCCGCGACATCACCGCCGTAACCTTGCAATTGGACGCACCCTAACCTTGCAATCAGCCGCACTCTAACCTTGCAATCAAACGCACCGTAACCCTGCAATCAGCCGCGCAAGACATTGACCGATCCAAGAAGCCCCGAAAGAGACTGCGCCCGCCGCAGGGAGACTGAGCGGGCTCTCATTGCGCCTGTCTGGGCTGTCCTAGGACCCTGGACGAGACCGCCGCCGCGATAGCGGCCCTGCTGCGCCCGCCAGAGGGAAGCTGAGGGCTCTTGCGAAGGGAGCTATGGACAATTGTACCCAGGGACCCCGGCTAGATGCGGGGTCGTGGAATGGGGCAAGGCCAGCAGGTTGCCGGGTCGTGACGGGAACGAGACACGCCTCGCAGCGCCCGTCTTGGTCTTCGTTGGGCGACCCAGCAATCTGTTCCGGGTACATAAGCCATTCGCCTGCCGGTTTGACCAATCTGCCGGCACGGTTCCGAATCTCGGCTGTGCGATACCGCACTTCGTAGTAGAGGACTCGGGGCTTGGTCGTCATTGCTGATCCTCCGATCCTTGGTCGGAGCGATTATCCCAGACTGTTCTCGCTTGTCAATTCTACCTATCGGGAATTCTGGGTAGCCGTTTGCGCTGCGGACACCGAATGCGCGCCCCTCGATACGCGCCGCTGAAGCAGCGCCGCTACTCGGGGTGAACGGGTTGTTCGCGCGTTGACTTGGGGCGGGCACCGCCGAGGAGGCCGCGTCCCTTGTTCGGCCCGGCGCGTGGGTATAGACTGGCGCAATGTCGGACAGCTCGGGCGCACAAGACGAAGTAGGGTCACGGCGCCAGCACCAGTCCGACAACCCGGCCGCAGCGGGACCGGCCGCAGTGCCCCCGTCTCGGCCCCAGTCATCCTCGTCCGCCGGCAGCCGTTGGCCGCGTACGTTTGCCTCTCTCGCGAGCCGCGACTTCCGCTTCTTCTGGTTCGGGCTCGTCGTGATGATGGCCGGGCTTCAGATGCAGATGCTAGCCCGCGCCTACTTGGCCTACGAGCTCACGGGATCGGCGTCGCTTCTCAGCGTCGTCAGCGTTGCGTCCGCCGTGCCGATTCTCGTCCTGTCGCTTTTCGGAGGCGTCGCCGCGGACCGGTTCGAGCGCAGGAGGGTGCTGCAGGCGGGGCAGGCGGGCAGCGCCGTGTTGGCGGGCTTCATCGCGGTCGCGAACACGACCGGCTTCATCGAGTGGTACCACCTGCTGTTCGTGGCCACGGTGCAGGGGGCGATGTGGGCCTTCATGATGCCGGCCCGCCAGTCTATGATCCCGGAGCTGGTCAGCCGCGAGCACCTCACCAACGCCGTGGCGCTCAGCTCCGCGGCCATGTCGGCGACGACGCTGGTTGCTCCGGCGATAGGCGGAGTGATCTACGCCAAGGCCGGGCCCGCCACCGTCTACTACTGCATCGCGGCCATGTCGCTGCTGTCGATGCTCCTGACCGCACGCGTGCCGAAGACTCGCGGCAGCGGCGCCGGCAAGAAGGGCGCGGTCCTGGCCGACATCGGCGAGGGGATCAAGCACATCGGCACGAACAAGATCGTGCTGGCGCTCCTCGTCATGGGCCTTGCGACGACGCTCTTCGCGATGCCGTTCAGGTTCATGCTCCCGGTGTTCATCGTCGACGTGTACGGCCGCGGCCCAGACTCCATGGGCGGAATGCTCAGCCTTTTCGGCCTCGGCGCCCTCGCCGGAGCGCTCTTCATGGCGTCGATCGGGAAATGGCGCCGGGGCATGCTGCTTATCGCGACCACCTTCCTCTCCGCCGTTGCGCTGGGCGCCCTGGCCGCGCTACCCTTCTTCTTCGTCGCCCTGCCTATCATGTGCCTCCTGGGCCTGGGCGACTCCGGGCGCAGGTCGCTGAACCAGGCGCTCATCATGGAGGAGGTGGACGAGCGCTACCGAGGCAGGGTGATGAGCGTCTACATGATGAACTTCGGGTTGATGCCGCTCGGCATGCTGCCGGCGGGCCTTGTCGCCGATTGGCTGGGAGGACAGGCGGCCATTGGCATCCTCGCCTTCCTGCTGTTCGGCGTCACGCTGGGGGTGACGGTCAGCCAGGGCAGGCTGAGGGCGCTTCAATGACGGGTCGAGCGCCCGTCGACTTCTGATTCTCCGGGGGAGAACGCGATGGCGAACACGATTCAGCAAGCAGGCGAGATCGGGCAGTCTGTCTGGTACGACAACATGCGCAGGGGCATGCTGGAGTCCGGAGAGCTCCAGCGGCTGATCGACGCCGGGATCACCGGCCTGACGTCGAACCCGACGATCTTCGAGAAGGCGATCACCGGAAGCACCGACTACGACGACGCCCTGCTCGAACAGGCGCGCGAGGGGAAGGACGCCGGGCAGATCTACGAGCACCTGGTCATAGACGACATCCGGGCCGCGGCCGACCTGCTCCGGCCGGTCTACGACAGCACCGGCGGCGCCGACGGCTTCGCGTCCCTCGAGGTCAGCCCCCACCTCGCCCACGACACCGACGGGACGGTCGCGGAGGCGAAGCGGCTGTTCGAGACGCTCGACCGGCCCAACGTGATGATGAAGGTGCCCGGCACTCCGCAGGGCATTCCCGCCGTTCACAGGCTCATCGGCGAGGGCGTCAACGTCAACGTCACCCTGCTCTTCTCCCTCGGCGTCTACGGCGACGTCAGGCAGGCGTACATAGCCGGGCTGGAGGACCTCGACTGGGCCGGGCACGAGCCCGGACAGGTCGCGTCCGTGGCGTCGTTCTTCGTCAGCAGGGTCGACACGTCCGTCGACTCGCTCCTGGGCGACAGGATGCGGGACGGCGCGGACGTCGAGGCGCTGCTGGGCCGGGCCGCCGTCGCGAACGCAAAGCTCGCCTACGGCGACTTCCGGAAGGACTTCGACGGCGAGCGGTTCGACCGGCTGCGCGTCAAGGGCGCCAGGGTGCAGCGGCCGCTCTGGGCCAGCACGAGCACCAAGAACCCGGCCTACAGCGACGTGCTCTACGCCGACTCGCTGATAGGCCCCGACACCGTCAACACGATGCCCGACGCCACCGTGGAGGCGTTCCTCGACCACGGCACGCCCGCCGAGACGCTCGCCAGGGACGTGGACGAGTGCGAGCGATTCTTCGAGGCCCTGGAGGACGCGGGCGTCGACGTGGACGAGGTCACCGACGGCCTGCTCGCGGACGGTCTCCAGGCCTTCGCCGACTCGTTCGACTCCCTGATCGGCAACATCGAAGAGAAGCGCGCCGAGCTGCTGGGCTGAGCGCCGGGAGCGGGATGGCCGATGGGCAGGGTCGAGGACGCGCTGGCCAGGCTGAATGACGACGGCGTCGTCGGCCGGATATGGGCCCGAGACCACACCGCCTGGAAGCCGCACCCCGAGGAGATAGCAGACCGTCTCGGCTGGCTCGATGCCCCCGCCAGGATGCGGCCGCGCGTGCCGGAGTTGACCGCGTTCGCCGACTCCGTCAGGGCGGACGGCTTCCGCCACGTCGTCCTGCTCGGTATGGGCGGAAGCAGCCTGGGGGCTGAGGTGCTCCGGACGACGCTGGGAGGCCGCGACGGCTATCCGGCGCTTATTGTCCTCGACTCGACGGTCCCGGCGGCCGTCCGGGCCGTGTCCGAGGCCATCGACCCGGAGCGGACGCTCTTCCTGGTCTCCTCGAAGTCGGGCACGACCACCGAGCCCAACGTGCTGTACCGGCACTTCCGTACGCTGGCGGAACGTGGGGCAAACTTCGTAGCGATCACTGACGCGGGCACCCCGCTCGCCGAGATGGGCGAGCGCGAGGGGTTCCGGCACATATTTCTGAACGCGGAGGACATAGGCGGGCGCTACTCAGTGCTCTCCCACTTCGGCCTCGTGCCCGCTGTGCTGGCGGGAATCGATGTCGGGGAGCTGCTGGCGCGGGCCGAGGCGATGGCCGAGCGCTGCGTAGTCGCCGACGCGGCCGAGAATCCGGGCGCCGCGCTGGGGGCCGCGATGGGCGCTCACGCACTGGCCGGCCGCGACAAGCTCACGCTGGTGACGTCGCCGGGCATCGACAGCTTCGGCCTGTGGGCCGAGCAGCTCGTCGCGGAGAGCACAGGCAAGGATGGCGCGGGCATCGTCCCGGTCTGCGGCGAGCCGCTGCGCCGGCCGGTCGCCTACGGCGCCGACCGGCTGTTCGTCTACCTGCGGCTGGACGGCGACGCGAACCGTGAGACCGACGAGCTCGTCGACTCGGTCGAGTCGGCGGGGCATCCCGTCGTGCGGATAGGGCTGTCCGACGCATACGACCTCGGCGGCGAGTTCTTCCGGTGGCAGATCGCCACGGCGATCGCCGGGTCCATTCTGGGCGTCAACCCGTTTGACCAACCCGACGTGCAGCTCGCCAAGGAGCGCACTGAAGACCTGCTGGCCGAGTACGCGGCCTCCGGGCGCCTGCCTGCCGTCGATTCTCTGGGCCTCGAGGCTCTGGCCTCCCGCGCTGGCCCAGGGCGGTACCTGGCGGTCGTCGCATTCATCGAGCAGACACCCGCGACGGACGCCGCCCTGACCACGATGCGAACGGCGTTCATGGACCGCTTCCGGGTTGCGACGACCGTCGCGTACGGCCCGCGCTTCCTGCACTCGACCGGCCAGCTACACAAGGGCGGGCCGGATAGCGGGCTGTTCGTGCAGCTGACGGCCAGCCGGGCGGACGACCTTCCCATTCCCGGCGAGGCGTACACTTTCGGGACGCTGCTCGACGCCCAGGCGCTCGGCGACCTCGCCGCCCTCACCGCGCGGGGCAGACCGGTAGCCCGCGTACAACTCGGCCCCGACGCCCCGGCCGATATCGCCCGCCTGGCGAGAGAAGTCGGAGCCTGAGCGCGCCGGCCCGCCCCTGGATTCCCGCCTTCGGAGGCCTTTGCACAACTTCGTGATTCCGGCGAGATCCGGGGCGGTGCCTCGTGTTAACACGGGAGGCAGCTTGCCTGACACGACCGTCACCCTCAGCCCATCTCCTCGGTCTGTACACTGTCAAGGGGAAAGGGGTTACGCACAGGGCAATCGCATCTTATTGAGCAAGGACCTTGAGTAGGTAGTCATTGTCCCATGCGGCATCTTTTCGCTTGCCGGCGAGGCTTCGCTTGGTAGACTCTTCGGCCTTGAGCAGACTCAATGCCATGCGCCGCAGTACGGAGAAGTTCTCAGCCCCGTTGCCGATGCGCACCCGGCTTCCGTCCTCCTTGAACGTCACGTCCAGCGACCAGTGCAGCCTGTTCTCTATCCCCCAGTGGCTGCGCACCGCGTCCAGCAATTTACTCGCATCATTCGGCAGGCTCGATATGTAGTAGCGCGACTCCACCGTCGTCTTGCCACTCAGGCGCCGCTCGCCTTCCACCATCACCAGCGTCGTCAGTCCCGACCACTGCCCGCCCTCATCCACGTATCTGACGCTGTCGAGGTCGGACACCGCCCAGCATCGTCGCGTCTCGACTCGTCCGTGACCCGCATCCAGCGTCTCGTGGTAGTCATGGCTGAGACCATCGAAGCCAGAGTTGCGGGCAAGGTTGAAGACATCGCGCACCCCCTCGTGCAGGCTCCCCTGGTTCCTCTTGACTGCCAGCACGTAGTCGGCGCCCTCCTCCAAGATCTTCGATGCGATCTCCTTCTGGCAGCCCATGGCGTCGATCGTCACGATGCATCCTTGGACCCGGAGCATCTCCAGCAGCCGGGGTATCGCCGTGATCTCGTTGGAGCGCCCGTCCACCCTGGTCTGTCCGAGCGTCACGCCACTCGCACATGCCCAGGCGCTGACCATGTGGATCGCATCCTTCCCTATATACCGGTCGTGCGAGCGGCGCACCGTCTTGCCGTCTATGGCTACGACGTCTCCTTGCAGAACTTCACTGACGGTCTGCACCCACTCGACGAAGCAGTGCTCGAACTGCTGAGCATCCAGCTTGGCAAAGACCCTGCCGAAGGTGTCGTGGGAGGGAATGCCATTGGGCAGCTCCAGCATCTTGCGCAGCCATCCCTCCTTGCGTCCGCCGAACGCTTCCACGTCCACCCAACTGTCCGCGCCGGCTATGGCACCGCAGAGCGCAATGGTGAGAATGTCGATCAGCTTGTGGCGCTTGGTCCGATCTATACGCGGATCTACGAGACTGCCGAAGTGTTCGGTCAGCGACGCTGTATCACTACTCGCCATGGGTCACCCTCCCCCTGAGACTGACCCAAGTTTATACCAAGTCTAAGACTTCATTTAGATGCGATTGCCCTGGGGTTACGCAAGATCTCAGACGTGCGGGAGCGTGCTGGTCCGGAGTGGAGGGGCCGATTTTCCTGTGAGCTGTTCCATTGTGTTCCAAAGTGTCCCATTCCTATCTGGGCGATGGAACACTTTGCCGAAAAATGGAACAGGTAGTGTTCCACGGTTGGTATCTGGGGTGGAACAGGGCGGAACAAAATGGGACGGGGGTGTCCCATTTGTATGTGGTCCTGTACGACGCTCACCGTCACCTCAGTCGTCTCCCGTCGAGGGATAGGAGGCAAGACGCCAGCGCGCGGCGTCCCGCATCGTCTCGATCGGCGACCATAGTAGCACAGATGTGCTGCTATGTCCAGCGGTGTAGATGGGAGTAACTGTTCAGACTCGAAGAGATGAACACGGCGCGGGACACCACCAACCATGAAAATGAGGCTGCACCGGCGGGGGCGGGTTTCAAACCCGCCTCTACGCCAGGCCGGCCAGAGGTTATGTCAGAGAAGTCTGAACAGGTGTAGATGGGCGTTTCGGAAGCCGAGTTGACTTGCCGGACGGCGCGACCATAACCTAGAGCCGTCGGCTCGGCGTAACCCAAGCCGACGTAAACTGATCCACAGGTGACACCATGAAGGCGCTCGTACTTGGCGGCTCGCGATTCATCGGACTCCGGCTCGTGCAGCTCCTTCACGCCGAGGGCCACGCCGTCACGGTCCTGAACCGCGGCGCGACGCCGACCGAGCTGCCCGAGGGCGTCGCAGCCATAAGAGCGGACCGCGAGAAGCCGTCCGAGGTCGCGGCCGCGCTGAAAGGCAGGACGTTCGACGCCGCCTTCGACATCTCGGCCTACGTGGCGAAGACGCTCAGGCCAGCGGTCGAGGCGCTGGACGGCAACGTCGGCAGCTACGTCTTCTGCAGCACCACCGCGGTCTACGAGCGGTCGAATCGCTACCCGATCAGGCCCGACTTCCCGCTGGAAAGGTCGCCCGACGCCAGCGGCTACCAGAAGGGCAAGGTCGACTGCGAGGACCTGCTGCACGAGGCCCACGCACTCAGCGCCTTCCCGGTCACCATGCTGCGGCCGCCCGCGGTGTACGGCCCGTACAACACGCTGCCGGAACGGGAGTTCAGCTACTTCGCGCGGTTGCTCAGGGGACGGCCGATCATCATCCCCGGCGACCCGTCCGCGCTGGTGCAGTTCGCCCACGTCGACGACCTGGCCGCCGCCTTTCTCGCCGCCTCCCTTACGGACCGGGGCGTCGGCAACTGCTACACGATATGCGGCGAGTACTCGGTCAGCGTCGACTACTGGATTCGCGCCGTCGGCCGTGCCGTCGGTCGGCCGGTGGACGTCGTCTACGTGCCGGGCGACAGGTTCGCCGAGCTCAACCGCGAGCTGGGGATCGGCGACACCGCGATCTGGCCGTTCGGCTGGGGGCGCTCGTTCTTCTTCAGCATAGACGAGGCGAAACGCGACCTGGGCTGGTCGCCCCGCCACGACATCGACGACGGCCTCGAGATGACCTACCGCTGGTGGCGCGACCAAGGCCTCCACGACGCCGACTGGGATTTTTCCAAAGACGACATGATGCTGTCGCGGCTGCGCTAAGCGGGCTGAGCGCCGGGTCGCCTGGCGGGCGGCTGGCTGCCTGCGAAAGCGTCACCCTCACCTCAATCCTCTCCCGTCGAGGGCCCGTCGAGGGAGAGGAGGAAAACGCCCCCGCCTGCCCGCCGGCCACCCCGCCCCCCCACTCCCAACTATCCACTATTCACTACCCACTATCCACCAGGTCTCCGCAGTCGTTGCGCGCGGCTAGGCGCGCGGGTACACTTGACCCCGCTGAACCCGCGCATGGTCGGCCGTGCGCCTACTAGAAACATCGGCTGGGAGGCCGTACATGAAAAGGGTAATTCTCCGCGGGCCCAGGGACATGGTCATCGAAGATGTCGAGATGGACACTTCGAACCTGGGCCCCCACGATATCTACGTCGAGACGGAGGTCACGGCGCTGAAGCTGGGGACCGACCGCGGCAACTGGGAGGGCGAGCCCTCGATACCCGGCGCGCCCAACGAGTTCCCACGCTGGGTCGGCGACAGCAACTTTGGCGAGGTCAGGGCCGTCGGCAGCGAGGTGACCCGCTTCGAGGTGGGCGACCACGTCGTGTCGAGGCAGCACCACCAGTCGGGATACGTCGCCCCGCAGGGGGGTGACGAAGACGCCGGGCAGATCGTCAAGGTGCCCGAGGGCGTCGCGTCCGAGGACGCCGTCTATACCCACCTCTACTCGCTGAGCGGCTTCTGCTACCGGAAGGCGCACTTCAGACCCGGCGAGTACGTCGCGGTCGTCGGGGTGGGCCTGCTAGGCCTGGGCGCCATCGCCCTCGGCCCGATCTACGGCGCGCAGGTGGCCGCCATCGCCAACAGCCCCGTCCGGCTGGAGATGGCTGAGAAGATGGGCGCCCACGCCGGGTTCCTGTCCGACGACCCGGACCTGCAGGCGAAGCTGGACGAGTGGAGCCTGGGCAACGGCGTCGACCTGGTCATACTGACCGCCAACCCGTGGCCGGCGTACAGGACCGCGTGCGAGATAGTCCGGCGCAGCGGCCGCATCTCGGTGGTCGCGCTGTCCGGGAGGGGCGAAGCCGATCTGGACTTCAACCCGCTGTGGAGCGGCTATTTCTACGACAAGGGCATCTCCCTGATCGCCGCCAGCGGCGTCACGGAGGACACGTACCCCAGCGAGACCGACCAGCGCTGGTCGTCCGAGCGCCGCGGCGAGCACATTCTCGGGCTGATGGCGGACGGCCGCCTCCAGCCGTCCAAGCTGATCACGCACCGGATGCACTACACGGAGATCGCCAAGGCGTACGAGATGATGGAGACCCGCGACAAGAACATGCTCGGCGTGGTCTTCGACTGGACCGACGTGGAAGGCTAGAACGACCGAGACCCCGGCGCCGCAAGCGCCAAAGGAGTACTGAATGGCTACGGAATCACGCGTACAGAAGTCGACGGAGCTATACGAGCGGGCGGGCGAGCTGATCCCCGGCTGGGTGCAGCTCCAGAGCCGGCGCGCCAGCGGCTTCGCCGAGGGCGTCAGCCCGAGCTACGCCGTCAGCGCCAAGGGCTCCCGGTTCACCGACGTCGACGGCAACGAGTACATCGACTGGGTGAACTGTTACACCGCGGTCATCCTCGGCCACGCCGATGACGTCGTCGACGGCGCGGTCAAGGAGCAGATCGACCTGGGCAGCCTGTTCACGATCAACAGCCCGAAGGAGGTCGAGCTCGCGGAGATACTGGTGGAGACGGTCCCAAGCGCGGAGATGGTCCGCTACACCAAGGGCGGCGGCGACGCCTGCGCCGTGGCGGCGCGGATCGCCCGGGGCGCGACCGGCAGGGACAAGATCATCTTCAGCGGATACCACGGCTGGCACGACTGGTACCAGGCAGCGAACCTCCAGGAAGACCCGGCGACCGGCGGCTTCCCCGTTACCGGCACGAGAGCGACCGGCGTACCGCAAGCTCTGGCCGGGACCGCGCTGCCCTTCGCGGAGGGCGACTTGGACACGCTCAGGCGCCTCCTGGACGAGAACAAAGGCGAGGTCGCGGCGATCATGATGGAGCCGATGCGCTCCGAGCTTCCGCCCGAAGGCTACCTCGAGACGGTGAAGGAGCTGGCGCGCGCGAACGGCGCCATCCTGATCTTCGACGAGGTCTCCTGCGGGTTCCGCGCCGCGGTCGGCGGCGTGCAGGAGTACCTCGGCGTCACCCCCGACATGACGACCTTCGCGAAGTGCATTTCCAACGGCTACCCGATGGGCGCCGTCGTCGGCTCGCGGGAGGTGATGGAGCCCGCGGGCAGCATGTTCATCTCCAGCTCCTACTGGAGCGACAACGTGGGCCTGGCCGCGTCCATCGCGACGCTGGGCGAGTTGAAGCGCAGGGATTCCGCGGAGGAGTTCCAGGAGATCGGCGAGTCGATGATCGCCGCCCTCGGCGACGTCGTCGAGTCGGTCGGCATGCCGGGCCGGGTCACCGGCTTCTGGACGAGGCCCACGATCGAAATCGACGTGCCCGACGAGTCGCTGCGCCCCAAGGTCAACACGCTGTTCATCCAGGAGATGGCCAAGCGGGGAGTCTTCACGCCCACCGGCTTCAACTTCACGCTCTCCCATACCGAGGAGGACATCCGGATCACGGCGGACGCCGTCGAGGAGTCCCTGGGCGTCGTGATGAAGGGCCTGGAAGGCAACCTGGACGACCTGCTGGAGACCGACGTCAGGAAAGAGGTCCTCCGCCGCCTCGTCCGGTAGACTGCCTTAGGCTCAGGACACATGCCGCAAGCTCCGATTGGAGATATCCGTGGCCAAGAAGAAGGTGTTTGTCAGTTTCGAATACGACGCTGACTTGCAGCTCAAGGAGACCCTGATCGGCCAGGCGAAGTTACCCGATTCCCCATTCTCGGTAAACGACTACTCTCTTCAGGAGCGGGAACCGGAGTCCGAATGGCTGAACAAGGCGCAGAGCGCCATTGCGCGGTGTGACGTGTTTGTGGTGATACTGGGGAGGGACACGCACAACGCCCCCGGCGTTCTGAAGGAGATCAAGATCGCCAAGGACTTGAAGAAGCGCCGGTTCCAATTGCGGCCCCAAGGCAAGAAGTGGAATCCGATGAGCGGGGCGGGGGAAATGGTCGTCTGGACGTGGGACAACTTGAAGCGGAAGCTGTCCTGACCGCCAGCAGTTGGTCCCCGCTGCGCGCACGTCAGGACTCGGCCCCGCCCTTCGCACCGGTGTGACTAGGCGTTAGCCGAAGTGCCGCTGCAGGTACTCCAGGTCAAGCTCGGGGTATAGCGGGAAGCGGTCGAGCAGGTCGGCGACTCGACCGCGGGCGGTCTCGAGGGCGTCGGCGTCGGTGCGGAACCTGGCCTTGCTGCGGGAGCCCGCGTTCTTGCCCCGGCTGATCGTCGTGGCCTCGGTGCCGGCCAGCAGCAGCATGACGATCGAGGCTATCTCCTCCATCTCGGGCGCGCCCATGCCGCGCGTCGTCAGCGCGGGAGTGCCTATCCTGAGCCCGCTCGTGTACCACGGGCCGTTCGCGTCGAACGGCAGCGAGTTCCGGTTCAGGGTGACGTTGGCGGCGCGAAGGGCCGACTCCGCCTGCCGGCCCGTGAGCCCGAAAGGCGTCACGTTGAGCAGCATCAGGTGGTTGTCGGTGCCGCCGGTCGCCACGGTCATCCCCTCGGCGACGCAGGCCCGGGCGAGCGCGTCGGCGTTGTCGACGATACCCTGGGCGTATCGCTGGAAGTCGTCGCCGCTGGCCTCCCGGAGCGCGACGGCCTTGGCCGCGACGGCGTGCGGGAGCGGCCCCCCCAGCACCATCGGGCAGCCGCGGTCGACGTGCTCGGAGAACTCGTCGGTGCACAGGATCATGCCGCCCCTAGGGCCGCGCAGGGTCTTGTGCGTCGTCGACGTCACCACGTCGGCGTGGGCGACCGGGTCGTTGACGCCGGTGAACACCTTGCCGGCGACCAGGCCCGCGAAGTGGGCCATGTCCACCATCAGCACGGCGCCGACCTCGTCCGCGATCTCCCGGAACGCTCTGAAGTCGATGTGCCGGGGGTACGCGCTGTATCCCGCCAGCAACACCAGCGGCCGGAACGCCTTCGCCTGCGCGCGCAGGGCGTCGTAGTCGATCAGCCCGGTCTCACGGTCGACGTCGTACGACGCCGACTCGAACATCTTGGCGGACATGTTCTGGCGGTAGCCGTGCGTCAGGTGCCCGCCGGAGTAGTAGTTCATCCCGAGCAGCCGCTGGTTGCCGAGCGCCGAGCGCAGCTCCGCCCACTGGGAGTCATTCAGCTTGGACGGGTCGGTCTGTCCCATCTCCTCCATGAACGGCGCCTGCACGCGCTTCTCCAGGATGGCCCAGTAGGCGACCAGGTTGGCGTCCGCGCCCGAGTGGGGCTGCATGTAGGCGTGGTCGGCGCCGAACAGCTCGCACGCCAGCTCAGCCGCGAGGCTCTCGACCGCGTCGACGTTGTCGCAGCCGGCGTAGAAGCGGTGGTGGGGGATGCCCTCGGCGTACTTGTCGGTGAACAAATTGCCCTGCGCGAGCTGCACGGCCAGCGACGAGTAGTTCTCGCTGGCGATCATCTTCAGGCTGGACCGCTGGTCCGCGACCTCGGCCACCACGGCTGCGGAGACCTCGGGCGCGACGCGGCCGATCTGCTCCAGGGACGCCAGGTAGGCGGTGAAGCCCGCGTCGGCCGACCGGCCGGTCTCGGCGCACTCGGCAAGGTACTGTGCCAGGGGTGATGCTTCTGTCATGCCGTTCCTCGTCCTGTGGGGCGTCGACGATGGGGTGCCCCGATGTCTCTTGCCTCGCTCCGGGGAGCGCGCCCATCTTCGATGCGCGTCGCCGGGGCGAAAGTGCGATTCTACCAGCGCGGCCCGCGTGCGGGTACCCTTGTACGTGCTCCCGACGGCTGCGTATTATGGCGCAGCCGCGGTAACTCCGCAGCCCCGCCAATCATGTACGACGTCCACTCCCACATCCTGCCCGGCCTCGACGACGGGGCCGAGACCGTGGACGAGTTCGTCGCGATGGCCCGCGCCGCGGCCGCCGGCGGCACGACCGTCATGCTGGCCACGCCGCATCGCCGCGATGTGACGGAAGATTTTTCGATCCCGTATCTCATGGAGCTCTTCGCGAACATGGTCGAAGAGCTCGATGCGCGCGGCATCGGGCTCACCCTCACGCTGGGAATGGAGAACCATCTCGACGCGGACCTGCCCGAGGCGCTGGCTCGCGGTGCGGCACTGCCGATGAACGACACCCGGTACGCGCTGGTGGAGCTGCCCTTCTTCGGCCATCCGGACTGGGTGGAGCCGGCGCTGGCCGACATCCAGGCGAGCGGCATCACGCCCGTGCTGGCGCACCCGGAGCGGATCGAGCTCGTCCAGCGGGACCCGGACGTGCTGCGCGCCTTCGTCGAACGGGGGATGCTCACCCAGGTGACCGCGGGCAGCCTGACCGGGCAGTTCGGCGACGAGGTCAAGCGGTTCACTCACGCCGTGCTCAGGCGGGGGCTGGTGCACATGCTGGCGTCGGACACCCACGCGCCGGGCGGCCCGCGGTCTCCGGCGCTGCTGCCGGGGATGAAGGCGGCGGCCGAGATAGTGGGCGCGGAGAGGGCCCAGGCGATGGTGCTGGACACTCCGCAGGCCGTCATCGAGGGCCGCGAGGTCGTAACTGCCCAGGGTTGTTGCCATGAACACGGTCCATGCCTTGCGGCCCCGTGATCATGGCTGTGCCGTGGCCATCGAAGTCACGTCCGGGCGGGGCCGTCTCCACACAACCCGTTCGCCCTTGTATCTTGATCGGGTAGGGTTAAATGACAGTACAGGGGCGTGACAGATCGATTTCGCCCGGGTCATTGAAGACCGCCACTCAGCAGGATCGTCACGCCCCGGTCTCCCCAGAGCCCGAACAGTTGCCCGGACATGGAGTCCGTATCTGCAAGGATGGGACTGAGCGGGAGACCATACTGAGTATAGACAGGAGGAGAGCGATGAGCAATGAGGAGGTGTACGTAGGGATCGACGTGTCCAAGGACCACCTGGACGTGCGTGTATCGTCGGAGGCCCGTGCCTGGAGGAAGGCGAACAACCCGGAGGGTATCGCGTCGCTGCTCGAAAGTCTGGGCGCTACGCGGCCCAGACTTGTGGTCATGGAGTCCAGTGGTGGGTACGAGTACGATGTGGCAGCAGAGTTGGCTGCTGCGGCCCATGCCGTAGCGGTGGTCAACGCACGTCAGGTACGCGATTTTGGCCGTTCCATCGGCAGGAACGCCAAGACCGATACGCTCGATGCCGAGGTACTGGCCCGTTTTGCCGAGGCGGTCAAGCCACAGGTCCGGCCTCTGCTGGACGAGGAAGAGCGGGAGTTGCGGGCGCTGATTCGCAGAAGGCGCCAGGTTGTGGAGATGATCACGTCAGAACGCAACCGGCTTCGGCATGCCACCGCAGTACTTCGACCTCGCATCGAGCAGCACATCGCCTGGCTGATCAAAGATCGAGGAGAGATAGACCGTCAGATCAAGGAGTTCATCCAGTCCAGCCCTGTGTGGAGAGCCAAAGACGAGCTGCTCACCAGTGTTCCCGGCGTCGGGGAGGTGGTGTCGAGCGTGATCATGGCGGAGTTGCCGGAGCTGGGGCGTCTGAACCGTAGGGAGATCGCCGCCCTGGTCGGGGTGGCGCCGTTCAACAGGGACAGCGGACAGTTCAGGGGCAGGCGCACGACGTGGGGTGGCAGAAAGTCGGTGCGCAGTGCCCTGTATATGGCCACGCTAGTGGCCATACGTCGCAATCCGGTCATCAAGGAGTTCTACGACAGGCTGTGTGCGGCGGGCAAGGCTAAGAAGGTAGCGCTGACCGCGGCGATGAGGAAGCTGCTGACGCTCATCAACGTAATGATGCGCGACCAGACTCGGTGGGACCCGAGACGGCACTACGCCTCCCAAATCGCTTGACTTCCAAGACAGTTGCTGAGTGCCCCGACGCTTCGTCGGGGTGTATCGAAGGGGCCGCACGACGCGGCATTCGGGTGGGGCGATACCAGTTACCGCCAGGACGGTTGCGTGCGCCCCTCGATACGCCCCGCTGAAGCAGCGGCGCTACTCGGGGTGAACGGGTTGTGTTGGAGCCACGCTGGGTGGACACGGCCCTGCGCGGCCTGCCCTGGATTCCCCACCTGATTGGGCCGGACGGCGTGACAGACTGGTTCCCGCGTCATAGTGGCGCACCCTTTCGGGGATGGATTCCCGCGTTCGCGGGAATGACGGAGGTGGGGGATTTGGACTGCCGGCGCGTCTTGTAAATCGGCCGCGCCGTCGCCTACCATCGTGGCGAGTGAGGCAAACGAGCAGGGAGGGCATATCCCATGGCGAGCGAGCGCGCGGAACGCGATTCGATGGGCGAGCTGCGGGTACCCGCGGACGCGTACTACGGCGCCCAGACTATGCGGGCCGTGCTCAACTTCCCGATCAGCGACCTCCGGTTCCCGCCGTCCTTCATCCGCGCTCTCGGCCAGATCAAGCTGGCCGCCGCCGAGGTCAACCGCGACCTCGGGCTGCTGGACCCCGAGACCGCCGACGCGATCGTCCGGGCCGCACAGGAGGTCGCTGACGGCAAGCTGGACGATCAGTTCGTGGTCGACGTCTTCCAGACCGGCTCGGGCACCTCGACCAACATGAACGCAAACGAGGTGATCTCGAACCGGGCCATCGAGATGCTCGGCGGCGAGCTGGGCTCGCGGGCCCCGGTGCATCCGAACGACCACGTCAACACGGGCCAGTCGTCGAACGACGTGATCCCGACGGCGATCCACGTCGCGGCGCTGAGCGGCCTCCACGGCGCGCTGGTCCCCGCGCTGGAGCACCTTCGCGACGCGCTGGAGCGCAAGGCGGAGGAGTTCATGCCGGTCGTCAAGACCGGCCGGACGCACCTGCAGGACGCGACGCCCATCCGGCTCGGCCAGGAGTTCGAGGGCCACGCCGGCCAGATAGACCGGGGCGTCAGGCGGCTCAGGGACGCCACTGCCGGGCTGTCGGAGGTTGCGCTCGGCGGCACCGCGGTGGGCACGGGGGTGAACAGCCATCCCGATTTCGCCGCCGCCGTCTGCGCCAGGCTGTCGGCCATGCTGGGCGCGACGGTGACTGAGACGGACAACCACTTCCAGGCCCAGTCTTCGCTGGACGGCGTGGTCGAGTGCAGCGGCGCCCTCAAGACGGTGGCCGTGAGCCTGATGAAGATCGCCAACGACATACGCTGGCTCGGCTCCGGCCCGCGCGCCGGTCTTGGAGAGATCGAGCTGCCCGAGGTGCAGCCCGGAAGCTCGATCATGCCCGGCAAGGTCAACCCGGTGATCCCCGAGTCGGTCTGCCAGGTCGCCGCCCAGGTCATCGGCAACGACGCCGCGATCACGGTCGCGGGCCAGTCCGGCAACTTCGAGATAAACGTGATGATGCCGGTGGCCGCTCACAACCTGCTGGAGTCGATAGACATCCTGGCGTCCGCGTCGCGCAACCTGGCCGACCAGTGCGTCAGCGGCCTGAAGGCCACCAGCCGCGGGGCCGACATGGTCCACCAGGGCCTGGCTATCGTCACCACGCTCGTGCCGCACGTCGGCTACGACCGGTCGGCGGCCATCGCCAAGGAGGCGCAGGCGACCGGCAAGACCGTCCGCGAGGTGGCGGCGGCCATGACCGACCTGTCGGACGAAGAGCTGGACCGGATCCTCGACCCGGCGACGATGACCGACCCGCGCCTCGCGCCCCGGGTCTCCCTCGGCTGACCGGAGGGCCGGGTTGAGGCCGCGAGAGGAGCGTCTGGCCGAGCTGAGGCCCTACGCGGAGCGGGCCCGTCGGATGCGAGGCTGGAGCTTCGACGTGAACACGGTCAGCCTCGGCCCGCCGACGCCCTGGGACTACGACGAGCGGGCGCGCGACCTCCTGTCCGGCGCGAGAGTCGTGGTGGACATGGGTACCGGCGGCGGCGAGCGCTTCTCCAGGCTGTGCGACGGCTATCTTGGGACCGCCTTGGCCACGGAGGGCTGGTCGCCCAACGTGCCCGTGGCGGCGGCCCGGCTGGCGCCGATGGGCGTGCAGGTCGTGCACGCGTCGGGCTTGCGGTTGCCCCTGGCCGACGGCAGCGTCGACCTCGTGTTGAACCGCCACGAAGACCTCGACCCGGCGGACGTCGCGCGGGCGCTGCGCCCGGGCGGGCGCGTGCTCACGCAGCAGATCGGGCGGAACCACTGGAGGGAGCTCGGAGAGTTTTTCCCCCAGGCGGCCGGCGGCAGCGGCGACCTCTTCGAGCGGTACCGCGAAGGTTTCCGACACGCGGGGCTCGATCTGGCCGACGCACGGGAGCACGACCTTGGCGTCGCGATGGGCGGCCTCGGCGACGTCGTCTACATGCTGACGGCCGTGCCGTGGGCCGTTCCCGGATTCGACTTCGAGCGCGACCTCGACGCTCTGTTGGCGCTGGAGCGCGCCTGCAGCCGCGCCGAGGGCCTCGTGTGGACCCAGAGCAACCTCCTGATCGAGGCGGTGAAGTAGTGCCGCCGCCCGTCGTCACCGCTGAGCTTGCCGACAGGCTGGAGCGTTCGGAGGCCGAGTACATGGCGTCCGACATGGAGGCGCTGCGTACGGACGACGACAACCCCCTCGGCGTGGACGTCGCCCGTTTCGGGGACGCCACCGCGCTCGCCATGACAGGGCTCGACTACTGGGAGTTCAACAGGACGATCGGCCTTCGCGACCACGGGCCGGCGGAGATCGACTCGGTGCTGGGCTGGTACCGTGAGCGGCGCGTCGAGGGCCGCTTCGACATCGCTCCAATGCTGTGCTCCGATCAGGTCCGCCTGACCCTGGCCGAGCGCGGCTTCTACCAGTCGGGCTTCCACACGGTGCTGTACGGGGAGCCCGAGCCGGGGTGGCCCGCCCCCGGGGACGGGGTCGAGGTGCAGGAGGTGGGGGCGAGCTACATGTCGCTGTTCGCCGACCTTTACATGTTGTACCTGGACGACCCGCGCATTGCGCCGGACCTGCTGCGGCGGGCCAGGGCCAACGTCGAGGCGCGTCACCCGTTGCCGGGCTGGCGTCTGTACGTCGCGTCCGTCGAGGGCGCGCCCGCCGCCTTCGGGGCGCTGTTCGTCAGCGGAGGCGTAGGATCGCTGGCGGGCGCGGCCACGGCGCCTCGGTTCCGCGGACGCGGCTGCCAGTCGGCCCTGATCCGCCGCCGGATCGCCGACGCCGCGGCCGAGGGCTGCGACCTGATCGCGGCACAGGCGTCGCCCGGCTCCTCGAGCCAGCGCAACATGGAGCGCGCGGGGCTGCGGGTCGCCTACACCAAGGCCGTCTGGTCGCGGCAACGGTAAGGGTCCGGTGCCTCCGCTGCTGGTACAAGAGGGTCGCCAGATTCACTATGAGGTGGAAGGGGACGGCCCTTCGCTGCTGCTGCATCCCGCCGGAAGACCCATTCGCCGAGGCCGTGAGAGCTGCGTGTGAGATGGTCCCGGACTGCGTCTACGTGCGCCTCGAGGACCGGACCCATATCGGCGCCATTGCCGACAGAGACATGATCGTCAGCGAGTTGGAGCGGTTTCTCGGCCCTCGCCGGTGAGGGCCTGCCCCGGGGTGCGCTAGCCGAGGGCCAGGCTCCGCTTGATGTAGGCCTCTTCCTCATCGCGGGTGGAGACGAGGCCGTTTAGCCTGGCGTCGAGGAGCGCGTTCAGGATCTCGCCGACACGTGGCCCTTGGGGCACTCCCATGGCGAGAAGGTCGTTACCGTCGAGCATGGGCCTGGCGTGTCGAAGCTCGTCCAGGTACAGGCGCATGCGCTCGGCGGCGCGCGGCCTGCGGCACGTCAGCGCGACGCCCTCTATGGCGGCCGGCTCGACGCCGTGAAGCAGCGCGTACACGCGGCTCCAGCCGATTCGCGGGGCGTCGAGGCGATCGAGCATTCCAGCCAGGACGGCCACGTCCCTCGCGATGGCGGCCCACTCGCCGGTCATATCGAGCCGGGCGGCCGCCGCGCCGATCTCCTCGGCAGGCGCGAGGGACAGCGTCGCCGCGAGCCGAACGACGTCAGGCACGGCCGCGTGAGCGTCGAGGACGTCCAGGGGCGCCCGCTCCAGCGCCAGGGCGGGATGAACGGCGCCCAGAACGCCGGCGTCGCGGGCGCGCCGCAGGCAGGTTGGCCACTCGTCCTCGGCGAGCAGCAACGCGAGCTCCCGTCGCAGCCGGTCGCCGCTGATCGTGTCGAGGCGGCGCAGGTCGCGCTCCAGCAGCCGACGGGTGTTCGGCTCGATCTCGAAGCCGAGCCTGCCCGCGTAGCGGACCGCCCTCAGGATGCGGGTCGCGTCGTCTACGAAGCTGCCGGGATGCAGCACCCGGACGAGTCCGGCCCGGAGGTCCGCCGCCCCGCCGTGAGGATCGAGCAGCGTTCCCCAGTCGTCTTCGGACAGGCTGACGGCCATAGCGTTGACGGAAAAATCGCGGCGGGCCAGGTCCTGCGCCATCGTGCCCGGGCTCACGTCAGGAAGTGCGCCGGCACGGGCGTACGACTCGGTCCTGGCCCTCGCCAGGTCCAGCGTGAGGTCGTCGATGGCCAGCTTGGCCGTGTCGAACCGGGAGCGGGCGGTCACGCGGCCGCCCAGACCGGATGCCAGCGCATCAGGCAGCCCGGGAAAAGCGCCGTCGGCGACCACGTCCAGGTCGGCGGGGCTGCCTCCGAGCAGCACGTCGCGCACCGCGCCTCCGACGAGGTAGAGCCTCGCTCCCCGCTGCGCCGCGATGGCGGCGGCGCGGCGGAGCAGGTGAAGCCGGTCGGGGGCGAGCCGGCGCTCGAGCTGGTCGGCAATTGAGGACATGGCGTGTGCGGGTCCGGGTGGGGTCGGTCGATTGTAGCAGCCGCTCCGGGGACGCGGCCCTGTTTGTCGCCCAGCGGACATGTTCACACTTGGCGAGGGACCGTGTGCGCCCCTCGATACGTGCCGATGAAGCATCGGCCCTACTCGGGGTGAACGGGGTAGTGCGGGTGGTTAAGCAGCGGCAAGGTGGCCGTTTGCCCTGAGTGCCCCGACGCTTCGTCGGGGTGTATCGAAGGGCGACTCCGAACGGTTATCGCCCAGCGGAAGGGTTCACGGTTGGCGAGGGACGGCGTGCGCCCCTCGATACGGGCCGGTGAAGCACCGGCGCTACTCGGGGTGAACGGGTTGTGTGGGTGGTTAAGCAGCGGCAAGGTGGCCGTTTGCCCTGAGTGCCCCGACGCTTCGTCGGGGTGTATCGAAGGGCGACGCTGAAGCCCCAATCCACCGAGGGAGGGCGTTTGGTTAGCATCCTGAAGTGGCCAGAGGGTGCTCCTCTGAATCTGGGATAATGGTTTTGTAACAGCAAAACAGTCCCAGAGAAGGAGCACCCAATAGATGCTACCACGCAACCACCCCGACCGTATCCGTATCGTCTTTGACGATCACCGCCTGGTGGCCAATGCCGGTCTGCTCCTGCCGGCCACCCTCGCCCGGCATCTGGGCCTGCGGGAACTCGTCGACAGCCACGTCGACCTGGGAGACGCGCCGGGGCGGGCGAACCCTGGAGACAAGCTGCTGACCCTGGTGGCCTCGGCGCTGGCTGGGGGCGACTTCATTGATGACGCCGACGTGTTGCGTACCGGCGGGACATCTGGTGCCATCGGCTGCGTAGTCAAGGCGCCATCCACCCTGGGAACTTTCCTGCGCAGCTTCCGGTGGGGCCACGTCCGCCAGTTGGACCGGGTGAGCCGGGAGCTGCTGTCCCGGGCCTGGGCCGCTGGGGCCGGACCCAGCGACGCACCGTTCACCATCGACCTTGATTCGACGATCTGCGAGACCTACGGACTGGCCAAGGAGGGCGCCCGCCACCACGGCTATACCGGCCAGCGGGGCTATCACCCGCTGCTGGCCGTCGCCGCCGGCACCGGCGACGTGCTGATGTCTCGGCTGCGCGAGGGCCGGGCCAACACCGCCCGCGGCGCCGCCCACTTCCTGCGGGAGACCGTGGGCCGGGTGCGCCATGCTGGGGCTACAGGACAACTCACGGTGCGGGCCGACAGCGGCTTCTATGCCCACGCCCTGGTCGCCGTCTGCCGCAAGCTGGACGTGCGCTTCTCCATCACCATCCGCCAACACGCCCGCCTCAGGGAGTTGATTGAGGCGATTCCCGAGGAGGACTGGACGCCCGTCCCCTACTGGATGGACGGCGGCGCCGACGTGGCCGAGACCACCTACACTCCCTTCCAGGGTGAGCCCGAAGCCGCGCCGGTACGGCTCATCGTGCGGCGGGTGAAGCCCACGCCCGGTTCCCAACTGGTCCTCTTCGCCAGATACAGCTATCACGGCTTCATCACCGACCGGGACGGGGAGACCCTGGAACTGGAGGCCGACCATCGCCGCCACGCCGAGATCGAGAATGCCATCCGAGACCTCAAGCACGGCGTCGGCCTCAACCATCTGCCCTCTGGCCGCTTCGCCGCCAACGGCGCCTGGCTGGCCGTCCAGGTGCTGGCCCATAACCTGGCCCGCTGGACCGCGCGCATCGGTCTGGGCGAGGGGGTGGTGACCACCAGGACCCTCCGGCGGCGCTTCTTCTCCCTGGCCGGACGGCTCACCCGCTCGGCCCGCCGCCTCACTTTGCATCTGCCACAGGGCTGGCCTTGGGAAACCCAGTTCACTCGCGCCCTGGCTCGATTGCGAGCCCTGCCTTTGCCTGCCTGACGGCACCGACGGCGCCTGACCCGTCCACCAGACTACCCAACCGCCCCACAGAGTCGCACCGGCCCGGTCCGCGATTGTCTTCCCCTGCACGCTGTACCGCCGACCCCGCCCCAGCGCCGCTGCCCAGGACCGCCGTCGGCGCCCCCAACGACAACCAAAGGCCGCCACCGGCCCCATTTATCGGAATCGAGCGCGGACCGTCGCGTCCCACGGCTCTCACCTCTTGTTCCAACCCCAAGGCCGCTCCGCATCGGTGGATTCGGGTGAAGGACTAGCGCCGGGCTAGCCGGGCCTGGAGCCAGTCGCGGTGGCCCTCCAGTATCGGCCCGAGCTCCGGGACGTCGGTGACGCAGGACATCTCGCCCGGGTCGCGGTCGAGGTCGATTAGCTGCTCCCGGTCGTGGCCCTCGTCGTACAGCACGTACTTGTAGCGGCCCGCGGCGACCATGTGGCCGAACTCGCTCTCGACGTGCAGGCGGTCGCGCCAGCGGCCGGGCGGGGCGCCCTCGACGAGCGGCCTCAGGCTGGCGCCCTCGAGGCCGTCGGGCGGGGCGACTCCGGCGTAGTCGCAGACGGTCGGCAGCAGGTCGAGGCCGTTCGACACGAGGTGGTTGCGGTCTACCCGGCCCTCGTGGGTGACTCCCTTCCAGCTTACGATCAGGGGCACCCGCGTCGCCTCTTCGTACAGCACCGTCTTGTGCTCCATGCGGTGGGAGCCGTCCATGTCGCCGTGGTCGGTGCTGAATATGACGACCGTGTCCTCCTCCTGCCCCGTCTCCCTCAGCGCCTCCAGCACGCGGCCGATCTGAGCGTCGACCATCTCGGTCAGCCGGCAGTAGGCCCAGCGGTGCAGCCGCCATCGTTCAGCCGACCAGCTCTGTCGGGCGTTTCTCTTGAAAGGCCGCTGGTCGACGATCATGCCCACCGCCTCAGGCTCCGGGTCCTGAAGCTCCAGGTTTGCGGGCGCCGGGGGGCAGATGTTTTCTAGAAACTCTTCCTCGGACACGCCTTCCGGCATTTTGAGGGCCTCGTCGAGGGCGGCGAACTCGGCTGCCCGGCGCTCCGGGTCCAGGTCTACCTCGTACGCCTCGTCGCCGCCGCCGTCCCGGATGGCCATGAAGCAGATGTCGTGGGGGTTGATGAACGAGGAGACGAGGAAGAAGGGACGGTCGCGCTCCCGGCGAATGAAGTCCACGCTGGCGTCGGCGAGCCCGTCCCGCTGGTCCGCCGTCAGGAATGTGAACCCCATCTCCTCGGGCGACATTCCCGGCGGCAGGTGCACCTTGCCCCCGTAGGCGGCGTCGTAGCCGGCGTCCCGCATCAGCCATCCCATAGCGGCCGACCTGACCTCGGCCGGCACGCTGGCCGCGTTGCCGTCAGGGTTGCTGCGGATGCCGACCTCGCCCGGCATGCGGCCGGTCATCATGCTGTACCGCGACGGCAGGCAGACGGGGTTGGCGCAGTACGCCCGCTCGAAGCGCACCCCGTTGGCGGCGATGCTGTCCATGGCCGGCGTCCGGACGTACGGGTTGCCCGCGCAGCCCATCATCCCGGCCTGCTGCTGGTCGGTGAACAGGTAGAGGATGTTGGGACGGCTGCGGCCGCCCATCGGGGGCCTCCGCGGGCTAGGTCGAGGCCCTGGCGACGCGGTCGAGGAACGCCCTGCCGCCGGCCTCCGCCCACGCCGTCCACTGCGTGTTGAGGAACTGGACGCCCATCGCGATGTTGTGGTCGACGTTGGCGTCGGTGGTCAGCGCCCCGGCCACCTTGCCGGCGCCGACGATCTGCTCGAAGGCGCGGTCGACAACGGCCTGGACCTCGGGGTGGTTCGGCTCTCCGAGGCGTCCCATCGACTGCGCGAGGTCGCCCGGCGCCACGAAGAAGACGTCGATCCCCTCGACCTGCAGTATCTCCCCCAGGTTGTCGATGGCGACGACATCCTCGATCAGGATTATCGCCAGCGTTTCCGCGTTGGCCTTCTTGGCGAAGTCGGCGACGCCGACGCCCTGGCGGCTCGTGTAGTTGCCCCTGTGGCCGATGGGGTAGAACTTGGAGGCGTCGGCGACTGCCCTGGCCTCCTCGGCGGTGTTCACGTGGGGGATGACGACGGCCTGCGCGCCGACGTCCAGCGTCCGGTAGATCACGCCCGGCAGGTTGAGGTTGACGCGCACGACGGGGGTCATGCCCCACAGGTCGCACGCCCGCGTCAGGTTCGGGATGTCGGCGTAGTCGACCGGGCCGTGCTCGCCCTCGATCCACACGCCGTCGAAGCCGTAGCTGCCCAGGAACTCGATCATCTCCGCCGTGTGCGGCCCGCCCACGATCGTGGCGACCCCGCCCTCGTCCAGAATGCGCTTGACCCGGTTCTGCCTCAGCTCTGCCACGGTATGCCTCCTTGGATAGCGCGCGCAATTATACAGGGCCGGTCGACGTTTGCCAGCGTTGGACGACCGTCGACAGAGGGGCAGCCCCGTGTTCGGTCCCTCGTTACGCGCCGACGAAGCGTCGGCGCTACTCGGACAAAATCCCCCACCCAAATGGCGGTGGCGCTCTAGGGCAAGGGGAGGGCTGGTTTGAAACCAGCCCCTACGAGGTGATGGCCGATAGATATGGCGCTGAACCTGGAGGTGGAGGATTTGGATCGGGGTGAACGGTTGCGTGGACCTCTGACAGATACAGCGTCAGCAGTGGTCCAGCTCCCAGATGGGGAAGTAGTACGGGAAGACCGTCCCGAAGACGTCGCCGGCAAGACCGTCGACCTGTACCGGCCTCGCGGCGCGGTGGGGGCCGAAGACGAGCCGCGCCACGTCGCGGCGGCTCAGCTCGACGTCGTGCGCGAGTGGGCCGGGGCCGATCTCGACGTCGCCGCCGCGGAAGGTCAGGCCGACCGACTCGCCGGTGTCCGGGCATGACAGCGACACCTCGGCGTCGAGTCCCGCCGATCGGCTGCGGAGATGGCCGCGCATAGCGTTCATCAGCCCGGCGACGCTGTTGACCCGCATCATCTGAAAGCCGACGCCGGCGCCCTCCTCGACCGGGCGCCGGCCGGCCGGCTTCCGGGCCTCCATGAGACGGCCCAGCGGGGAAGACGTCAGCGGGACCGGCGCTTGGAGCTGGCGGCCCGGCTCCAGCCGGTCGAGCGACGAGCGCACGAGCGTCTCCAGACCGGCCGTGTCGCCGCCGCCCTCGATCAGCCCCGGCTTGTTGAAGCCATCGCCGACGATCAGGTATGCGACCGGCTCGCCGCCGTCCAGGGCCAGCGAGGTGGACACCTTGGGCAGCGTCAGCAGCGCCAGGTAGTCGTCCGGTGACCGGACGATGCGCCGTGGCTCCGCGTCGTGGGCGACTGCGACAAAGTCGAGATGCGATTGTTCCATAGGATCGAAGGCCACCACGTCGTGGGAGCCGCGCGAGAACAGCTCGCGGTCGCCGCGTCCCAACGCGTATACGAGACCCTGGGAGTCGACCGCCTCCCAGCCGGAGTGCCAGTAGAACGGGAAGGTCGCCTCCGCGGTCCACAGCACCGCCACGGGCCAGCCGCGCTCCTCCTGGACGCGTGTCGCGTCGCGCAGGCAGAGGGTGGCGTAGCCGCGCCTGCGGTGGTCCGGGTGCGTTACCGTCGGGCCGATTATCCCGATCGTGAACCGGTCGCCGCCGTTCACGACCTCCCTGGGCGCGACCGGGACGTGGGCGACGATCCGTCCGTCCACGCTGAGGACGCGGTGGAGGTCCAGCTTCGGCTCGCGGAAGATGAGCGGGTAGTCGGTGGCGATGTCCTGGTCGGTCCCGGCCCTGAAGACGGAGTCGATCAGCGCCACCGTCTCCTCGAACTCCGACTCGCGGCACGCCCTCGGGCCGCAGACGCGGCCGGCGCTCTCAGTCTTCATCCGACGCGTCCCCAGGCGACCGTCTTCGTCGGGGTTATGGCGATGACGGCGCAGCCGGGCGCGAGCAGCTCGCGGTACTGGGGGTACTTGGCGCGCAGCAGTTGTTCCGCCGCGGCCCGCTCCTCGCCGTCCTCCAGCAGCTCAGCGGAGCCGCGCACGAGGACGTAGGCGAGCTCCGACCAGTCCTCGGAGTAGTCGTCCACGACGAGGGCCACGTCGGGATTCGCCAGGATATTGAGTACCCGCTTCAGCCCGCGCGCGGAGCGGCGCTTGGGCTTGCGGTCGACCGCGGTGTAGACGCGACGCCCGTCGAAAGCGTAGCAGACCGGCACGACGTGAGGCCTGCCCTCTGCGTCGGCGGTGGCCAGCCGGCCCACCCTGCGCGCGGCGACGAAGGCGGCCGCCGCCTCGGGGATGACCGACGCGTCACGACCCATCGCCCCAGACCTGCCCGAACAGCCGCAGCCAATTCCCGCCGAGAATCTTCGCGGTGTCCTCGGCGTCGTAGCCGCGCCGCATCAGCTCGACGGCGATGTTGGGCATCGCGTCCGGCGTCTCGAGCCCCTCCGGGTGGTAGTGGGGGTCCGCGATGGGGACGGGCCGCCGCAGAGGCCGGATGCCCTGCCGCGAGAACAGCCACTCGAAGAACGAATGCGGCTGGTCCTGGCAGAAGTCGGTGCCGATGCCCACGTGGTCTATCCCGACCCTCTCCACGAGGTCGTCGATGGAGTCGACGTAGTCCTTCAGCGTCGACTCGTAGCCGGTCCGGAGGTGGATCGGGAAGGCGTTGGCGCCCACCACGCCGCCCTTCTCGGCCAGGGCGCGCAGCGCGTCGTCAGGCTTGTTCCGCGGGTGTTCGAAGAACGACCGGGCGTTGGTGTGCGTGAACGCCACTGGGTGGTCGGAGGCCTCGATCGTGTCCATCGTCGTGCGGTCGCCCACGTGGGACAGGTCGATCAGGATGCCCAGCCGGTTCATCTCTCGGACGGCGTCGAGGCCGAAGTTGCTCAGGCCGTCGTCGGTGCGCTCGAAGCACCCGTTGCCCAGCAGGTTGCGCTCGTTGTACGTGACCTGCACGATCCGCACGCCGAGCGCGTGGAAGACGGCCAGCCGGTCGAGGTCGTTGCCGATGGGCGACGCGTTCTGCCAGCCGAGGACCACGGCCGTCTTGCCCTCGGCCTTCGCGCGCCGGACATCCTCGACGGACCCGGCCTGCGACAGCAGGTCGGCGTGCTCGCGGAAGCGGCGGAGCCACGCCGCGACGTTGTCCAGCGTCTGCTCGTAGCCCTCCCACACGGCGATAGTCGCGTTGATCGCCGTCACGCCGCCGGCGTGCAGGCTGTCGTATACGGCACCGGAGTCCCAGCGGCTCACGTTCAGGCCGTCTATGACGATGGCGTCGCGGTAGACTTTCTCGGCCGTTGTCGAGCTCAAGGGCGGGCCTCCCGCGACAGCTTATCGTGTTTGGTGAGACGACCGCATGCGCCCCTCGATACGCGCCGACAAAGCATCGGCGCTACTCGGGGTGAACGGGCTGCTTGGACGCGCCTGACCGTTGCTCCCGCATCGACCCGCTGGGGTCTCACTCCGGCTGCCAGCGGCGCCTTCCGCCGCTGCGCACCAGCCGGCCGAAGCCCGGCTCCGGGAAGTGGCCCGAGGAGATCAGGGAGCCCTCCTCCTCCAGCCGGTCGAATATCCGGTGACGCGTCGGCGCGGACACGCTCGTATCGACGTCGAACGCCGGGCTCCAGTCGGTGTGCTGCGCCTGGGCCGGGCTGTGCGCCACGTCGCCGAGAATGAACCCGCGCACGCCCGCCGAGACTATCGCTATGGAGATGTGGCCCGGCGTGTGCCCCGGCGTCGGGAGCGTCGTCAGCTCAGACGTCAGGGAGTGCTCGCCCTCGATCAGGTCGAGCGCGCCGAGCTCCTCGAGGGGCATCACGCTGTCGCGTACGTGCGGCGACTCCTCCAGGACGCCCGGGCCGGTCCAGTAGTCCCAGTCCGTCCTGGGCGCCAGGTACCTGGCGTTGGGGAACGTCGGCTGGCCGTCCGTCAGGTTCCAGCCGACGTGGTCCGGGTGCAGGTGCGTCGTCACGACGATGTCTACGGCCTCGCGGTCCACGCCCTTGCGGCGCATCTCGTCCAGGAGCGCTCCGGCCGGCGGGCCGCCGCCCGTGTCGACCACGACGAGCTTGCCGGCCGAGCGGACCGCCACGGAGCCGTACCTCGGGTGAATGTACTCGTCGGCGTCGAGCAGCTCCGGGTACTCGGCCCGCCAGACTTCCATCGTGCTGGTCGGAAAGACGTCGGTCGCCGGCCCGCCGCCGTGGTCGTCCGTGAGCGAGACGAGCTCGACGTTGCCTACCGTTTTTTTGTATTCGGCCATGGTTACCCTCCCGTGCGTGGGACGCGCCTGATCCGCGGGGCCATTCTACGCCGTGTCGCGGCGCAGTTCCAATGCGTCGGATGGAGGCCACCGTTCTGCCCTGGGGTCGTAGAGAGAAGCCTCCGGATCCGACGCGAACGTTAGCCCCAATGGGGCTAGGTACGCGTGTGTCCTTCTTGCAGCGTATGAGGGGAAATCTTGCCCCAGGGTCTGTACCTGCTCCCTCTTGCTCCAACGCTGATGACCGAGGGTTCGCGCGCCGCCGTCGCTTCCCACTTTGCACCGTCTCTGAGGATCAACTCGGCCATCTTCTGAAAGTCCTCGAACGTCGAAGACTTCCAGCGGAGAAGTGCGACCGTCAGGCCGCGCTCCGGATATCGCGCCACGTACGCCTGCGAGGGGATTCCGGTGTCTCGGGTGACGAGGACGTAGTTACCCGTGCGTATGCAATGGTCCATAAGGGCCGTATCGGGACGCGCCGGCGCCCCGATGTCCTCGTACGTCGCTATCGGGTACCTGAGAATCTTGAGCGCGTCGACGACCGGCCTCGGCACGTCGGCGTCCGCCACCAGCATTATGCCGCACGCAAGAACGACCGCTCGTAGTCGTCGACTTCTCTTATCTGGTCATCGTTTAGGCCAGGGTATACGGCCTTGGGGTCGAGGCCAGACTCCAGAACGGAAGCGATGGCCGAAGTGGAGATCCTGGTACCTTTCACGGTCGGGGCCCCGCCCAGCACTTCGGGGTCGAGATCGATGTGCCTGAATCGCTCTGGAACGAGCTCCCTCTTCAACTCCTCCATCAATTCGGGAAAGAACACGGCCGCCATCTTCTGGGGGCCCTTGGAGGCGGCAACGGGATTCCATAGCTCGTTGTTCGGGAATACCACCACGATGAGGCCTTGGTGCACGAAAATGCTGACGAGCTTCCACGCGGCACGGTCACCATTGCTCATCTGCTCGATGGTGTCCAGGGCCGTTCTTATGGCCCTGGGCTTGATCCCCTGTTCCTTCAGCCGCACGATGACCCTCATCAACAGCAGGTCATCATAGGTGTATGTGTTCTCTACCCGACCGCCGTAGTCGGATTTGGTGGGTCGCAGCAGGTTGGCCTTCTGCCACGCCTGGAAAGTCTGAGGGCTAACACGGGCTACCCGCGCCGCTATCTTGGCGGAATACATCGTGGGCTCCTGGGCACGCTGATACTCCCTAGAATATCACTCCGCGCAGTCCGGCTCTAGGCGTGCTCCGTTGGTCACCAGGGAGTTCTTCACATGGAGCTCGTATGGCCCCGTGATATACTGCGCCAGCCCTTGGGTCGCGTGCCACAGGGGCTCGTGAGGCAGGACGCGGATGCGCAAGGATGCACTATGACTGGTACAGAAAAAGAAGTGCGGCTGACCTCGCTGGCCAGCTGCGCGGGCTGAGCCTCCAAGTTCAGTCCAGCGGACCTGGCGCAGGTGCTGCGCCAGCTGCCCGACGTGAGCGATCCGGACCTGCTGGTCGGGCCCGGAACGGGCGACGACGCCGCCGTCTACCGCCTGAACGACGCCCTCGCGCTGGTGCAGACGGTCGACTTCTTTCCGCCGATCGTCGACGACCCGTTCGTATTCGGCGAGATCGCCGCCGCCAACGCGGTGAGCGACGTCTACGCGATGGGCGGCCATCCGCTGCTGGCCCTGAACATCGTCGGCTTTCCCGTCGACCTGCCCAAGGAGACCCTCGGCCTCATCCTCAGGGGCGGCGCGTCCAAGGCTGCCGAGGCGGGGCTGCTGGTAGTCGGTGGGCACACGGTCGACGACGCGGAGCCGAAGTACGGCATGGCCGTCACCGGCCTGATCGGCCCGGGCGAGCAGATGACGAACGCCGGCGCCCGACCCGGCGATGCGCTGGTTCTGACGAAGCCGATCGGGACCGGGATCATCACGACCGCCGGCAAGCAGCAGACGGCCCCGTCGCCGGTGCTGGACGGGGCCATCGCGGCGATGCGCGAGCTGAACGCGGCCGCGGCTAAGGCCGCCAGGGAGGCCGGCGTACGCGCGTGCGTGGACGTCACCGGCTTCGGACTTGTCGGCCACCTGCTCGGCATGCTGCGCTCCAGCGACGTCGGCGCCCGTCTCTCCCTCGGCGCCGTGCCCGTGCTGGACGGCGCCGTCGAGCTGCTGGAGCGGGACGTCGCGCCCGGCGGCACGCGCCGCAACCTGAGCTCCGCCGACCCCGAGGTGGTCTGGGGCGACGACCTTGACTCGACCGCGCGGCTCCTGCTGTGCGACGCCCAGACGTCGGGCGGCCTGCTCATGGCGGTGGCGCCGGACGCCCTCGACGCCCTGCTGGCCGCGCTGGAGCGCCACGGCGTCGCGACGCGGGCGGTCGTCGGCGAGGTTCTCGAACAGCCGCCGTCGGCCAGCCGTCTTCTCGAAGTTACCCCGTAGTCGCCCCCGCCGGGTCTGCTAACCTGTAGGCTGCGGCGAGGCACAGTTGATCACGATACGGGACCACATAGCGGCGCTTGTCGGCGCCGCGCTGGCGGAGGCCCAGGCCCGGGGGCATCTGCCCGAGGCACACGTCGAAGGGCCGCTCGTGGAGCGCCCCCAGAGGGCCGGGCACGGCGACTTCGCGTCCAGCGCCCCGATGCGGCTGGCGCGCTCCATGCGCATGAGCCCAATGGCCATCGCCGAGCAGATCGTCTCCGCGATGCCCGACGACGAGACGGTGGGCGCTGTTTCCACAGCGCCGCCGGGCTTCGTCAACGTCGCGCTGAGCCCGGACTGGCTGGCCCGGCAGGTCGACGACATTCTCCAGGCCGGCGCCCTCTACGGCAACGTCGACGCCGGGGCGGCCAAGCGGGTGCAGCTGGAGTTCGTCAGCGTCAATCCCACCGGACCGATACACGTCGGCCACGCCCGCGGCGCCGTCTTCGGCAGCGCTCTCGCGGAGGTGATGGCGGCCGCCGGGTACGACGTGCAACGGGAGTACTACTTCAACGACGCCGGCAGCCAGATGGACCGGTTCAACCTGAGCCTGCTCGCCCGGTACCTGCAGCAGCACGGCAGGGAGGCCGAGGTGCCGGAGGACGGCTACGTCGGCGAGTACATGGTCGACCTCGCGCGGGAGATCGTCGAGGAGGTCGGCGCCAAGTTCCTGGACGTCCCGGAGGAGGAGGCGGCCGCCGGGCTGGGCGCTCTGGGGCTCCAGCGGATGACGGCCGTCGCCAGAGACGACATGCGCGACCTCAGGGTGGTCTACGACAACTGGTTCACCGAGCGCAGCCTCTACGAGAACGGGCAGTTCGACCGGGCGATGGCGCTGCTCGACGAGGCGGGCCTGCTCGTCCGGCGCGACGGCGCGACCTGGTTCAGGTCGTCCTCGCTGGGCGACGACGAGGACAAGGTGATGGTGCGCGGCAGCGGCGCGCCCACCTACTTCGCGACCGACATCGCCTACCACTACAACAAGTTTCTCGAACGGCGATTCGACCGAGTCGTAGACGTTCTTGGCGCCGACCACCAGGGACACGTGCGCTTCATGAGCACGGTGCCGACGGCCCTGGGCGTCGACGCAGACAGGCTCGACCTGATCGTCTACCAGATCGTCTCGATCAGGCGCGGCGACTCGGCCGTGCGTTTCTCCAAGCGGGCCGGCGAGATAGTGACGCTCAGGGAGCTCGTGGAGGAGGTGGGCGCCGACGCGTGCCGCTTCTTCTTCCTGATGCGGTCGCCGCAGAGCCAGATGGAGTTCGACGTCGAGCTCGCCAGGAAGCAGTCGGACGAGAACCCGGTCTACTACGTGCAGTACGCCCACGCGAGGATCGCGGGCATCCTGCGGACGGCCGCGGAGCGCGGGATCGACCACGCCGACGCCGACGTCTCACTGCTGACGGACGACGCCGAGCTGGCGCTGGTGCGCAAGATGCTCGTGCTGCCCGAGCTGGTGCGGACGATGTCCGAACGGCTGGAGCCGCACCACCTGCCCCACTACGCCGTCGAGCTGTCGACCGCGTTCCACAACTTCTACGAGCGCTGCCGGGTGGTGTCCAACCAGCCCGAGGAGCTGGAGCTGTCGAAGGCGCGTCTCAGGCTTGTGGAGGCCGCGAGGACGGTGCTGGCGCGATGCCTGGCGCTGATGCTGATGTCGGCGCCGGACAGGATGTAGGCGGCCGGCCGTTCGCCGCGGCTAGCTGACGGGCCACTGGCTGCCGTCGGCCTCGAGAGCGCCCTGGCGCTTGTAGCGCTCGGCCTTCTCGGCGTAGCCGGCGGCCGTGGCCGCGATCATGCGGGTGTGGCGCTCCTGGACCGGACCCCGTATCCGCGCCGGCACCCCGACCACCATCGACCCCGGCGGAATCTTCATCCTCTCGATCACCATCGCGCCCGACGCGACGAGGCTGCCCGCGCCGATCTCCGCGCCGTCGTTGACCACGGCGCCGTTGCCGACCAGCGAGCCGTCGCCGACGACGCCCGCGTGGCACAGGACCCGGTGGCCTATCACCACGCCGTCGCCGATCTCGACGTCCGCGTCGCCGTGCACGACCGAGTTGTCCTGGATACACGTCTGGCTGCCTATGGAAATCCTGCCCGCGTCGGCGCGTATCACGGTGCCCGGCCACACGCTGGACGACTCGCCGATCTCGACATCGCCTATCACGTAGGCGAACTCGCTCACGAAGGCCGAGGGATGTATGCGGGGCGCGATACCGTCGAGACTGCGAATCATGGACTCCACCTCGAACAGGGGACGAAACGGCTCTCTCACGGACGCGGCCAAGTCTATCAGAAAAGGGTATCGGCTATGGTATGCTTGACTTAGCCGAAGACGAATCGGAACGGCGGTCCGCATATGAGGGCGATAGTCGGCGCGGCGTTGTCGGCCGCGCTCCTGGGAGTGACGGCGCTGGCGGCCGCATGCGGCCTGGGTGGCGAGGCGCCTACGGCCACGCCGGAGCCCACGGCGACCGCTGCGCCGACCGCCACGGCGGCGCCCACGGCCACCCCGACGCCCGAGGCCACTCCCACGCCCAGGTCCGGCACCGTATTCATCCGGTACCTCCGGGCGCAGGGGCTGCTGCGGTCCGGGCAGTACGAGGAGTCGATCCCGCAGTTCGACGTCGTGATCCGGCTCGTCCCCGACTTTGCCGAGGCCTACCACGGCAGGGGGCTCGCCTACTACAACGAGGACCAGATCGACCGCGCGCTGGAGGACTTCGACAAGGCGATCGAGCTCAAGGCAGACTTCGCGGACGCCTACAGGAACCGGGGCGTACTCTACACGAACAGGGGCCAGATGTCCCTCGGCGTGCCGGACCTGCGGCGAGCGCTCGAGCTCTACGAGGAGAAGGGCGAGGAAGAGCGCGCGGCCGACGTCCGAAGACTGCTCTCCGGGGTCTTTCCCTAGAAGTCTGGCCGGAAAGCCATTGGCCCCGTTTCCTGCTGTTAAAATGCGACGACTTACAGTCTTGTTCGGCATCGTGGTATACGATAACCGTCTCAGAAAACCAACAAACCATCGACTAACGGCGTTGAGAAAATGACCCCTTGGGGAGGATTGGGGTTTCCGGCCACGTTTCTAGGCCACGTCCACGGCTCGCATCATCGCCGGCCACTCCGAGCGGGCCATCCCCGGCAGCGTGGTCACGTTGTACAGGTGCGCCAGACCCTGGTGCCTGCGCGCCCCCTTGACGGTGACCGTCAGGCCCCGGTCGGCGACGAGCCGCCTCATCTCTCGCGTTATGTCGTTGTCGGCCAGCCCCGGGAAGGACCGGTAGGCCTCCAGGGACCGCGCCGCGGCCGCCCCGTCTCGCCTCGCTCCCGCCAGGGCGTGCACGAACGGCAGCACGACGTTGACCGCCATGTCCCGCGCCCTGCCCGCGCCTATGAGCGGCGGGTCGGAGAGGGCGCGGACGAGGTCGGCCGGCTTCGCCTCCTCCGCCGCGCTCCGCACGTAGGCGGTCGGCCCCGAGTCCAGAAACCTGTCGAGGAGCCGAGCGGCGCCCTCGACGCGCCTGGCGGGGTGGTTGGACGGCCTGACCCGGAACAGTCGCCACTCGCTCGGCGCCAGCCTGCGCGTTCGCGGCATACGCCTGACGAGCGCCGCGTCCGGCGCGCCGTTCCCGGCTGTATCCGCGCCGAGCGTCAGCCCGGACGCCGTCAGCAGCAGCGCCCTTACGGCGGCGAGCCTGGTGCCCGCGGGCTCGCCGCGAAGCGCCCCGACCGTCGCGTACGGAACAATCTCGGCGAGGCGGCGGAACGGCCTGCGGTTGGCGGAGTACCCGAGCGCCTCGAACAGGGCGGCGTAGACGACCTGGTCTGCGTCCCCGGCGTCCAGCTCCCGGGCGAAGCCCCGGCTCCGGGCGAGAAACCGCCTGTCCCCCGCCACGTCCAACAGCTTTTCAAAAGCGCGCGCGGACAGGCCGTCCCACGGGACCGCGCCGTGGGGAGCGGAGGCGTCGGCCTGACGGAGCTGGTCGACCACCGGCTCCAGGGACGCCACGGGCGCGCTGGCCCGCGACTGCTGCCGCGACGAGACGCCCCCCCTGGCGCGCAGCACCACGTGCAATATGACGCCGTTGTAGCCCGGGTCGGTATCGTGACCGTGGCTGCGCCAGCCGGGGGCCTCGACGTGCAGCTCCACGTCGCCGGTGACGAGCTTGCCGTCGTCCGTGGCGAGCACGCTGTCGCGGAAGTCGGGGCCGGCCCTGCCGCTCGGCCGGCCGGGGTACACGACCTTGAACCGACGGCCGTCCTCGGTGAGGAGGCCGTCCGGAAGGGAGTGGGCCCGCTGCCACAGCGCGGCGACGGCGCTCTCGCGATAGGGCGCGGGCCGCTCCCGCAGCCATGACAGTCCCCCGCTCCTGAGCGCGGAGCGGCACGGCCGGGCGTGCTGGACGGTCTCCTGTTCGTTTGCGGCGAGCGGCAGCAGCGTGCGGGCTCCAGGACGCGAGGGCGTCGAGACGTATCGATAGTAGCACAAGACCGGAACAGGCCAGCCGGCGGCGGATTGTCGCCCTCCAGGGCCGTGCTCTATCCACGCCTGCCGCGGCCCGTGGCGCGTGCCGCGTCGGGCTGGTACGATGCCGGCTCGAGTCCCCACAGGAGGTTCGGAAATGTCCCCGATCGATCCCAACGAGGTGCGCCTGACCGGAGAGAACTCCTTCATACGCCTGGGCGCGGCGGACGCGGTAATGACGCACGCCAGCCACTGGCGGGTGATCCTCTCGCCGGCCGGCTCCGGCCACGTCCTCTTCTTCAAGAGCGAGCTCACCGGCGGCGAGATCAGAGTCTACTCCGACAACATCGCGCTGGCCCGGTGGCTGCAGCGCGATGTCGAGGCGACGATGAGGCCCGAGTACGGCGACCCCGCGATTCCCGTGGTCGACGCCGGCTTCTCCCGCGAGGGGGATGTCGCCACGTACTGGACCGAGCGCGTCGATACGGAGGACGAGGCGCTGTCCCTGACCTGGTACGAGCTCGGGGAGGCGTACGCCGTCAGGAACGAGGCGGGCAGCATCCCGGACCAGCCCCACGGCGTCTACAGCTGCATCGTTCCGGCGGCCCGCGCCCGGGTGACGCTCGACGGCCGATTCGCGGCGGGCGACGCCTATCCGCGCGACCACGGCGGCCGGCCCAGCAGCTCGTGCTGCCTCGCCTTCTCGGAGACCTGGGTCAGGCCCCGCCCGTAACGGGCCCGGCCTGAGGGGCCGGGAGGCCTGGCGGGAGAGCTACCCTCGGGGCCCTCGTTTCCGCTCCCCGCCGTTCCCGCGGCGAGACGGCGTGAACCTGGCGTGGAAGTCGCGCCTGTACGCTTCGAACCGGCCCGCGACCACCGCGGCGCGCATCTCCTCCATGAGCCGCAGCACGAAGCGCACGTTGTGTATCGTAGCCAGCCGGTAGGCGAGCAGCTCCCGGGCGCGGAACAGGTGGTTCAGGTACGCGGTCGAGTGCGTGCCGCACGTGTGGCAGTCGCAGCCGGGGTCGATCGGCCCGTCTCGGTCCCGGAACGGGGCGGTGTCGACGTTGATCCTGCCCTCCCGGACGTAGAGCGAGCCGCCCCGGGCGACCCGCGTCGGCAGGACGCAGTCGAACATGTCGACGCCCTTGGCGACGCACTCGACCAGGTCCTCCGGCGCGCCGACGCCCATCAGGTACCGCGGGCGGTCCTGGGGCAGCAGCGCCGCCGTAAAGCCGGCCACCTCGTACATCGCCCCCTTCGACTCGCCGACGCTCAGCCCTCCTATCGCGTAGCCCGGGAAGTCCATCGACGTGATCTCCGAGACCGACCGGGCGCGCAGGTCCTCGAAGACGCCGCCCTGGACGATCCCGAACAACGCCTGCGGGCCGCCGCCGTGGGCCTCCAGCGAGCGCGCCGCCCACCGCCCGGTGCGGTCCGCCGCAGCCTCCACCTCGTCCCGGTCGCGGTCCGAGGCCACGCAGACGTCCAGCGGCATTATCACGTCGGCGCCCAGGGCGCGCTGGTGGTCGACCACGGTCTCCGGCGTGAACCGGTGGAGACTGCCGTCGAGGTGGGACTTGAAGACGATGCCGGACTCGTCGAGCTTCCGCATGTGCTCCAGGCTGAAGCCCTGGAAGCCGCCGGAGTCGGTGAGCACGGGGCCGGGCCAGGACATGAAGCCGTGCAGGCCGCCGAGACGGGCGACCGTCTCGACCCCTGGCCGCAGGTAGAGGTGGTAGGTGTTCGCCAGGATCATCGCCGCGCCTGCCGCGCGCAGATCGACGGGGTCGAGCGCCTTGACCGAGCCCTGCGTGGCGACCGGCATGAACGCCGGCGTCGGCACGTCGCCGCGGGCGGTGCGCAGGGTCCCGGCCCGGGCGCCGCGGTCGCTGGTCTCCAGCTGGAAAATCGGGCTCATCGGACGGCTACACGCCGGCGGCCTGCGCCAGCAGCGACGCGCCCATCACGATGAGCACCGCCGCCAGCAGCCGCATTATCCAGGCGACGGGCACCCTCGACCCGAGCCGGGCGCCCACCTGGCTGCCGACGAGAAAGCCCGCGCCGGCCCAGACGAAGGTCGGATACCAGTCGACGTGGCCGAGCCCGGCGTGGACCGCAGCTCCGGCCGTGGCGTATATGGCGAGCGAGAATACGGACGTCGCGACCGCGATTCGCACCGGGAAGCCGAATCCGGCCACCAGCACGGGGGTCCTGATGAAGCCGCCCCCGGTGCCCAGGAAGGCGGACACGAAGCCGAGCAGGGCGTTGAACGCCATCGCGAGCCCCTCGTTGAAGTCGTACTCGTAGACCCGGTCGGCGGGCCCCACGTGGCGGACCTTCCGTCTCCAGCCGACGCGGCCGCGCCTCGGCGCGGCCCTTCGCTCCACGCGTCGCTCCGTGCCCGTCCTCCGAACGAGCATGTGGACCGCCAGCGCCAGCAGCAGCGCGCCCAGGATGGCCCTGAACTGCTCCGGCGCGACCGCGGCGACCGCGAACGGCGCACCCACGGAGCCGGGGATCGCGGCGGCTGCGAAGAGCAGGCCGCTGCGGCGGTCGACCAGCCGCATGTGGCTGTACGCGGCCGCGCCGGCAAAGCTGTTCAACGCCACGAGCCCCAGCGAGGTGCCCGCGACCTCGGCTGGGTCGATGTCGAAGAACAGGAGCAGCACCGGCGCCATGATGATGCCGCCGCCCGCTCCGACCATGACGCCGAACGCGCCGGCTCCCAGCCCCACGAGTGCCAGCGCCAGCGGCTGCAAGTCTGCTCAGCACCCTTTGGCCGGAGTCACCGGCAGACGCTGTCGAGCGCGGCGTCCACCAGCGCGGCCGGAACGTCCCGCCGGGTCGTCGCCCGGCCGATCCCCTCCAGCAGCACCCAGCGGATTATGCCCTCGGAGGTCTTCTTGTCCATGCTCATCGCCGCGCGCACCGCCCGCGGGTCGACGCCCTCGACCGACGCGGGCAGGCCGTACCGGTCGATGACGGCCCGCTGCCTGGAGACGTCCTCGGGCGAAAGCATGCCCAGCTCCGCCGCGATGAAGGCGGCGGCCGTCATGCCGACCGCGACGGCCTCGCCGTGCAGGTAACCTCCATACCCGGCCGCGGCCTCGATGGCGTGGCCAACCGTATGCCCGTAGTTGAGCAGCACCCTGAGGCCGAGCGTCTCCTTCTCGTCCCTGGAGACGACTCCCGCCTTGACGGCCACGCTCCGCCTGATCGCCTCGGTGGCCGCCTCCTCGTCCAGGTCCAGGATGGGTCCGGCGTTGTCCTCCAGGAAGCCCAGCAGCTCCTCGTCCAGGATCAGCCCGTGCTTGACCGCCTCCGCCCAGCCGGCGGCGGCCTCGCGCCTCGGCAGGCTGGCCAGGGTCCTCGCGTCCTCGAGCACGAAGCTCGGCTGGTAGAAGGCCCCGACCATGTTCTTGCCCTGCGGCAGGTCGACGGCCGTCTTGCCTCCGATGGCGGAGTCCATCATCGCCAGCACCGTAGTCGGCGCCTGGGCTAGCCGCATGCCCCTGGCGTAGGTGGCGGCCACGAAGCCGGCCAGGTCGCCGACGACTCCGCCTCCCACCGCCACGAGCAGGTGACCGCGCTCCGCGCGCAGCCCGGCGAGCCAGTCGTACAGGTGGCCCGCGCTCCGCAGCGTCTTGCTCTGCTCCCCGGGCGGCAGCACGAAGATGTGCGTGACGATCCCCGCGGCCTCCAGAGACGTCTGCGCGCGCTTGGCGTGCCGGTGGGCGCCCTGGTCGGTCACGACGTAGGCCGTGGCGGGCGACACGGCGCGCGCGGCGCGCTCTCCGAGCTCGTCCAGAATCCCCCATCCGGCCCAGACCGGATAGTCGCCGGCCGACGTGCGGACCACCGCGGAAAGATCGCCGTAGGCCGCGTGCGCGTCGTCTTCGGCGCCTTCCCCGAGCATGTGCCAGGCGCGCACGACCTCGGCGGCGACACGGTCGGTATCGAGCCGGTCCGTCGATACCGTCCAGTCGCTTTTGGCGTAGTCGGCCTGCCGGCTGGCCTTGAGCGACACGATGCGGCCCAGGGGATCGGGGTCGTCCAGCATGGGGCGCGCGACGCGGCCGCCCGTTTCGCGCTGGTGCGTGAGCCGACGGTGCAGCACCTCCGGCGCCGCTTCGAGGCATACGACGAGCCCCGACTCGTTCATCAGGCGGCGGTTGCGCTCGAAGACGACCACTCCGCCGCCCGTCGACACGACCTGGTCCTCGCCCCGGCACACCTCGGCCAGCCGTGCGTGCTCCATGTCCCTGAAGGCGGCCTCGCCGTCCTGTGCGAAGACCTCCTCGATGGAGCGGCCCGACGCGGCGACGATCTCGTCGTCGACGTCGACGAACCGCCAGCCGAGGGTCCGGGCCGCCTCGCGGCCCGCCGTGGTCTTCCCGGAGCCCGAGAAGCCGGTGATGAAGATGTTGCGCTTCACGTCCTGGCTCACCCCGCCATCGTCTGCGCGGCCATAGCCTCTTCCGCGGCCCTGAACATCACCCGCACCGGGGCCTCGACGCCCGTCCACATCCGGAACGAGGCGGCCCCCTGGAACACCAGCATCGGCAGGCCGCCGACCGGACGCGCCCCCGCCTCGACGGCCTGCCGGAGCAGGGGGGTCTCGGTTGGCGTGTAGACCATGTCGAACACGACCGCCCCGGGCCGGATCGCGCCCTCCGGCAGTGGGCTCTCTCCTTCGGCAGGCCCGTGCCTCATGCCCACCGAGGTCGCGTTGACGATCAGGTCCGCCGCGCCGCACACCTCGGCCAGCGTGCCCGCGTCCGCGGCGACGGCTTCCACCTCGCAGCCGTCACCGCTCGCCTCGGCGGCCAGCGCCTCGGCCCGGCTCGGAGTGCGGTTGGCGACGGCCAGCCGCGCCACGCCGGCCGCGACCAGGCCGAACGCCGCGGCGCGCGCAGCGCCGCCGGCCCCCAGCAGCGCCGCGGACTTTCCCTCTGGGTCGAAGAGCCCCGTCTCACGCAGGCTGCGCATGAAGCCGTACTCGTCCGTGTTGCGCCCGATCAGCCGCCCGCCGGCCTTGACGATCGTGTTCACGGCCCGCAGCCGGCGCGCGACATCGTCGACCTCGTCGACCAGGCCGGCCACGGCCTCCTTGTGCGGTATCGTGACGTTGGCCCCCAGGTAGTCGTCACCGCGCAACCGCTCGACCTCGGTCGGGAGACGCTCCGGCGGCACCGCCCACCGGTGGTAACGGGCGGGTATGGAACAGTGGTCCAGGGCGGCTTGCTGGAAGGCCGGGGAGATCGAGTGGGACAGGGGATAGCCGAACAGTCCGACCTGGTGAGTCATGGGGGCGCCACGCCGCCCAGTATACCAGCGCCTTGCGCCCGTGAACAGGAAACCGGCCGCGCGGGAACCACCATCAACTATTCACTAACCACGAGGGAAGTGCAAGAGTCCCGGACAAGCGTTCTACTCAGGTAGGGCGTAGGTAGATCGGAACGGGGTCGAGTTTGCATGGTGTGGTACATGCTGTGGTGTAACTGTTCAGAGTCGCGGAACGCCTGTCTTCCCCACCTCACCCCCAAGGCAACCCGTTCACCCCGAGTAGCGCCGCTGCTTTGGCGGGGCGTATCGAGGGGCGCACGCAGCCTCCCCGTCGATGCTGGCGTCAGCCCCGCCCAAGGCCTGGGTAGTGCGGGCCCTTCGATACACCCCGACGAAGCGTCGGGGCACTCAGGGCGAACGGGTCGTGTGACGACGGCCCCACCCCTACCAGAACTTTGACGACCGCAGCACCGTCGTGCCGACGAAGAGAGGGTGGGCCGTGTTTCTCTCATCAACTCTGAACAGTTACGCTGTGGTGCTAGGGGTTGACGTGGCGGGTACCATCCCGGTAACTTGAAGGGGCCATGGCGCTCAGGTATAGGACGCGTCCTACGCCGGCCTTTGGGCCCGCGCACAGTCCGTGGTCTTGGCTCTGCACCGAGGACCAATCGGACGCTCTGCCATCGCTGATGGTGCTCGCCGAGGCGCAGCCCGAGGGCGGCTACACGCTCACGTCGCCGCTGCTGCCGGAGTTGATCACCGAGTACGACACGCCGGACGAGCTCGCGCCGAACCTTGCCGATGCGCTCCAGGCCGTGGCCGAATTCTACGAAGACGACGGCGAGCCCCTGCCTGTCGATCTGAGTCACGTCTTCGTCGTCTATGGACGTGAGCCCGCCCCAGCGTCGTGACCTACGCCGACGTGGCGCGCCGGCTGCGGGCCCTTGGGTGCCGCGAGATTCGGCGGCGACGGCGCGGCTCCCACAGGAAATGGATCAACCCCGTGAACGGCCGCCGAACGGACGTGCCGGACTGGGGCTCGAAAGACCTGAAGGTCGGCACGATTCGCGCCGCAGAGCGCAAAGCGCAAGTTGGGTCTGCCGTCTGGCTCCCTGCGGCGGCCCTGAACGCGCGGCCGGCGGGCAAAAGTCCCCGACAGACGTTCTACTCAGCCTCGGGGCCAGTCTCTAACCACTACCCGCTATTCACCAGGCACGGGGCACTGTGATATCATTGCGACGCTTTGAGCAATCTCCTCCAAGGCTGCTCTGCTGACGTGTCCAGCGACGAACTGAGGGAACGTACACGCACAGCTCTGGCCTCCCAGAAGCGGCCAACGATCACCGTGCTGTCATCCCTGCTGACCGCCCAGGACGAGCTGGGCTACCTCCCGGACGAGGCCGTCGAGGAGGTTGCCGCGCTCACCGACGCCAGCATCAACGAGGTCTGGGGCGTCGCCACCTTCTACACGAACTTCCGCTTCACTCCGCCGGCCGCCAATACCGTGGAGGTCTGCTGGGGCCCGACCTGCCACCTGGAGGGCGCGCCGGCCATCCTGAGGGACCTGCTCGAGCACCTGGGCCTCTCGGGAGAGGGCGACACGGAGGACGGTCGCGTCTCGCTGAAGTACAACACCTGCCTCGGCGCCTGCTCGCAGGCCCCCGTCATCAGCGTGAACCACAGGCTGCACGGCCGCATGTCCGTCGAGGGCGTGCGCGGCAAGGTGGCCGGCCTGTCACCCAACGGCCATCGATGACCCAGTTCGACGACCTGAAACGGCGGGCGGACGAACGATGGAGCGAGCTCGTCGCCGGCGACCGGGCGTGGGTGCGGATCGGCGCCGCGATGTGCGGCGACTCCGCCGGGGCCCTCGACGTGCTCGAGGCCGTCGAGGCCGCGCTCGCCTCCGGGGGCATCGACGCCAACGTCGACACCGTGGGCTGCATCGGCCTCTGCTACGCCGAGCCGCTCGTCGACGTGCTCAAGCCCGGCGGCTCCAGGGTCTTCTTCCAGCGCGTCGCCCCCGGCGACGTGTCACGGGTCATAGGCGGGTATCTGCGGGACGATATCGTCGACCCCGATCACGCGCTCGGGTACCTGGGAGACGAGCCGGTGGACGGGCTGGCCGACGTGAGCGCGCTGCCCGGCATACGGCTACAGGAGCGTATCGCGCTCCGGAACGCCGGCCATATCGCGCCCGACGACGTCTACCAGTACATGGCCAACGGCGGCTACGGCGGGCTGAACCGGGCGCTCACCGAGATGGAGCCTTCCGGCGTCATCGACGAGATGAAGGCTTCCGGCCTCAGGGGCCGTGGCGGAGCCGGCTTTCCGACCGGACTCAAGTGGAGCTTCATGGTCGGCTCGCCGGGGCCGCGCAAGTACATCCTGTGCAACTGCGAGGAGGGCGACCCGGGCGCCTACAACGACAAGGGCATCCTGGAGAGCGACCCGTACACGCTGCTGGAGGGCATGACGCTCGCCGGATACGCCACGGGCGCGACCAACGGCTTCGTATTCATACGCCACGGGCACGACGGGCCGATCTCGCGCACCGAGAAGGCCATCGAGCAGGCGTACGAGACGGGGCTCCTGGGCCCGGACATCCTCGGCTCCGGGTTCGGCTTCGACATCGAGGTCTCGCTGACCGGCGAGTCGTACGTGGCCGGCGAGGAGACCGCGCTCATGGAGTCGGTCGAGGGCAAGCGCTCGATGCCGCGGTTCAAGCCGCCCTTCCCGGCGGCGTTCGGAGTATGGGGCAAGCCCAGCACGATCAACAACGTCAAGAGCCTGGCGTACGCCCCGGAGATCGTCTCCAGGGGAGGCGAGTGGTTCAAGGGCGTCGGCCGGGAGAGCTGCACCGGCACCCTGATCGCCTGCCTGACCGGCGACGTGAGGTACCCGGGGATGTATGAGGTCCCCATGGGCATGCCGATGGGCCGGGTCATCCACGAGCTCGGCGGCGGCCCGCCGAGCGGCAAGCCCGTCAAGATGGTTCAGCTCGGCGGCCCGCTGGGCCACATCCTCGACGACCGGTGCCTGGAGTACGGCCTCGACTTCGACGAGATGAGAGACAACGGGGCGATGCTCGGCTCCGGCGGCATCATCGTCGGCGACGCGGACCGCTGCGCCGTCGACATGGCCCGCGTCCTCGTGGCGTTCTGCCAGTACGAGTCGTGCGGCAAGTGCTTCCCGTGCAGGCTCGGCATGACGCACCTGCTGGAGCTGGTCACCGGCGTGGCCGCCAACGAGGCCACGCCCGACCAGATCAAGCTGATGGAGAGCATTGGCGGCACGATGGAGTCGGCGTCGCTCTGCTTCCACGGCCAGCTCGGCTTCAACCCGCTCCGCTCGGCAATAACGAACTTCGCCGACGACTTCAGGGCGCATATCGAGGACAGGCGCTGCCCGTCCGGCGGCTGCGACGAGCCGCTGCTGATGCCCAAGAACATGCGTCCGTTCGCGGAGGCGTACCGTGAGGAGACGGCGCGGCCCGGTGTCGTTTAGACCGCGGCCGCAGGCGGCCGTCCAGGACTTGAGACAACAAGGGGGTACGGGCTAATGCCCGACGAGATAACGATCACGATCGACGGCGCCGAGGTCAGGACCCGGCCCGGGACGAACGTTCTCCAGGCCGCGATGGACGCCGGCATCTACATCCCGTACCTGTGCTACTACCCGGGCATGAAGGCCTTCGGCGCGTGCCGCATGTGCGTCGTCAAGTTCGACGAGGGCGGCCCGCCCGGCAATCAGGCGTCGTGCACGGTGCCCGCCGCCGACGGGATGGTCGTCAGCACGGCGGCCGACGACACCAAGGCCGTGCGCAAGGGCATCATGGATCTGCTGATCTCCGAGCACCCCCACGGCTGCCTCACCTGTCACCGCATAGACCTGTGCGGCCCCTCAGACATCTGTCTGCGCCACGTTTCCGTCAACGACCGGTGCGTGACATGTCCGAAGAACGAGCGCTGCGAGCTCAAGGACACGGTCCGCTACCTCGAGATGGACATGGACACCCCGCTGACGTACAACAACCGCCACCTCCCGCAGCAGGTGGCCGACCCGTTCTGGGAGATGGACCTGAACCTGTGCATCGTCTGCGGCCGCTGCGTGCGGGTCTGCGACGAGGTGCGGGGCGACAGCGCCCTCACCTTCACCGACAGGGCGGGGCGCAGCCTGATCGGCACCTCCCACGGCACGTCGCTGCTCGAGTCCGGCTGCGAGATGTGCGGCGCCTGCATCGACGTCTGCCCCACCGGCGCCCTCGTGGAGCGCGATCACAAGTGGGCCAAGGCGGCTAAAAAGGTCGACAGCACCTGCAGCCTCTGCCCCGTCGGCTGCCAGATGACCCTGGAGGTCGACAAGCGGGGGCGCCTCATTCGCGCCGCCGGCGACCTGGACGCCGCGGCCAACCGCGGGCAGCTCTGCTACAAGGGCAAGTTCGGCCTCGACTTCGTCAACAACAAGCGCAGGCTGCGCAAGCCGCAGCTCCGCGTCGACGGCGCCCTCACGGAGGCGACGTGGAACGACGCCGTCGGGGTGGTGGCCGAGCGCCTGGAGGAGTACAGGGACGGCCGGTTCGCCCTGCTCGCCTCCCCGCACGGCGCCAACGAGGACGCCTACGTCGGCCAGAAGTTCGCGCGCACCGTCATGGGCACCAACAACGTGGACATGTCGTCCAACCTGCGCCCCGAGCTGTTCCCGGCCCTGGGCGAAATGCTCGGCTACGAGGCCGGCACCAACCCGACGTGGGAGCTCGAAGGCGCCAACTGCTTCCTCGTCGTCTCCAGCAACGTCACGGAGGAGCAGACCGTTGCCGCCGTGCCGGTGAAGAAGGCGGTCCGCGATGGCGCGTCGCTCATCGTCATAGACCCGCGGGAGACGGAGCTCACTCGCTACGCCGACATCTGGCTGCGGCCGGTCCCGGGCAGCGAGGCGGCGCTGATCGGCGGCATGGTCCGCGTCATCGTCGACGAGTCGCTGGACGACCACGATTTCCTGGCCGACCATTGCGACGGCGTGGAGGAGCTGCGCAACAGCCTCTGGGAGTTCGACCTGATCCGGGTCGAGGCCGCCACCGGCATCTCCCAGGAGCGGATACGCGAGACGGCGAGGCTGTTCGCCCGAGCCGCCGCCTGCGCGACTCTCTACGGCCTCGAGACGGTCGCGCCCGAGCTGAGGGACGATTGCGTGCGCGCCCTCGTCAGCCTGGCGCTCGTGACCGGAAACGTCGGCAGGCCGCACACGGGGCTGTACCCGCTCTACCCGGGCGCCAACGAAGGCGGCGCGAGGGACGTTGGATGCGCCCCCGACCGCCTGCCCGGCTACGAGAGGGTCTCCGACCCCGCGGCCCGAGGCAAGTTCGAGCATATCTGGGGCGAGGCGCTGCCATCGGCGCCCGGCCTCGGCGTCCGCGAGCTCGCCGACGCCATACGCGGCGGCCGCGTCCGGTCGATGATCGTATCCGGCAACAGCGTCAACTTCGCCAACGGGCAGGCCGGCGACCTCATCGGCGCGCTCGCGGAGCTGGACTTCCTCGTCGTCGTCGACACGTTCCCCAGCGAGCTCACGGACATGGCGGACGTCGTCCTGCCTGCGTCCACCTTCGCGGACAGGGACGGCACCAGCACCAACCTGGAGCGCCGGGTACAGCTTCTGAGGCCGGCGGTGGGATCGAAGGGCGACGAGGAGGCGGACTGGCGCATCATCAGCAGGATCGCCCGACGCATGGGGGCCTCCGGCTTCGACCACGAGAACGCGGAGCAGGTCTTCGGCGAGATATGCGACGTGGTGGAGGTCTACGCGGGCATCTCCTACCAGCGTCTGGAGGGCGGCGGGCTGCAGTGGCCGTGTCTGGCCGCCGACATGGCGGACACGCCGGTTCTGTGCGCTGCCGACGGTACCGACCGCAAGGCGCGCCTCAGCGCGATGTCGATGCCCGCCGACCCGCCGGTGCACTCCGACCCGGCGTACCCCCTGCTGCTGGCCCGGGGGCGCCTGCTTCACGACGCCGACAGGCCGATGGAGATCGAGCTCGTCGGCAAGCGGAACGAGATACGGAGGCCCGACGTCATAGAGCTGCACCCGGAGGACGCCGGGTCCCTCGGCGTCGTCGAGGGCCAGTGGATCGAGGTGGTCTCCCGCGCCGAGACCCTGAGGGGCGCGGCGCGGCTGACCGGCCCGCAGAGGGGCCTCGTGTCGACGACGTCCCTCTTCGGGCAGATGGCGACGGAGCTGGAGCGGTCGGACCTGCCAGACCCCATGCTGAGGGTCGACGGGCTGCCCCTGGTCCCGGTGCGCGTCGAGAGGCTCGAAGAGGCCGCCGCCGACTAGCTCTACCCCCTCGCCCTTGACGGGAGAGGGTTGGGGTGAGGGTGAACGTTCCTCCGCCGCGCCGCCACCGCTCTCAGGCGTCGAAGTAGAGCGCGAGCTCGTACGGGTGCGGACGCCGGTTCACCTCGTCAATCTCGTTCGCCCGCTTGTACTTCAGCCATGCCCGGATGAGGTCCCCGGTGAACACGCCTCCCCTGGTCAGGAAGTCGTGGTCGGCTTCGAGGGCGTCCAGCGATTCGTCCAGCGACCGCGGGAGCCGGCCGGTCCTCGCGGCCTCGGCGTCCAGCGTCCGGCCCGGGTCGACGTCCGGGGGCCCGACAGGGTCTGTCGCGTTCAGGATGCCGTCGATGCCCGCCATCAGCATCGCCGGGAGCGCCAGGTACGGGTTGCACGTCGGGTCGGGAGGGCGGAACTCCACAGTACTGGCCGCAGGCCTGTCGGAGTGGGTCGGCGCCCGCACCGCGGCGGTCCGGCTCCTCGTCGACCAGACCGGGTCTACCGGCGCGTCCCGGCCCGGCGCCAGCCTCCGGTAGGAGTTGGTCCCGGGCGCGCAGAACGCCAGCAGCGCCGGTGAGTGGGCGAGCAGCCCGCCGACGTAGTGGGCCATCGGCTTGCTCATCCCGCCGCCGCCTTCGCCGTGGAAGAGGTTGCGCCCGTCCTTCCAGAGACTCTGGCGCGTGGGCATGCCGGCGGAGGCGTCGCCGGGCATCGGCTTCGGCATGAAGGTCGCGGCCCTGCCGTAGTCGCGGGCCGTGCCCTTCAGCAGGTACTTGCAGACCAGCACGTCGTCGGCCGCGCGAGTCGGCGAGTCGGACTTGAAGGAGATCTCCCCGAGCCCGGCCGCGGCCTCGCCGTGGCGGTGCATCTCGACCTCCACGCCGAAGCCCGCGAGCTTGATCGCGGCCTCCGAGCGTATGTCCGCCGCCGTATCCACCGGAGGCGCCGCCGGCCGGTCCCCGCCGTGCCGCGGAGGGTGGTAAGGTCCGCCCTCGTCGTCGTCACGGTCGGACCGCTCCGCGTCGAGTACGAAAAACTCCGGCGCGACTCCCCAGCGGCTCGCGTCCGCCACGCCCGACTCGTCCAGGTAGCGCTCCGCCTTCTGCGCGACCCAACGGGAGTCGCGCGAGTGGCGGTCGCCCGTGGCGAAGTCCCGGACGTCGCAGACCAGGCTGAGGGTCGGTATCTCCGGCACGGGGTCGACCGCCGCGGTGGACGGGTCGGGTACGAGCAGCAGGGCGCTCTCATCGTCCCGGAAGCCCCGGATGGACGAGCCGTCGAACGCCGCGCCCTGCGCGAACAGCGCTTCGGTCAGCCGGCCGGCGGGGACGGTGACGTGGCGCATCGCGCCCGGCAGGTCGACCAGCTTCAGGTCGACCATGTCGACGCCGTTCTCTTCGGCGAAGGCGATCACCTCCGCCGGCGTTCTATCCACTTTGGACATCCCGGAACCCTCCCTGGTGTCGGTTCTCCTCGGTAGAGCGGCGCCAAGGCCCGACGGCGCGGGGCTCGATCCCGGCCTCGGTCAGGCCAGTGGGCGTCCCCAGTCCGGGGCGGAAAGGCTGTCCGTGTCGTGCCCCAGGCGCGAGCGTATGGTAACTATCTCGCCGCCGTGAATGAAGTGGTGGGCAGATATCCGCAGCAGGGCGTAGCTCAATCGCAGGCCCGTCTCCCGGAGGAACTCTATCGATCCGCCGTACGGGACGACGTGGTCGACGGGCGGGTCCGAGTCGAGATACAGCCGCGCCCTTCCGCGCACCTCGTCCGTCGCAGCGAGAACTCCCTCCCAGTCCTCGCACTCGCCCGTCCCGCCGTTGCGGAACCGGTCGCCGGCGAGAAACGGATGAGGCGGCAGGCCCTGTTGGTTGGTGTTGAGCCACGAGTCGACCATGGTCGTGACGTGGCCGATCGTCCACGCCACGCTGCTCCCGCCGAAGTGCCGCGTCGTGGCCTCCTCCCGCGTCAGCCCCGCGACCGACTCGTCGAGATTCTTCCAGGACGCGTACAGGAACAGGACAAGTCTGTCAGGCATGGCGGCCTCTCTAACAATGGACACAGGAGTAGGGCTGTCGACTCAGTGTAGCCTGTTGACGAGACGAACGTCGCGGTTCACGTGAGGAACTTGTAGGCCAAGGTTGACCGCGGACGGTACCATATACGAGTGGGACATCACACCAGGACCGTCAAGACCGTGGGCACGCTGGTTGGCAAGAGAGCGGACCAGTTCCTAGGTGGTCAACGAGTGAGGCGGCTGTAGTACGGCTGTAGTCGAGCAGAGCGTCATTCTCTTCTTGCTGCCCACAGTCACCAAACACTTATCAATCTTCGTCCTCTGTGCTCTTCACCGATCTCACCTCATATTGACGCACGGCACTGAACATGTCCTTGCCTCTGATATGGAATTTGCCACGAGTAGTTCGATTCGGGATCTCACTCAGTCCCAGACGTGCCAACACCAGAGCCTCAATCAGGAACTGGCATTGTTCCCAGCGGAATAGAATCTCCGTATAGTCATCGACATCGGCCTCTAGGTCAGTATGTGCGGTTGCGTTTCTGATACTCGCCAGCGCAGACACCATAGTGTCTTGGTGGATCAGCCCGCCAAGTTCCTTCTTGAGAACCATCTCAACAGCATCTCTGATCCCCTTATCTCGCCTGAGCATCAGGTTCTTCCCTAGCCACTTGTCTCTGCATGGATACGTGCTGACTATCGACCGTGTCAGACCCTCGAGCCCTGCAAAGCTGATGGACGCGGCTTCCTCCAACATTTCGGCCCTTGACATGTGGCCCAGCGTCTCGCTGGTGACATACTTCCGGATCACTTTATGGAAGTGCCGCTTGAGTCCGTCCGGTAGCACACAGAATGAGTCGAAAAGAGATGGCACATCGCACCGTGATGTCGTTATGGTGAACCAGTTGCGCGCCGGTGATTGATCTTCTTCCGGCCAGCGCGGGAACACTGTCCCCCACGGGGTGATCGGGCCATTCATCGAAGAACTGTGACCTTCCACCATGCTGAACTGTATGGGCTGCCCAAACATCAACGCTAGGAATGGACGCAGGTCGTCTTCCAACAGGCCCTTCAGTTCCTCACCCAGAAAAGGCTTGCCATCTGCCCGCGAAATAGTGCAGGTGTGAGTGGCAACGCTCGGTTCCAGATGGACTTCAGGAATCTCCTGGAGATTGATAGTCCATCCACCTCCGCTCAGATTCTGGGAGTTCAGTCGAACCATGCTGCTGGCGGTTCGTTCCCCGCCTCTCTCGATATGAGACAAATGGGAAGTGTTACCTGACCCCCAGTGTCCACCAGGGATACTAGCGAGGTAGAGTGTTGCCCCAGATAGGGCGGCCCCGTCATCTCCAAAGTAATCCGACTCGACGTATCCAACCAGAGGGTGAAATGGATCGGGCACGATGGGGATGGTGTTAATGTAGGCCCGACGACTGAAGTGCTGACTTGGTATTTCCAGCGTTAACTCATCCTCGCCATGCGAGACAACTTCGATGGCTGAAAGCTCTCCGCATTCGGGTGCCACGTAAAACTCGAATCGGAGTCTGCCCTTTTCGATCTGAAACACGACACTTCCACCCACCGATGATTCGCCCTCGTCAGATGACGCGGCAATCGTCCCTTGGAAAGGGACACTTTCTCTTATTGATAGAAGTTGACCGAGTAACCTACTTGGCGTCGTCATAGCACAGCCTTAGGGATGCTCTGAATAAGTCCCGATGGTTTGCGGGATAGTAACATAGGGCCATGGACTGAAGACGGGAGAGGAGAGGCAATGAACCTATCCGCATCTCGGCAACTTATCGACGCACCAAGGTCTCTCAATTCCTGTAGTGTGACGCGTCGGGACGCAGGGACACTGATGCGTCGTGACCGGTTAGTAGGCCGACACGGATGGTAGCTGTACAGACTGCCTAATGGGTCAGGCGGTACCCGAGCGGCACGCGTACTGGAGGCGAGTGTTGGAGTGGGTCCGAGAAGGTGTAGTGGTAGCGCGTACGGGATTCGAACCCGTGATCTCCGCCTTGAGAGGGCGGTGTCCTTGGCCGCTAGACGAACGCGCCACGCGGTCGGCCAAAAAGAGCAATGGCTGGGGATCGAGGATTCGAACCTCGGCTTACAGATCCAGAGTCTGTCGTCCTACCACTAGACGAATCCCCAACTGAGCCAATTTTATCAGGGTCAGGAAGCCGCTTCAACCTGGGCTCCCTTGACGGACCCCTCGAACGCGGCAGCACAAACGCGCTAATCAGTGCCAACGACAGGCACTCGCCAGCAGACCGACCGACCCCGACCGCGTCGAGCCGCGCCGCGGGAGCGCTTCCCAACTATCCACTATTCACTATACACTGGCTCCCCTGAGGCAGCGTTGACCGGCGCCGAGGCAAGCTGGTAGGATTCCATTAGTGAACACGTTCACAATGAGGGCAATGTCCATGGCCGGGCGGTGCGTACGGAAAGGCTGAGAATGAGAGCGCTTCCTCGATTGCTACCGATGGTCCTCGTGCTTGTCGTGCTGGCCGCGGCGCTTGGCGCGGCATGCGGCGGAGGCGGCGAAGACCCGACACCGGACTCCGGCCGCCGCTCGCCGTCACCCCCTCCGGCCGCTCCCCAGGCAACGGCTACGCCGACGGAGGTCCCAGACGACGATGACGGCGGCGGCGGCACGCCGATCACGGTGGTCAACGAAGACGTGGGCGGCAGCGGAGCGTACGCGTTCAACCCCGCCGAGATAAACGTCAGCGTTGGGGAGACGGTCACGTTTACGCTGACCGCGGAGACGGAGTTCCATACGTTCACGGTCGAAGACCTGGACATCGACCGGTCGCTGGAGGCGGGCGAGACCACGAAGTTCAACTTCACCTTCGACAAGGCCGGGACGTTCAGCCTGATCTGCCTGGCCCATCCTGATATGACGGGTACCATCACCGTACAGTAGACCGCCGCTCTCCGGAGGGTCTCGATGAAGCCACGCCCACGCGCTCTCGGTCTGTGGATGTTCGCGGCGGCGCTGGCCGTCGCCGCCGCCGCGGCGTGCGGCGGCGCGGACTGGGCCGGCAACACAAACCCGTCCACCTTCGACAGGTCGCCGGTCGCGAGGCTCGTTCCGACCCCGATTCCACCTCCGTTGTTCGAAGGAGAGGCCACCATCGTCGCCCGAGACGCCGGCGGCAGCGGCGCATACGGCTTCGACCCGCCCGCCTTCTTCGTCCGAGCCAAGGAACCCCTCGTTCTCACCCTGCGGTCCGAGACCGAGACCCACACCTTCACGATCGATCCCCTGGAAATCGACGAGTCGATCCCGGCCGGTGACGCCACAGAGGTGGAGGTCACCTTCGCGCAATCGGGCAGCTACACGTTCGCGTGCTCGATTCACCCCCGGATGACCGGCGTCGTCCACGTCCAGTAGCCCATTGCGCGGTGATGCGGCCCGCAGTAACTGTTCAGAGTTTCTCTGAGAATAACCCTTGGCCGACCTGGCGTAGGGGCAGGTTTGAAACGTTTGAAACCCGCCTTCCGGTGCGTGGCCGAGCTGACGTAGTGGCGGGTTTGCAACCCGCCTTCCGGTGCAGCCTCATTTTCATCGTTGGCGAAAGTCCCCCGCCGAGTCCATCTCCTCGAGTCTGAACACTTACGGCCCCCTTACGGCCCGCAGGGCGGGTTGCGCTGGCAGCACATCCGTGCTACTCTGTCCCCGTGACAAACTCGTCCCAAGCCCAACTATCCATCATCCACTATGAAATACCCCTGTCCCATTCTGTCCCATTCTGTGCCGCCCTGTTCCACGCCAGATACGGACCGTGGGACACCCCTGTTCCATTTTTCGGAAAAGTGTCCCATCGCTCAGATAGGGATGGAACACTTTGGCACACAATGGCACAGCTCACACGGAAATCGACTACTCCACTCCTGACCGGGGCGCTCCCGCACCTCCCTGCGGGACAATGACGATCGCCTGGAGGGCTCCCGCGGCGGTGGCCGTGCGGGGATGCTCCGGGCATCGCAACCCTCCCGTTCGTAAGGGACCCTTGCACAACCGTCATTCCGGCGAAGGCCGGAATCCAGTGGTGCGGTTCCCAGATACGAAATCGACGCATCTCTACCGTTCCGTCTCTCGCAAGCGGGGTCACGCAAAGGTCTCTTCGTAACGGGTAGCCGGCTCCGGCCAACCCCGGCTCGTTGAGTAGACGCCAGCCGCCCGTTTCAGTTGCCATCTCCCCTATCCGCATCTATACTTACGCTCACTATTTCAATCGGAATCGGAGGCCCTGAATGAAGCTGTCCTGCCTTCAAGAAAACCTCAGCCCGGCTCTCGGCATCGTAGGCCGGGCCGCGGCGAGCCGCACGACGCTGCCGATCACCCAGAACGTCAAGCTCTCCACCGACCAGTCGCGCCTGAAGCTGGCCGCGACGAACCTGGAGATAGCGATCAGCCTGTGGATGGGCGCGCAGATCGAAGAAGAGGGCGAGGTCACGGTGCCGGCCCGGCTCTTGACCGAGTTGGTCAACTCGCTGCCCGCCGAGCGGATCGACTTGGAGACGTCCACCGATCCGACGGCGCTGAAGATCAACTGCGCCCGCTTCGAGGCGCAGATCAACGGCACCGACGCCGAGGAGTTCCCGCCGATACCGGAGGTCGAGTCCGCCCTTGCCGGGAAGGTGGACCCGAAGGTGCTGAACGAGGCGATCACGCACGTCGCGTTTGCCGCCGCTACCGAGGACTCCCGGCCCGTGCTCACTGGGGTGCAGGTCGAGCTGTCCGGAGACGACTTCACATTCGCGGGCGCGGACGGCTTCAGGCTCGCCGTGTACAAAGGCAAGCTGCAGGCGCCGGTCTCCGAGGACGCCAACTTCATAGTCCCGGCCCGCTCGCTGCAGGAAGTCAGCCGGTCGCTGGACGGCTCGGACGATCCGGTGGAGTTCATGGTGACGCCCACCAAGGGCCAGGCGATGTTCAAGTTCGGAAACGTCGAGTTAGTCACCCAGCTTGTCCAGGGCACCTTCCCCAACTACAGCCAGCTCATACCCGACTCGTTCGACACCAGGGCGGTTGTAGACCTCGCCGGATTCCTCGGCGCGACCCGCACGGCCGCGATCCTCGCAAGGGACGGCGCGGGGATCGTTCGGTTACAGGTAACCGAAGGGGACGACGGCGGTCCGGGCAAGCTCTCCATAGTCTCCACGGCGGAGGAGGTAGGGGAGAACCGGGGCGACGTCGACGCCCAGGTCGAAGGAGGCGAAGCCAAGATCGCCTTCAACAGCAGGTACCTGGCCGACGTGCTTGCGGTGCTGGAGCAGGACAGCGTGGCCCTGGAGGTGACGACCCCGTCCAGCCCCGGCGTGCTGAGGCCCGTGGGCTCCGACGCCTACGTCCACGTCGTCATGCCCATGTTCGTGCAGTGGTGATTTAGGCGCCGCCGCGGGTTCACCCTCACCCCAGCCCTCTCCCGTCGACGGAGAGGGGGTAACCGCTACCCGGGCTACGGATAGAAGGGCTATACCTCGATCCAGAGCGAGTAGAGGCTCGCGCGGTCGAGGGCGAACCGGATACGCACGGGCCGCGCGCTCGGAATCTCGTCGCGCTCGTTCCAGGCCAGCCGCGCTCTCTCTACGTGCGACTAACTGGCAGTTGGTAGTGCACTCCCATCAGCGAATCTACGGCGATGACGTTGATAAAGGATTCGCTTCCAATTGAAATCGCTGGTAAATCAGCACCTAGCGAGCAACGCATGGTCATCACGAACAGTCACCGGTTCCGATTTTGGGATCAGTAGTTGCGTATCTTCCCACCGCCGAGAGTTACTCGAAGCCCCAGATCGTCCCTCACGTACCGCATCGCCCCGACGAAGTCCGCATCGTTGGACACTACGACCGCCTGCTCGTACTCCCCGTTGGACCCGTCCACCAGTAGACGGGTGGCGAGGTTCACGTCCGACCCCATACAAGGACAGAGACCGCCTCGGAGGGCGGTCTCGACCCTACCGGCGAAGCGATAGGGGTGGTGACAAGAACATACCATGAGCGGCGGCGGCTGTTAACGTCCGATACCGGTGATACCCACGGGGGCTGTCATTCCGGCTCGGGAGCCGGAATGATGACTCCAAAATCCCCCACCTGATTTGGACGAGCGGCGTGACGAACTGCTTCCCGGGTCGTGACAATGCACCTGCATGGTGACGGTTATTGTCATCGTCAATCTCGCCTTAGCGCCCTGTCCACGGCGTCGACGGGCAAAGAACCTATGGTTTAGGTGGGAATCTGGGGACTCCCGTGTAGTCGAGATACCGACACGTTCGTGCTAGAATCGTGTCCAGGCTAGCCCGGTTTGCGCGGGCTGGCCCTTTCGACGTTGTTTCGGGGGCGCGAAGGGCACATGGCGCTGGACGCACTGCACGGTCTGCTCGACGAGGTGCCTCGGTACCGGAGGCTGCTGGCGTCGCTGCGGGGAGAGCGGCCGCGCGTCGACCTGCAGCTCCTGTCCAACGCGGTCCCCTTCGTCCTGTCGTCGCTCTCGCGCGGGCTCGGCTATCCGATGCTGGTGATCGCTCCGAAACCGGAGGAGGCCCGCCGGCTCTACGAGCAGATGACGGTGTGGGCCGACCGCGAGACGGCCGTGCTGCACTTCCCGGAGACGGAGGCGCTGCCGTTCGAGCGCGTGATGTCCGACGACGACACCGTCCACCAGCGCATCGGCACGCTGGCCCGGCTGTCGGGCGGCGGCCCCGGCGTCGTGGTCGTAGCCTCCGTCGCCGCGCTGGCGCAGAGCACCGTCGACCGCGCCGTCTTCGAGTCGTCGCGGCACACGCTGACCGTCGGCGAGACGATCGATCCGTCGTCGCTGCGCGACCTGTGGCACAGGATGGGCTACCGGTTCGAGCCCAACGTCGACGCGCCGGGCGTGGCGAGCAGCCGCGGCGGCATTCTCGACATCTTCCCGCCGGACCTGGAGGCGCCCGCGCGCATCGAGCTGTGGGGCAACGAGATCGACTCCATCCGCCTGTTCGACCCGTCCAGCCAGAGATCGTCGTCTCCGATCGATTCCCTGACCGTGATCCCATGCAAGGAGACGCTGCCCGGGCTCGTCCCGGCCTCGGAGCTCGAGGAGGTCGCCAGCGCGATAGACCTGTCGACATGCGGCGCGGCGGCGCAACGGCGCATAGAGGACGAGCTCGCACTCCTGGTGGAAGGCCAGCTCGTCGAGGACATCGGTTTCTACGCGGGGCTGTTCAATCACGGCTCGCTCCTGCAATACCTGCCCGACGACAGCCTGCTGGTGATGCACCGCCCGGTCGACATCGCCGAGGCGGGCCTGGGCCTGGACGAGCGCACGCTGCAGCTCCGTCGGACGAAGGAGCGTCGGACCGAGCTGCCCGCGGACTTCCCGTCGCCGAACCTGGAGTGGGACGAAGTGCGGCGGCAGTGCGGCTCCGTCAGCAGGCGTCTGGAAGTCTCGCCCTGGGGCGCGGCGGACATCACCCATCACGACGCCCACAGCCTGCCGTTCGCCTCGCCGCCGGGCTTCTTCGGCAAGCCCGAGGCGTTCGCCGAGGCCGCCGACCGGATGGTCGGCGAGGGCCACCGGGTGCTCGCGGTGACCACCGTGCCCAAGCGTCTGGCCGAGATCCTGGACGGCTACGGGGTCGCGGCGAGCGTCTCCGAGACCCTGGACGGCCCGCCGGCGCCGGGCGCGGTGACCGTCATGCAGGCCGGGGGCGCCGGCCTCGAGGAGGGGGTGGTGCTCGCGGAGGACAGCCGCGAGCTGGCGGTGTTCAGCGACGCGGAGATATTCGGCGTCGCGAAGCGGCGGCGGTCCGTCCGGCGCAGGGCCGCTCGACGCGACTCGCTGCTCGCCGAGCTCTCCCCCGGCGACTTCGTCGTCCACGTCGAGCACGGAATCGGCAAGTTCACCGGCACGGGCAGCCCCGAGTGGGACGACGACGACCGCGAGTACCTGATGCTGCAGTACGCGGACGGCGACCGGCTCTATGTGCCGATGGACCATCTGGACCGCGTGACGCCGTACATCGCGCCGCTCGACCGGGCGCCGACGCTGACCCGGCTCGGCAGCCAGGAGTGGAGCCGCACGAAGGCCAGGGTGGAGCGCTCGACGAGGGAGATGGCGTCCGAGCTGCTGTCGCTCTACGCGGCGCGTGAGATCACCGAGGGACAGGCGTCCGTCCCGGACACGCCCTGGCAGGCGGAGCTCGAGGCGTCGTTCCCGTTCGAGGAAACGCCCGATCAGGTCGCGGCCATCGGCGACGTCAAGGCGGACATGGAGCGCGGCAAGCCGATGGACCGGCTTGTCTGCGGGGACGTCGGCTACGGCAAGACCGAGGTCGCCCTGCGCGCGGCATTCAAGACGGTGATGGGCGGCAAGCAGGTGGCGGTCCTGGTGCCGACGACCGTGCTGGCGCAGCAGCATCACGTGACCTTCTCCCAGCGGCTCGCCGCATACCCGGTGAAGGTCGAGGTGCTCAGCCGGTTCCGGTCCCAAGGCGAGCAGCGGGCCATCGTCGACGGCCTTGCCGACGGAACGATAGACATGTGCGTGGGCACGCACCGTCTCATACAGAAGGACGTCGCCTTCAAGGACCTCGGCCTGGTCGTCATCGACGAGGAGCAGCGCTTTGGCGTCGGTCACAAGGAGCGGCTCAAGCAGATGCGCCACGAGGTGGACGTGCTTACGATGACCGCGACGCCGATACCGAGGACGCTTCACCTGTCGTTGGCCGGCCTGCGCGACATGAGCACCATCGCGACGCCGCCCGAGGAGCGGCTGCCGATCAAGACGTACGTCTCCGAGTTCAGCGACGAGCTGATTCGCGAGGCCATTCGCCGCGAGATAGACCGCCAGGGGCAGGTGTTCTTCCTACACAACCGTGTCTACAACATCGACTACATGGCCGGCTACGTACGGGCGCTGGCGCCGGAGGCGGAGGTCGGCGTGGCCCACGGCCAGATGCCGGAAGAGCAGCTCGAGCGCGCCATGCTGGACTTCTCCGAGGGGCGTACCGACGTGCTCGTCTGCACGACGATCATCGAGTCCGGGCTCGACATGCCCAACGTGAACACGCTGATCGTCAACAGGGCCGACTCGTTCGGGCTGGCCCAGCTCTACCAGCTACGCGGCCGCGTCGGACGGGGAGCGCGGCGGGCCTACGCCTACCTGCTCATACCGCCGTCGAAGAGCCTGACCGAGACGGCCGAGAAGCGGTTGAAGACGATGCTCGCCGCGACCGAGCTGGGCGCCGGGTTCAGGATCGCGATGACCGATCTCGAGATCCGGGGCGCCGGCAGCATCCTGGGAGCCCACCAGAGCGGGCACATCCACGCGGTGGGCTTCGACCTGTACAGCCGACTGCTGGGCGAGGCGGTCGAGGCCCTGAGGGCGCAGCGTGAGTCCACCGAAGCGGGCGACGCGGCGACGGCGTCGCCCATGCCGGAGTTGCCGCCCGCGTCGGTCGACCTGGGCATTCCCGCCAACATCCCGGAGAGCTACGTGACCGACCTGGCGTCGCGAATCGGCGTCTACCGCCGGCTCGTCGGTCTGCGCGACGACGCCGCGGCCCAGGCTATCGAGGACGAGCTGCGCGATCGTTTCGGCCCGCTGCCCTGGCAGGTGCAGAACCTGATCTATGTCGCGCGGCTCAGGGTCGCGGCCGCCGAGGCGGGAGTGCGCTCGATCACCAGGAACGGCGATAGGATCGTACTGCAGCTCCACGACGAGATCGGCGGCGCCAGGGGCGCGCTCCAGCGCAGGTTCGAGCGCGGCGTGGAGGCCGGTCACAGCCAGGTGAGGCTCGACCTCGACGTCCTGTCCGGGGGCTGGCAGGGGCCGCTGACGAGGACGGTCGAGGCGGTCGCCGACTTCAGGAACCGCGTCGTCGCGGAGCTCGCGGCCGTCGCCGGACACTAAACAAGACGTAAGCCAGGAGGTACCCGCAATGCGTGATCGGTTGATGGCCCTTGAGGAGTCGGACAGCCCGATAGAGGTGTCGATCATCGGCTGCGGCCGTTTCGGGTCGATGATGGTGGCGCAGATCGCCCGCGCGCCCGGCATGCGGGTGGCCGTGGCGTGCGACCTCAGCGTCGACCGCGCCAGGGAGGCCCTCGGACGCGGTAACGGCGGGGTCGAGGCCGTGGAGGCCGACGACCCGTCGCACGCGAGCGACGCCATCCGGCGCGGCGTACCCGTCGTCACCGAGTCGCCGAAGGTCGCCATCGAGGCGGAGGTCGACGTCGTGGTCGAGGCCACCGGTATCCCCGACGCCGGCGCCCGTCACGCCTTCGACGCGATCATGGCCGGCCGCGACGTCGTGATGGTGAACGTGGAGGCCGACGTGCTCGTGGGGCCGATCCTGAAGCGGATGGCCGACAGCGCGGGTGTGGTCTACAGCCTCGCCTTCGGGGACCAGCCGGCCATCATCGAGGAGCTGTACGACTGGGCCGCTGGACTGGGCTTCGAGGTGGTCGCCGCGGGCAAGGGTACGATGTACCTGCCCGAGTACCGCAAGGGCACGCCCGACGGCGCGCTGGCCCGGTACGGCTACTCTCCTGAGGAGGCGGCCGCGAGCGGGCTGAACCCCCAGATGTACAACTCGTTCCTGGACGGCACCAAGTCCGCGGTTGAGATGTGCGCCGTCGCCAACATGACCGGCCTCGTGCCGGACATTCCCGGAATGCACTTCCCGCCGGCCGGTGTCAGCGATCTGCCCCGCGTGCTCATACCGGAGGAGGATGGCGGGATACTGTCGCGCCGCGGCGTGGTCGAGGTGGTAAGCTCGCTGAACCGCGACGGCTCAGAGGTCGCCGAATCGACCCGGTGGGGCGTCTACGCCGTGATAACGAGCGACAGCGATTATCTTCGACGCTGCCTCGGAGACTACGGGCTGCCGACCGACCCCTCCGGCCGGTACGCGGCCGTCTACCGGCCTTACCATCTCGTCGGCATGGAGGCGCCCGTTTCGATCGCCAGGGCGGCGCTGTACGGCGAAGCGACGGGCTCGCCTAAGGCGCGGGTGGGCGAGGTGGTGGCGATGACGAAGAGACGCCTGGCCCCGGGCGACGTGCTCGACGGCGAGGGGGGGTCGACGGTCTACGGCATCCTGGTCGACGCGGTCCACGCCACCGCCGAGCGGCTGCTGCCCATCGGACTGTGCCACGGCGCGAAGGTCCTCAGGCCGGCGGTCGAGGGCCAGGCGCTCGGCCTCGGTCACGTCGAGCTGCCCGAGGGCGGCTTCGCCCGCCAGCTACGCGAGCTTCAGCTTTCAGGCGACGCGTAGCCCTACGTGATCGCGTCCAGGACGCCGGGCAGCTCGAACAGCGACACGATGCGGGGGCAGCGGCGGAAGCCGGGGTGGTTGCCGTCGCGGTCGATCAGCACGGCGGCGAGGCCGGCTCCCAGCGCGCCGTCTATGTCCGTCGTAGGCTGGTCCCCGACGTGCACGGCTTCCGCGGCGTCGACGCGGGCGCGCCTGAGCGCCTCGTCGAATATCCGACGCGACGGCTTCTCCGCCCGCGCCTCGCTCGAGGTCACGACGACGTCGAGGCGGCCCGTCAGGCCGATGCTCGACGCCAGTCCGGCCCCGTCGCTGCCGATGTTCGTGATCATGCCGACGACGAGACCGCGCTCCCCAAGCGTGTCGAGCACGGGCGCGGCGTCGTCGAAGGCGGCGAAACCGTACTCCACCCGGCCGAGGGCGCGCCACACCTCCAACGCCCGCTCGGTGGTTACGTCGACGCCCGACCCGCGCAGGACCAGGCGCTCGTACTCGGCGAAGAAATCTTCCTTATCGGCCGGACTCAGAAGCCGGACCGGCGAGACGGAGTTCTGCTTAGCCATGAAGGCGTCGGCCAACGCGTAGCCCGCCATTACGCCCTCCGGGGTGACGTGTATCCCGAAGCGGCCGCAGGCCTCGGACTGCACCTCGTAGCGTGACGGGCGGAAGCCGGCCAGGGTGCCGTACATGTCGAAGAAGACCGCCTTGATCATCGGATATCCATGTTAGCATTGGCGCCCCGGCGCGTACGCGGGTGCGCGAGAAGTAGTCACTGACGTGAGACGCCGCGTGCGCCCCTCGAGTAGCGCCGCTGAAGCAGCGGCGCTACTCGGCGTGAACGGATTGAGTGGGCACCTGAGTCGTCGAGCCAAGCCGAGCGGCTCAGAACACCGTTAGCCCTGAGTGACCCGGCGCTTCGCCGGGGTGTAACGAAGGGCGGTAGCCGGGGTGAACGGGCTGTACCGGCCTCGACGCTGAACGGACGCGGTAGGGAGAGCCGGAGGGCGCTATGCAGGCGGGCAAGCTGCCGTTGGAGATGCTTGCGGGACTCCTCGACCAGGTGGAGGCCAACGACCCGCGCGTCGTGGTGGGCCCCAAGGCCGGCGAGGATGCCGCGATCATCGACTTCGGGGACCGGTACCTGGTCGCCAAGACCGACCCGATAACCTTCGCCACGGACCTGATCGGCTGGTACCTCGTGCAGGTCAACGTCAACGACCTGGCCGTCGCCGGCGCGACGCCGCGCTGGCTCATGGTGACGTTGCTGCTTCCCGAAGGGACCAGCCCGGACATGGTCGCCGACATCTTCAGGCAGCTAAGGGAAGCCTGCGCGTCGTTGGACATTGCGCTCGTCGGCGGCCACACCGAGATCACCTACGACCTCCCGCGGCCCGTCGCGGTCGGCGCGCTGCTCGGCGAGGCCGACAAGGACGAGATCGTGCTCACGTCCGGAGTCCGGCCCGGCGACAGCATCCTGCTGACCAAGGGCGTCGCCATAGAGGGTACGTCCATCCTCGCGCGGGAAGCGCCGGAGGCGCTCGCCGCGGCGGGAGTCGACGCCGCGGTGATGGAGCGGGCGCGGGAGATGCTCTTCTCGCCCGGCATCAGCGTGCTTCGGGACGCCGAAATCGCCCGTTCGGCAGCCCCGGTGCACGCGATGCACGACCCGACGGAGGGCGGCGTCGCCACCGGACTGCTCGAGATGGCTGCCGCCGCGGGCGTCGGGCTCGCGATCGACGGCGACCGCATCCCGGTCCTGCCGGAGTGCGCGGAGGTCTGCGCGGCTCTAGGCCTCGACCCGCTGGGTCTGATCGCCTCCGGCGCCCTGCTGGCCGCGGTCGCGCCCGAGGACGCGCCTCGGGTCGTCGCGGCGTTGGCCCGGGAGTGCATCCACGCCGCCGAGATCGGCCGCGCGACCGACGCCAGCGAGGGCCTGAAGCTCACCCGCGCGGGCGGCGTCCGAGAGTTGCCGCGGTTCGACCGCGACGAACTCGCCCGCTACTTCGCGTCGTAGCCGTAACTGTTCAGACTTGAGGGATCCACACAACCCGTTCACCCCGAGTAGCGCCGATGCTTCATCGGCGCGTATCGAGGGGCCGGCGCAACCTCCCCACCGTCATACCCGCGAAGGGAGACCGTTGCGTTGCTCCCGTTGCGGGAGACGAATGTCGTGGAGATGCGTAGGTTTCCTAGCTGGGTCGGCCACCGCTAGATTCCCGCTTTCGCGGGAATGACGGTTATGCAAGGGTCTCCGAAGGCGGGTATCCAGGGGCGGGGTATTTCCCTCACCGGGTCTGAACAGTTGCTCGTAGCCCGTACACTGGACGCGCCGGGAGCGCGTTTGCTAAACTGCGGCCAGTGTTCGGAAAGCGGTCTGGATTGAAGCCTCCCTGCTTGTCAGTCGGGAGGCTGTCGTTTGTCCGGGGCCGGAGAACGGCCCGGATGTCCCCCGACGAATGGCGTCACGGGCAACGCGGAGGCGAGAGTGGCAGGTATGCGAGATGGCTGAGGAGCGGGAGTTCAATCGAGGCATGGTCGTCGTCGCCCACGCGGACGACGCCGAGTACGGCTGCTCGGGCACCGTCGCGAAGTGGTGCGCGGAAGGCTGGGACGTCGTATACGTGATATGCACCGACGGCAGCAAGGGCAGCAGCGACCGCGAGATGACGCACGAGCGCCTGTCGGCCATCAGGCGCGAGGAGCAGACCAACGCGGGCAAGGTGCTCGGGCTCGCCGACGTAGCCTTCCTAGACCACGAGGACAGCATGCTGCAGCCGACGCTGGAGCTCCGGCGGGACATCGCCCGGGAGATACGCCGTCACAGGCCGGACGTCCTGATATGTCCGAATCCCGTGCGCAGCCTCGAAGGCCCCGGCGGCCATCCCGACCACCTCGCCGCGGGGGAGGCGGCGCTCGCGGCGGTGTTTCCGACGGCGCGCGACCACATGACCTTCCCGGAGCTGCTCGAGGAGGGCCTGGAGCCGCACAGAGTCGCCGAGGTGTGGATAATGAGCCACCCGGAGCCCGACCACTGGTCCGACGTCACCGACCACGTCGACACGGCCGCGAGGGCCTTGGCCCAGCACGTGTCGCAGGTTGGAGGGCCCATCGAGGAGACGGTGGACATGATGAGGCGGTGGCGGCGGAAACGGGCCATAGGCACCGGGCTCCAGTACGCCGAGGGCTTTCGCCGGGTGGTCTACAGGTTCTAGCTGACCAGATGACGTTCGGAGCCGGGACGACGCAAGAGCGAAAGAACGACCTGACCAGGCAGGCCGTGGCCTTGGCGATGGACAGCCGCTGGGCCGAAGCGGCCGAGGTCAACCGGTCGATCCTGGACGACTTCCCCAACGACCTCGAGACGTACAACCGGCTGGGCAAGGCCCTGAGCGAGCTGGGCCGAAACGGCGAGGCCCGGAAGGCGTTCGAGCGGGCGCTGTCCCTGTCGCCCAACAACCCCATCGCGAAAAAGAACCTGGACCGCCTCTCCAAGCTGGGCGACGAGGCCCCCAGAGTCGGCGTCTCTCCGGTCAGTCCCCGCCGCGCCTTCATCGAGGAGAGCGGCAAGTCGGGCGTGACCTCGCTCATAAACCTGGCCCCGGCGGAGCGCCTGCTCGGGCTTGCGCCCGGCCATCCGCTGAAGCTCGACGTCGTCGGCGGGGCCCTGAAGGTATCGTCCCAGTCTGGAGAGTATCTCGGCCAGGTGGAGCCGAGGCTCGCGGCCAGGCTCGTCAGGTTGACCGGAGGGGGCAATCGATACGAGGCCGTGGTGACCGGCGTAGAGGAGCGCAGCCTCGCGGTCTTCATTCGAGAGACCTTCGGACACCCCTCGCAGGCCGGCACAGTCTCTTTTCCGTCGCCGGAGGGCCCGGTCATGCGGGTGCTCGCCACGAGCGCTCCCGCCGGAATCGAGCCGGGCGAGGCGTCGGCCGTCAAGGACTGGTCGGACGACGATACGGAGCCTGGGGACGACGAGGTGTTCGATTCGATCGTGCACCGCATCATCGACCCGGACGAAGAGACCGAGTCGGAGCTCTAGCAGGCGGCGGAAGAACTGTCGTCCTGAGCAACGCGAAGGACCTGGGGCGGGGGCGCCTCGTCAGCAGCCCGCTAGTCGCCCTCTTCCTCGGCGTTCTCCAGCGGGAGCTCCCGGAAGTAGAGCCCCCACTGTCTCATCGCCTCCTCGACGGCGGGCTCGTCCGACGCGGCGAGCTGCTTGAAGAAGCCCGCGAGCGCGTGGGCCGGCAGCAGGTCGTCCGAGCACACCCAGCTCCGCTCGGCGCGTACGACGTACAGCATTCCCCGCTGGTGCTCGCAGCCCACCTCGACCCGCTTGCTGCCCGAGGCTCCCCTGACGTCAAGTCCTGGTGCGTTCATCGCTCGTCCTCGCTACTGTTCGGACCCGTGCACCGCGTGAGCGCGGTGTTACACTCCGTCCGAAGGAAACTATGTGGCTCCTGAGATCGTCCGGTCAGTCCCAGCCGCCCATCGGAGTCCCGTGGGGGGCGGGCGACGCTGCGCGCGCCGTCGGCCTCGTGGCCGCGTCCGCCGGCGTCGTCATCGTGCTCGTCTGGCCGTTCCGCGGCGCCTCCGGGACTCTGGAGGATGCTGTCGGAACGCTGGCCATCGCGGTCCTGACTGGCCTGCTGCTGGTAGCGACCTGGCTGTTCGCGGTCCGGAGGCACGGGGCCGGCTGGCGGGCACTCGGACTGGCCGCGCCGGTCGGCGCCTCGCAGATCGCGCTGTCGGCGGCCTGCCTGGCCCTCAGTATAGGGTTCCTGGTCGTGTTTGTCTCCCTGGCCGAACGGTTCGGGCCGGACGTCCTCGTGCCCAATCGGATAGACGCGGACAGGCTGGGCTCCGGGGTCTTCCTCGCCGCCAACGTGGCGATCGTGGTGCTGGTCGGCCCGTTCGCCGAGGAGGTCTTCTTCCGGGGATTCCTGCTGACCGCGTTGATGCCGTCACTCGGCGCGTTCAGGGCCGCCGCGCTCGCATCCGCCCTGTTCGCGGTCGGCCACATAGACGTGGGCGTCATGGTCCCGTTCTTCTTCACCGGGATGCTGCTCTCCTGGCTCTACGTCAGGACGCGTTCCATATGGCCGCCCATGCTGGCGCACGCGGGCCAGAACACGCTGGCTATAATAGGACTGCTCGCGTCGACCTGAACTGGAATGCTACGACGCGGAGAGGCGGGATCCCATTGGCAAACAGGATAGATACGACGTTCGAGAACGCGAGAAGCGCGGGAGTCTCGGTGCTCGCTCCGTTCGTGACGGTCGGGTACCCCGACGTCGCCTCCTCGGAGGAGATCGCGGCCGCGCTGCTTGAGTCGGGCGGGGACATGCTGGAGGTCGGCGTCCCGTTCAGCGACCCGCTCGCCGACGGCGCCACCGTCCAGCGGAGCAGCGCGCATGCCCTGCGCAACGGCGTCAACGTCTCCACGTGCCTGGACGTGGTACGCAGGCTCAGGGGCCGAGGAATCGCCTCCCCGCTGGTGCTGATGGGCTACTTCAATCCGTTCATGCGCTACGGCCAGGAGCGGTTCGTGGTGGACGCCGCCCGGGCCGGGGCCGACGGCCTGATAGTCCCCGATCTGCCGCTGGAGGACGGGGCCCGGTTCGCGGGTCTGTGTCGCGAGAACGGCCTTCACCTGATACCGATGCTGGCGCCCACGAGCACGGATAGACGCATAGAGCTTGCTTGCAATGGGGCAGGGGGGTTCATATACTGTGTGAGCCTTACGGGCGTGACGGGCGCGAGGCCCGGGCTGCGGTACGAAGCCGCCGCCAGGCTGGTCGAGCGGATCCGCGGGCACACCGACCTCCCCACAATTGTTGGGTTCGGGGTGTCCAGCCCGGAGCACTTAGAGGAGATAGCTGGATTCGCCGACGGGGCGATTGTCGCGAGCGCCCTGCTGGACGCCATCGGCGAAGCGCCGCTTGGGGAGGCCGCCCAGACGGCGCGAGAGTTCGTGACCAAGCTGAAGCGGCCCGCAGCCTGAGTACGACGGCCGCGGGCGCCCGATGGATCTGGAGTGCGTAAATGACCGGAGTTCGAGGTATCAGGGGCGCCACTTCGGCCGATACCAACTCCAAGGAAGCGATACTGGAGGCGACGACGGAGCTGCTCGGAAGGCTGGTGGAGGCCAACGACGTCGACGTGAACGACGTCGCGGCGGCCTACTTCACGGCCACCGACGACCTGAACGCCGAATTTCCCGCGCTGGCGGCCCGCCAGATGGGATGGACTGAGACGGCACTGATGTGCGCCCGCGAGATGAACGTCGAGGATGGCGCGAAACGCTGCATACGAGTCCTGCTGCTCGTGAACACGGACAAGGCCCTGGAAGAGATCGAGTTCGTATATCTGAAAGGGGCGTCCAATCTGCGAAGCAGGGGCACGGAGGAGGTGTGAACCTTGTCGCCCAGGGTAGACGGCTACAGTCCGGCTTGCACCCCGGCGCGGGGCTGGTTTGATCTGGCGGAGGTGGCGCCGCTGTATTCGCGCGCCGCACCAACGGACAACCACCAAGTGCTGAACGGAGGCGAGCAATGGTTCAACCGCAGATACACAACGTTCGGGTGCAAAGCATCACGCCGCTGGACTCGCCGGCGGAGTACTGGAAGCGGTACCCGGGCACCGCTGAGATTAAGAGTCAGGTCGCGCGGCACAGGGCCGCGATAGAGCGAATAATCGCAGGCGACGACCCCCGCCTGCTGGTCATCGTCGGCCCCTGCTCCATTCACGACCCCGTAGCGGGGATCGAGTACGCACGGCGTCTGGCCGTCCTTGCCGACGAGGTCCAGGACCGGATATTCGTCGCCATGCGGGTCTACTTCGAAAAGCCCAGGACGACCGTCGGCTGGAAGGGCTACATCAACGACCCCAACCTGAACGGCACGTACGACGTCAAGGACGGCATGGCCAGGGCCCGGCAGTTCCTGCTGCGGGTCTGCGAGGTGGGCCTGCCGACGGCCACCGAGTTCCTCGAGCCCTTTACCCCGCAGTACCTGGGCGACCTGATCTCCTGGGGCGCCATCGGCGCGCGGACGACGGAGAGCCAGGTGCACAGGCTGATAGCCAGCGGGCTGAGCATGCCCATCGGCTTCAAGAATGGCACGGGCGGCACGGTCCAGATAGCCGCCGACGGCGTGCTCGCGGCCGGGGAGGAGCACGTTTTTCTCGGCATCGACGACAACGGCGTCGCGGCCATCGTCAAGACGACCGGCAACCCGGCCGGGCACCTCGTGCTGCGGGGGGGCGCGAGAGGGCCCAACTACGACGCGAAGTCGGTGGCGAGCGCGCAGGGGATCCTGACCGACTCGGGACTCGTCCCGAACCTGATCGTCGACTGCTCGCACGCCAACTCCGGCAAGGACCACAGGCGGCAACCGATCGTGTTCGAGGACGTGGTGGGGCAGCGCGTTGGAGGCAATGGCGGCGTCGTGGGCCTGATGGTGGAGAGCCACCTGAACGCGGGCAACCAGACGCTGGGCGACAGTCCCGCGGACCTGGCCTACGGCGTTTCCATTACCGACGCCTGCATCGACTGGGAACAGACCGACGAGCTTGTCCGCTACGCTCACGCGCAGCTCGGCGAGACCGGGCCCTGATCGTCCGGCGCCCGCGTCCGACCCGTGCTTCACTCCTTCCGGAAGGACCGGTGACCGGACCGGCGCGGCCCCGGCGACGAGCTATCGGGTTGACCAATGACCGAAGCGTCTGAAGGTCCGGTCCGCCGTCGGCGCACGCTGGCGTTCGCCTCGGCGACGCACGTGTGGAGCGACCTGTTCTACGCGCTGCTGATCCCGCTGCTGCCCATCATGCGGGAGGACCCCGCGTTGGACCTGTCCTACACGGAGGTCGGCCTGCTGCGCACGGGCTTCGGCACGGCGTCGATAGTGCTGCAGGTGCCGGCCGGCTTCCTGGCGGAGCGATGGGACGAGTTCTGGCTGCTCATAGCGGGCAACATATGGGTCGGCGCCGGATTCCTGCTGATGGCGGCGCTGACCTCCTTCGTGCCGCTGCTCGCGGCCACCGTCCTGGGCGGCCTCGGCGGCGGGACCCAGCATCCTCTTGCGACGAGCATGGTATCCCGGGCCTACCGCGACGAGGGCCACAGCGCGGCGGTCGGCACCGTGAACTTCGCCGGAGACATAGGCAAGCTGCTGGCTCCGCTGGTCGTGATAGTCGGCCTCGGTTGGCGGTCGACAATGCGGCTCGTCGGCGCCGCCGGGATCGTGTTCATGGCGCTGTCGACGTTGACGCGTCGCAGCGTCGGCTCGCCCCAGACGGCCGACGCTCCCGCCGAAGGAGGCGCACCTTCGGCGGTCGGGGCCGCCGCGCCGGCTCGCGGTCTTTTCACCCTCGGCTCCATCGGATTCATGGACGCGGCTACCCGCACCGCGGCGCTGACCTTCGTCCCCTTCGTCCTCGCCGATCGAGGCGCGGGCACGCGCGAGGTGCTCATCCTGCTTACCCTGCTGCTGGCTGGGGGTGCGGCCGGCAAGTACGGCTGCGGGTGGCTGGACGACAGGTACGGCTCGATGGGCCTGGTCTGGTGGACGAAGGGCGCCACAGCGCTGCTGCTGCTGGCCATACTGGTCACGCCGGTCGTGTCGGCTCCTGCGCTGATGCTCGTCCTTGGGTTCGGGCTGAACGGCACGTCGTCCGTCCTGTACGCCGCGGTCGCCCGGTTCGCGCCACGCGACCGCCGCGCCAGCACGTACGGCTACTACTACACGGTGACCGAAGCCTCGGCGATCGCGCCGTTCATCTACGGGCGCATCGCCGACCTGACAAATCTGCGCGTGACGATGATGGTCATGGCGGCCGCAACGGCGCTGATACTCCCGGCCAGCCTGCTGGTCCGTCGGCATCTCGCCGCCGGTACGCCGCCGCGCGCGGCCTCCGGCGGATAGCGTGAAGGCGCGGCGGGCGTTGGGTCTCAGGGGACTCGGATTATGCTAGCATCCGGACGGAGTCCCGAACGCCCTCGTTTCGGAGACCAGGCCTTCGCGGCAGCCATTGCATGAATACCGATAGCACTCTCGCACAACAGTGGTACGCCCGGGATGCCGCCGTGACCATCGGCGTCTTCGACGGGGTGCACCGGGGCCACCGGCACCTGCTGGGCCGCCTCGGAGAGGTCGCGCGCCGGACCGGCAGGACGTCCGTCGTCCTCACGTTGAAGAACCACCCGGCCTCGGTCCTCAGGCCAGACTTCGAAGCCCGGTACCTGACCTCGCTGGACGACCGGCTGCGCCTGATACGAGAGGTCGGCGTGGAACTCCTGTTGCCGGTATCCTTCGACATCGAGCTGTCCCGGTTGACGGCCCGCGAGTTCGCCGTTCTGCTCCGGAGTCACGTTCAGATGAGGGACCTGGTCGTGGGGCCCGACTTCGCGATGGGACACAACAGGGAGGGCGACGTCGAGACGCTCGCGGCCCTCGGCTCCGAGATCGGGTTCTCGCTGCACGTTGTCGAGCCGCTGTTGGACGACGTCGGTCGTCCGGTTCGGAGCACTCACGTCCGCAACGCGCTGTCCAAAGGCGACGTCGCGACCGCGGCGGAGCTGCTGGGACGCAACTACGCGCTGAGCGGGACGGTCGTGGCGGGACACGGCCGCGGCGGGCCGCTCGGGTTCCCCACCGCCAACCTGGAGGTCCCGGTCGGAATGGCTGTCCCCGCCGACGGCATCTACGCGGCTTGGGCGCACGTCGCGGGCGAGCGCCGCATGGCGGCTGCCAGCATCGGCGTCCGCCCCACCTTCGACGACGGGGCGCGCGCGGTCGAGGCGTTCATTCTCGACTTCGAAGGCGACCTCTACGGCCGCGAGGTCGGCCTGGAGTTCGTTTGCTGGCTGCGGCCCGAGACGAAGTTCGACACCGTGGAGGCGTTGCAGGAACAGGTGCGAAGGGACGTGGCCGGCACCCGGGCCATCCTGGAGCAGGGCCGGGCGGCGTCCGGCTCCGCGGCGCGGTAGGACGAGGTTGACGGAGACGATCTAGCGTGGACGAATCCCTGAGACATCGGCTCCTCCGTCGAGGGGTCACGGAGGTCATTGTCGAGTCCGAGCTCGTCGAGCTGCTGGATAGCGGACGGCCGCTCCGGCTCAAGATGGGATTCGACCCGAGCGCTCCGGACCTGCACATGGGGCATGCCGTCGGCCTGCGCAAGCTGCGGCAGCTCCAGGAGCTCGGCCACAAGGTCGTCGTCATCGTGGGCGACTGGACGGCGCAGATCGGCGATCCCAGCGGCCGCTCGGCGACCCGCCCCATGCTCACGCAGGCGCAGGTGCTCCAGAACGCCGAGACGTACCTCGCGCAGTTCTTCAAGATCGTCGACCGCGCCCGGACCGAGACGCGCCTGCAGAGCGACTGGTTCGGGCCCTTCACCCTGGCCGACGTGATACGGCTTACCAGTCGCTTCACGGTGGCGCAGATCCTGGCCCGCGACGACTTCGCGAAGCGGTACAAGGCCAATCATCCGATCGCCGTCACCGAGCTGCTCTACCCGATGCTGCAGGCCTACGATTCCATTGAGGTAGAGGCCGACGTGGAGCTCGGCGGCACGGACCAGAGGTTCAACCTGCTCATGGGCCGCGACCTGCAGGAAATGATCGGCCAGCGGGCCCAGCAATGCCTGCTGATGCCTCTTCTTCCGGGTACCGACGGCGTGCAGAAGATGAGCAAGAGCCTGAACAACTACATCGGAGTCGACGACCCGCCCAACGAGATGTACGTCAAGACGATGCGCCTGCCCGACTTCGCCTCCAGGCCGGTCGACGAGGAGGCGCTGGACCGGCCCACGGCCGGGACCGCGGCGACCCGCGTGGGCGGCCGGCCGTCGTTGATACTGCTCTTCCTCGAGTGCCTGACCGACGTGCCGGACTCGGAGATCGCAGAGATGCGCGATGCCCTCGAGAACGACGCGGCGAACCCGATGGAGTTCAAGAAGCGGCTCGCCCGCGAGCTCGTCGTGCAGTTCCACGGCCGGGATCAGGCCAGCGCCGCGGAGCGCAACTTCGAACGCACGGTGCAGCAGGGGGGGACGCCCGACGAGATGGCCGTCTACAGGCTGCCGGCCGCCGCCGACCTCAGCGGCAAGCGTCTCAGCCACCTGCTGGCCGACGCCGGTCTGGCCGCAAGCGGGGGCGAGGCGAGGCGGCTCATCGACCAGGGCGCCGTCTCGGTCAACGGCGAGACGGTGAAGGCCAACGTCGCCGCGGACGCGCTGGCCCTCGCCACGGACGACGTGGTCAGGGTGGGCCGCGGCCGCTACGTCAGAATCGTCGCCTCGTAGGCGTAGCCGCGCCAGGTCCTTAACCCCCCTGCGTGTCCGGCGGCGCCCCCCACCTCCGTCATTCCCGCGAACAGCCTGCCCTCGCGTAGGCGGGGGCGGGAATCCATCCCCGACCGGGTGCCCCACCATGACACCGGAAGCAGTCTGTCACGCCCCCCTGCCCAATCAGGTGGGGAATCTGGCGCCCCGCGGGCGCTGTGCTAGAATCGTTCCGTACCTACTCGATCACTCACGGAGCACGTAAGTTGAACCTGCGACTTCCCGGCCCCATACCCGTACCCGAGGACATCCTCGAGACCATGTCGCGGCCCATGATCAACCACCGCGGGCCGCAGTTCGCGGAGATGCTCTACCGGGTCACCGACAGGCTGAAGCGGGTCTTTCGGACGGACGGCGACGTCTTCGTCCTGACCTCCTCAGGGACGGGCGCTATGGAGGCGGCCATCGTCAACACGCTCTCTCCCGGCGACCGCGTGCTCTGCACGAGCATGGGGTACTTCGGCGACAGGTTCGGCGAGATCGCCTCCCGCTACGGGGCGGACGTCAGGATGCTGAGCTTCGACCCGGGCGCGGCCGTCGACCCGGACGCGGTCAGGAGCGCACTGGAGGGCGATCCCGACGTCAAGGCGGTGCTCGTGACACACAACGAGACGTCCACGGGTGTCGCCAACGACATGGAGGCCATCGGCGGCGTGGTCAAGGGCGAGTTCGACCGGCTTCTGCTGGTCGACGGCATCAGCAGCGTCTGCTCGCTGCCCCTGGAAACCGACGCCTGGGGCTGCGACGTGGTCGCGACGGCGTCGCAGAAGGGCTGGATGCTGCCGCCCGGCCTCGCGTTCCTCAGCTTCAGCGACGCCGCGTGGGAGGCCCACGGCCAGGCCACCATGCCGAGGTACTACTTCGACGTCGAGCAGTACCAGCACTACTTCGAGATGGGCCAGCCGCCGTACACGCCCGCGCTGTCGGTGATCTTCGCCCTGGACGCGGCCCTGGAGAGCATCATGGAGGAGGGCGTCGACGCCCTGTGGGAGCGCCACGCCTCCATCGCCCGGATGACCCGCCACGGGATCAAGGCGCTCGGGCTATCGATCTTCCCCGACGAGGACGTCGCGTCCGACACGGTCACCGCCGTCGTGGTGCCCGACGACGTCGACTGCGACAGGCTGCTCGCCATCGTGCGCGAGGAGCACGGTGTAGTGCTGGCGGCGGGCCAGGGCGCCCAGAAGGGCAAGCTCTTCCGCATAGGCCACATGGGCCGCGTCACGCCCGAGGAGATCCAGGAAACCCTCGACGCCCTGAAAGCCGCCCTGCCACGGGCGACGGGCTGAGCCCCCGCGTCTTCGTCAGGGACGGCTGCTCATCGGGCGACGGCCCCAGTTCTGGTCGTCTCTCACATCCGTGTCGGCTCTCAACTCGCATCCTGACCTTGCCGTGGTGCATCAACAACATGACGGGCTAGGCGTCAGCTATAGGGGCACCGAAATAGGTCCTAAGAATCCTTATCTATCGGCAGGAAACCTTGAAGCCGTGTATGGGCAAACATCTGATCCAGTGTGGCTAACGTGAACACTTTACCTTCCGTCATGGTAATCAAACTACGCATATCCTCTCGACGCACACCGAATCCCCGACCGTCTATGCAGGCGACTACCTCATAGTCAGGTTGGCCATTGAGACGGCGCTCATCGCGCATCCGCGTAAGGCGCTCAATGCGTGCCACTTTGTCCCGCGCCGTGCCGTCATCGCCGGTTATCTTGGCCTCGATGAGTACAGACGGGTTGAACTCATCGGGAACGAAGAAGTCAGGTGCTTGGTCGTAGCCAGGTACGCGTTCGGCCCGTTTCGTCTTGCGGAAGGCGATGCGAGCACGTGCAAGATGCTCTTCGATAGCTGTTTCCATCACATCGCCCACCTGCTCCGACACTGCGTCCCGATGTGAGGCGAATGGTCTGCCAAGGTACCGTTCGTAAAGCAACATGGCGTAGGGAACGTGCTGGGAGGCGACATGGCGGAGAGACTCCAGTCCATGAGAGCTATCCACCTTGTCCAGACGATGAACAGTGTCGGCAGCTCCCGGCGGGGCACCACGGGTGATGTACTCGATGGCAACGGAAATCAGGGCCTCCAAACGATCCAATGCCTTGGAGTGGCGTGGACGAACAAGCCCACGGACGTAGGCGCGGTTCGAGCGACACCGACCGCCCAGAGTCCGAGCATACCCCTGATCGATGTCGCTGTGGCGGTCACTCCGCGCCAGGTCAGCCCATTCAGGCGGGGACATACCCAGCATGGTTCGGACAACGGCAAAGCACAAACTGTTTTCGCGAAGCGCACTCCACACCCTGCTTTCTGTGAAATCAGCGAAGGCGTTCGTTCGTTGCCGGAGAACCTCATATGCAGTCTGAAATTCGCGGTACTCAACGAAGTTATCGCCCCTCGGCAGGACAAGAAACTGGGACTGAATATCGGAGAAGGTCGAATCGACCAACTCCTTGATACGGTCTTGGAGGTCCGCCGACGCAATCTCAAACGGTCGTGGCACTTGTTCTCCTAATCGGCCTTAGACCTGGGGCAAGGATTCAAGTACGCGGCGTGGCAGGGAGTCAAGCTCTAGGTCGCGGGCAAGCTCAACAAGACGTTCTTCAGCTCGCCTCATACGGTTCGAGAGCGCAGCGCCGCTGTCCCACCCGCCGCGCAGTTCGTTGATGGCTACCCGCGCAATGTGACCCGATGCTAGGCACCGAATGTCTCCCTGGCTCACCTTGACCTCGGCAGCCGCCATGAGCGCCGCGTCCTGCTCTAATAAATTTCGGACATCGGCATGGGCCAGAGGTGCAGTATTGACGTGCCGACACACGAAGATGGAGTCGAGAACTGAGGACTTAGTCCCCAGAATGTGGAGTGATGCGCTCATCTCCGCTGCTGCTGGCAGGGTGGCTGTGCAGTTCAACCCGGCATCCAGTATTGCAACAACGACCGCCACGTAGGCGGACGGATCGTTGTGGTGGTAGGTGAAGACGAAGGGGGCACCAGGTTTAAGCGCTGCCGTGTAGTGGCGAAACACCGCTGACAATCCCTCTGTGAAATGTTCGATTCCCTTCCCGAGCGTCACGTTACCGGTCAACTCGTTGGACGAGCGGGTTGTGGAGGGTCCAAACTCGGGAAACTCCTCTTGAAGTGCCTGCCGGAGCCATACGTAGTTGAAGTCTATGAGTTCGGCGTACTGAACGTTGGCAAAGTAGGGCGGATCAGTAAATACGCCGTCAAGAGACCCTGGCGCTAGAGGCATCGCGGTCGCCGGGGACGCTGCAATTTGCGCCTGTCTCTCGTCCTCGACTGGGAAGTGGCGGACGATCTCAGCTCTGATCCGCTCGCCAGGAATGGGTACGACCTTCTTTCGCTTGCCATTCATCTGTGTCTCGAACGGAGCTTCACAGTACTGCTTGGCGCGAAGGTACTTCTCCACGAAGTGCCGGAAGGACCCGGCGCCTACCTTGGGTATCCCCAGGAGATTGTTCTCGCACTGGACCAAGCCTACTGGGAAACCATGGACGCTGAAGATGTCCTGGCACTTGAGTGCATACGTCTCGTACCGGCACAGCATGTTCTGGTAGCGAAGGAAATCCGAGAAGACAGTCAGCAGGGCGTGTCGCACTGGAGGGTTAGTGACCTGGCCTATCCGGCGCAGTAGCAGACCCAGCCCCAGCAACTGGCGCTCGGTAAACATCTCCCTATAGCGCCGGTAGCCCCATCGATGGAGGCGGTCTGTCTCGTCTCCACGAGGAATCTCGTCGTCGGGGATTGGCAGCCCCGAGGTTTCGAGGAGTCGCAACCGAGCTTGCTCATACCGATCCAGGTCGTCCGCGTCAGGGCGTTTGAAGAACCGTCCTTTGTGGGTCGGTTTGCACTCCTTGCAGTGGTACTCCATAGCCCACATGCGGTGGACGGGCGGATGGCCGGAGTCCTTTGTGGGGTACGGATACTCGCTTCCGCATCGTCTGCATGGGACCCGCTGACGGCGCGCAGGCCCTTCCGTGTACACAGGCCCATTGCATTCGGCGCATGGTATGGGCGCGTCCTTGGACGGCTCTTCGTCGCATTCGTTTAGACATCCGCATTCGCTACACACCACCACGTGCTTGGGGTGCCTACTGTTTTGGGACAGCAGGTATCCGGGGAACAGGTCGTTCACAGCCTCACATAACGGGCACCGCTCAGTCTTCACCCAGATGAAATACTTGACCTGTGCGGTCTGTCCACATTTAACACACGAGGTTTCATAGAGCGTGCCTAAGACGTCTTCGATAGCTGACGCTACTTCCTCTGCTGCTGAGGCGAACCCCTGAATGTCGAGGCGTCCCAGAGCTTGGCGGACGATCCAGAACGCCATCGGGTTCGTGTCCGCACCCAGGACGCTGAATCCAAGGCGGTTAGCCTCGTAAATCGGGGTGCCGCCCCCCATGAACGGGTCTGCTATCACTCCAGTCATCTTGTGTTCACGCCAATAGCTGGTCTCTAGCGGCTCCGAATTGTTGTACTCCGCAATAAGAAGGCTGCGGAACACCGTACCGGGACGGCGGGCAAACCACTTGTGAATTCCAATGATTGGCCGATAGTTTTGTTGTATCTGCTTTTCTCTGAGCGCGAGCCGTGTAGCAAATGTTGGATCGAAGCGCTCTTCGAGGCTTGACCCAGACGTAACGGCCCAAGCCTCTGGTTGCCGGGGAACTACATCCTTGGTATCGGCCGCACCATCAGGGACGTTTTCCAAGGCGAGTTGCTGTCCGTAGCTAAACCCCCCTCTGTTGGCCACTCTTACTCTCCATTCTCACGAAGGGGATCACAACAGTCTGCTAGCCCTTCCGCGCCTTCCGTCATACGTGTTGGCAAACACTTGGAGACGGTCAAACTCCATGATCCACTTCCCGAACTTGGTGGCAGGGAGCTTGCCCTCCCGTATCAGGCACTTCACCGTCTCGGGGTGAACATCCAGGACTTTAAAGCCTCGATGAGATCGACGTAGAAGGATATGCTCCGAGCCGACAGCGGTAGTCAGGCCGTCCCCCAAGGCTAGGCCATCGGTATGTCTATCGCCTGGCCGGTTTCGTGGGACTTGTGCAGCGCGAGGGCGGCCTCCAGTGACGTTCTGCCGTCCTGGCCGGTCATGATCGGCGGGCGGCCCTCGATGATGCTGGCGAGGAACTCGTCCGTCTCGGCACCGCGGTCCTGCGCGCCCATGTCGACGGTCTGCCAGCCGCCCTTCCCGAGCCGCACCTCGCCGCCTTCCACCTCGATCATGCCCTTCGTTCCGACGAACCGCCACTCCTCCCGGGTCGCGCCGGGGTCGGAGTTGCCCTCCAGCACGACGGCGAAGGCGCCGCCCGCGAACTTGAAGGCGCCGATGCCGTTGTCCTCGCCGTCTCCCGTCGAGACGTAGTTGCCCATTCCGGCGCTGTAGGCCTGCGAGAACTCGTCGCCGGCGAACCACCTGATCTGGTCGGTGAAGTGCGTGCCCTCCCAGACCCAGAAGCCGCCTCCCTGGGCGAGCCAGCGCGACCACGCTTCGTGCCGGACACCGTAGGGCGGCTTCAACCGGGTCCAGCTTATCCAGATCAGCTCCCCGATCTCGCCCGAGTCGAGCAGCTCCTTGGCCTTCCGGTCGGACGGGTTGAAGCGCCACGTCTGGGCGTACATCAGGTTGACGCCGGTCGTCTCGGCCGCCGCGATCATCCGGTCGCACTCCTCCAGCGTCACCGCGAACGGCGTCGCCACCATGACGTGCTTTCCGGCCTCAGCCGCGACGATGGCCGGAGCGGCGTGATGGACGGAGGGGGTGATGACGTCGACCGCGTCTACGGCCGGGTCCTTGACCAGCTCCTCGACGCTCGTGTACGCCTTGACTCCGTGCTCGGACGCCACCTTCTCCGCCCGCTCCGGGATGACGTCGCACACCGCGACCAGCTCGGCGTTGTCCTTGGTCGTATACCGTCCGGCCTGGCCCGACCCCCTGCCGCCGGTGCCTACAACAGCCACTCCTATCTTCGCCATTTGCAGCTCCTCCTCGGGTCTCGGGCCCGCGCTCGCGGGACCGGCTCGCCTCTATCTCAGGACCGACTTCGGCGTCGGCTCCAAGCGAGTCATGACGGAACTCTCGCGGTCGATGTATTCGGGACCACCGTAGTCGGGCCCGATCCGCAAGGCTACGCCATCGGTATGTCCACCGCCTGGCCCGTCTCCTGGGACTTGTGCAGCGCGAGGACGGCCTCCAGGGACGTTCTGCCGTCCAGGCCTGTCATGATCGGCTGGCGGCCCTCGATGATGCTGGCGAGGAACTCGTCGGTCTCGGCGGTATCGTCCTTCATGCCGATGTCCACCGTCTGCCAGTCGCCCTTACCCAGCCTGACCTCGTCGCTCATGGCCTCGATCATCCCGTTCGTGCCGACGAACCGCCACTCGCCCCGGCTCGCGCCGGGGTCGGAGTTGCCCTCCATGACGATGGCGAAGGCGCCGCCCTCGAACTTGAACGCGCCGATGCCGTTGTCCTCGCCGTCTCCCGTCGAGACGTAGTTCCCCATGCCGACGCTGTACGCCTGCGAGAACTCGTCGCCGGCGAACCACCTGATCTGGTCGGTGAAGTGCGTGCCCTCCCAGACCCAGAAGCCGCCTCCCGACGACCGCCATCGGAACCACCGGTCCGGCCCGGAGCCGTAGGGCGGCTTCATCCGGGTCCAGCTTATCCAGATCAGCTCCCCGATCTCGCCCGCGTCGAGCAGCTCCTTCGCCTTCCGGTCGGGAGCGTTGAAGCGCCACGTCTGCGCGAACATCAGGTTGACGCCGGTCTTGTCGGCCGCCGCGATCATGCGGTCGCACTCGTCCAGCGTCACCGCGAACGGCGTCGCCACCATGGCGTGCCTGCCGGCCTCCGCCGCCGTTATGGCCGGTGCGGCATGGTGGACCGAGGGTGTGACGATGTCGACCGCGTCTACGGCCGGGTCTTTCACCAGCTCCTCGACGCTCGTGTACGCCTTGACGCCGTGCTCGGCGGCGACCTTCTCGGCCAGCTCCGGCACGACGTCGCACACGGCAACGAGCTCGGCGTTGTCGTTGGCGGCGTACTTCGCGGCCTGGCTCGGGCCCCTGTGTCCGGTCCCGACTACCGCGACGCCTATCTTGCCCATTTGCGGCTCCTTTCCGGGTCTCTGCCGTCCGCCCTGGTAGACTGTAATCTTTGAAATGGCGGGTAGTAACAGATCTACGTTCTACAACCACAGGGCGGTTTCAAACCAAACCCACCCCTACCAAGTCATGAACCACTAGGCCATGGGGATGTCCACCGCCTGACCGGTCTCGTGGGACTTGTGCAGCGCGAGGGCGGCCTCCAGTGACGTTCTGCCGTCGTGGCCGGTCATGATCGGCTCGCGGCCCTCGATGATGCTGGCGACGAATTCTTCGATCTCGGCGCTGCTGTCCCGCTCGCCCACCTCGATGGTCTGCCAGCCGCCCTTCCCCAGCCGCACCTCGCCGCCTTCCACCTCGATCATGCCCTTCGTACCGACGAAGCGCCACTCGCCCCGGGTCGCGCCGGGTTCCGAGTTGCCCTCCAGCACGACCGCGAAGGCGCCGCCGTCGAACTTGAAGGCCCCGATCCCGTTGTCCTCGCCGTCTCCCGTCGAGACGTAGTTGCCCATCCCGGCGCTGTACGCCTGCGAGAACTCCTGGCCCGCAAACCACCTGATCTGGTCGGTGAAGTGCGTCCCCTCCCAGACCCAGAAGCCGCCCCCCAGCTCGAGCCAACGCGACCACGCTTCGTGCCGCCGGCCGTAGGGCGGCTTCAGCCGCGTCCAGCTTATCCAGATCAGCTCCCCGATCTCGCCGGCGTCGAGCATCTGCTTGGCCTTCCGGTCGCCGGGGTTGAAGCGCCACGTCTGCGCGTACATCAGGTTGACGCCGGTCTTGTCGGCCGCCGCGATCATCCGGTCGCACTCGTCCAGCGTGACCGCGAAGGGCGTCGCGACCATGACGTGCTTTCCGGCCTCGGCCGCGGTGATCGCCGGGGCGGCGTGATGGACCGAGGGCGTGACGACGTCGACCGCGTCGACGTCGGGGTCCTTCACCAGCTCCTCGACGCTGGTGTACGCCTTGACGCCGTGCTCGGCCGCCACCTTCTCCGCCCGCTCAGGGATGACGTCGCACACCGCGACCAGCTCGGCGTTGTCCTTGGTCGTATACCTCGCGGCCTGGCCCGACCCCCTGCCGCCGGTACCTACAACAGCCACTCCTATCTTCGCCATCTGTAGCTCCTCCTCGGGTCCTTGGCCCCGCTCCCGGTGAACTTTGGGTAACTCCCCTGGGGGAGACCGGTGTCGTGGATATGCGTCGATTTTCTTGCTTGGGAACCCCACCCCTGGATTCCCGCCCCCGTCTTCACGAGGGCAGGCTCTGCGCGGGAATGACGGCTATTCGAGGGTCTCCGCCCGCGGGACCGGCTCGCCGTCTATCTCAGGACCGACTTCGGCGTGGGTTCCATACGCGTGATGACGGACTTCTCGCGTTCGATGTAGTCGGGAACGCGTGGGCCGATGTCGTTGAGCCAGGTGTCGCTCTGGTAGACGGCCTCGTACAGCCGCTCGCGCTCCTCCTCGGAGTCGAACCGGCGTATCCACACGTAGAGGTCTTCTTCCTCTTCGCCGACCCAGCTTCCGGCGATCACCATGCCTTGGGATACCTGGAACGGGATGATCTCGGTCTCCATGAAGGAGACCCAGGCGTCGCGCTTGCCTGGCTTCATCCTGTACTGGCGTAGCTCGAAAAGCATGTCGTTCCTCCTTGCGTCGCGGTCTTACGGCCGCGAGATATGCGAGGCACGACCGCAGGTCAGAACGGTATCAGCATGGCGTCGGGCGTTCAAGACACGCGGCAGTGGTCGCCCCCACCCGAAGGCCGAGTTGCGCGGGCCCTTCGATACACCGCGACGAAGCGTCGGGGCACTCAGGGCGAACGGGCCGCGTGGGACGGCCCCCACCCGAAGGCCGAGTTGCGCGGGCCCTTCGATACACCGCGACGAAGCGTCGGGGCACTCAGGGCGAGCGGCTCGCGTGGGACGGCCCCATCCCTGGCCGGATTTCGATAGCCGCAGCCCGGTCATGCCCGCGGAGGGGAGAAACAAGACGCGTCGGCGGCGGGAACGGGCCCGGGGAGAAGGGGCTAGACGGCGGGAACGGGCTCCGGCGTGAGGTCCGGCGGCGGCGGCGGCGAGTCGTCGGGAGGTGACGCGTCGAGGTCGGGCGGGGGCGAGTCGAACAGCGTCTGAAGCTCGTCGCCCTCCAGCGTCTCGTTCTCGACGAGGTACTTGGCGATCTGCCCGAGCTTCGCCTTGTTCTCGGTCAGTATCTTGGTCGCCCGCTGGTAGGCGTTCTCGACCAGGCTGTAGACCTCGTCGTCGATAGTCTCGGCGACCTTGTCGCTGTAGTCACGCTGCTCGGAGATCTCACGCCCGAGGAAGACCAGCTCCTCGCGCTTGCCGAAGGTGCGCGGGCCCAGCTTCGCGCTCATGCCGTAGCGGGTGACCATCGTGCGGGCCATGTTCGTGGCCTGCTCCAGGTCGTTGCTGGCGCCCGTCGTGATCTCGTTCGCGCCGAACGTCGTTTCCTCGGAGACGCGTCCGCCCATAGCCATCGCCATCTGGTCGAGGAACTGGTTCAGCGTCCAGAGGTGGCGGTCCTCTTCGGGCAGGTACTTGGTGTAGCCGCCCATCGCGCCGCGGGAGACGATGGTGACCTTGGCCACCGGGTCCGCGTGGGGCAGAAGGTGGGCGACCAACGCGTGGCCCGCCTCGTGGTACGCGGTCAGCTCCCTCTCGTGCGGTGTGATGACGCGCGATCTGCGGGCGGGGCCGAAGCTGACGCGGTCGATCGATTCGGCGAACTCGTCGTAGGCTATCGAGTCGTTCTTCCTGCGAGCCGCGAGAATGGCGGCCTCGTTGACCAGGTTGGCCAGGTCGGCGCCGCTGAATCCCGGCGTCTGCTTCGCTATCCGCTCCAGGTCGACGTCCTCGTTGATCGGCTTGCCCTTGACGTGCACCTTCAGGATCTCTCGGCGGCCCACGGTGTCCGGGTTGTCCAGCATGACGCGGCGGTCGAACCTGCCCGGCCTCAGCAGCGCCGGGTCGAGGATGTCGGGCCTGTTGGTCGCCGCGATGACGATCACGTTGACGCTGGTGTCGAAGCCGTCCATCTCGACGAGGATCTGGTTCAGCGTCTGCTCACGCTCGTCGTGGCCGCCGCCCAGGCCGGCGCCGCGATGGCGGCCGACCGCGTCGATCTCGTCCACGAACACGATGCACGGGGCGTTGCGCTTCGCCTGGTCGAACAGGTCCCGTACGCGGGACGCGCCCACGCCGACGAACATCTCCACGAACTCGCTGCCGCTGATGGAGAAGAAGGGCACACCTGCCTCGCCTGCCACGGCGCGCGCCAATAGCGTCTTCCCGGTCCCGGGCGGGCCCACGAGCAGCACGCCGCGGGGGATGCGCGCCCCCAGCGTCAGGAACCGCTCGGCGAACTTGAGGAAGTCGACGACCTCCTCGAGCTCCATCTTGGCTTCATCTACGCCCGCGACGTCGGAGAACGTTACGGTGGGCTGGTTGCCGACCAGCATGCGGGCGCGGCTGCGGCCGAAGCTGAAGGTCTGGCTCGTGTTGCCCTGGGCCTGCCGCATCATGAACAGCAGCACGACGCCGAAGAAGATGAGCGGCAGGAAGTTCAGCAGCACGCCGAATATGCTGCCCAGTCCGCTGGAGCCCTTGACGTCGATTCCCGCCGTTACGCTGACCAAGTCTACGCCGAAGCGGTCCATCGCTTCGACGACGCTGATTCCCTGCTCCTTGCGGGAGGTGAACGTCTCGCCGAGCGTCGTCGTTACGGTCAGCTTGTCGCCGCTGACGGTGATCGACTCGAGGTCGCCGTCGCGGGCCATCTGCATCACCTCGTCGAGCCGGATCTCCCGGGACTCGCCGACGTTGCCGAACATCGTGAAGAAGATGGCGATCACCGCGACGCCGATCAGCAGGTAGATGAAGCTGTTGCGCATCAGGCGGGAACTCAATTGTTCCTCGTACGGTGAAGAGTCCGAAGACCGGAGTGCGAAGTACGCCAGCCTTCACCGCCAATTTTAACCCATAGGGAGCTACCCGCGCAAAAGCGGCGGAAGGTGTAACTATCTTGGACTTGGTGGTCCCGCGCAGCCCGATCATCCCAGTTGGCGCCGGTGAAGCGCCGGCACTGCTCAGCAGACCGGCCCAAATCCCCCACCTCCGTCATTCCCGCTCAGGTGGGAATCTATCCCCGGTATGGTGCGCCATCACGACCCGGGAACCCGGGTCGTGACAATGCACCTGCATGGTGACAGTTATTGTCATCGTCAATCTCGCCTTCGCGCCCTGTCCACGGCGTCGACGGGCAAAGAACCTACGGTCTAGGTGGGGAATCTGGGGGGGCGGCTCCGTCTTGACTCAGGACGCCGGTTGACGCAGAATCAGGGCGAAACTTTCTTGGCGCCAGTATGGAGGGCACGATGGACTACTACAAGGCGGAATACATCTGGATAGACGGCACCGAGCCGACATCCAAGCTCCGCTCCAAGGGCAAGATAGTTCCGAAGGGCGAGGAGCCGCCGATCTGGGGCTTCGACGGATCGAGCACCAACCAGGCTCCCGGCGAGAACTCCGACTGCGTATTGCAGCCGGTGTTCACCTGCCCGGACCCGGTCCGCGGCGGTGACCATATCCTCGTGATGTGCGAGGTCTTGCTGACGGACATGTCCCCTCACCCGTCGAACACCCGGGCGGGCTGCAGGACGGCCGCGGACAAATACGGCGATTTCGACATGTGGTTCGGCATCGAGCAGGAGTACACCTTCTTCGACGGCATCAAGCCGCTGGGATGGCCGGACAACGGCTTTCCCGCTCCCCAGGGCGGGTACTACTGCGGAGTCGGAACGGACGAGGTCTTTGGCCGCCCCATCGTCGAAGCTCACCTGGACGCCTGCCTCGAGGCCGGATTGATGATATCCGGCATAAACGCGGAAGTGATGCCGGCCCAGTGGGAGTTCCAGATCGGGCCGATCGGCGCGCCTGAGATAGGCGACCATCTCTGGCTCGCCCGGTGGCTGCTGTACCGCATCGGAGAAGACGTGCACATCTCGGATGACCCGAACAGGGGCGTCACGGCACGGCTCGATCCCAAGCCCGTGCAGGGCGATTGGAACGGCGCGGGCGCCCACGCCAACTTCTCGACCTGGCAGATGCGCGAGAACTATGACGCCTGCGTGGCGGCCGCCGAGGCGCTCGGAGGCAACCACGACGAGCACATCGTCAACTACGGTCACCGAATCGAGGAGCGCCTGACCGGACTCCACGAGACCTGCTCCTACAGGGAGTTCAGGTACGGGGTCTCCGACAGAGGCGCTTCCGTCCGGATCCCCTGGCAGGTACACCGCGACGGCAAGGGGTACATAGAGGACAGGCGGCCGAACGCCAACTGCGACCCGTACAAGGTAGCCGAGCTCATACTGAACACAGTCTGCGGAGCAGCCTCTTCCTAGCCAGCCAGGACCGGCGATAGGGCGGGCACTTTCGTCCTATCTCCACGGCCCCGTGAAGGGCGAATAACGGCGACGGAAACGATGTAAGGGCGGGTTGCAACCCGCCCTCATGCGTCTAAGAGGGTGGGTTGTGAAGTCCCTTCTCCACTGGCGGGAGAAGGTCAGCAGGATGAGGGGGAAGGCGTTGCGACGCCTTCATCTTCACCCTCACGTCAGCCGTCTCCCGTGAAGGGAGAGGAGGCGATGCGCGCCGAGTCGTGAGGATGGCTTACGAGCCTAGCCAGCCGGGCGCGGCGTCATCACTATGTCGACCTCGAGCCGCGTTTCCGCAACGCCCTGAAAGACGCCTCGGGTTGGCGCCACGTCGCCGTAGTCTCGGCCGACCGCTACGCGCACGTGCCGCTCGTCGGCGATACTCCGGTTGGTGGGATCGAACCCGACCCAGCCCAGCTCCGGCAGCCGGCATTCGACCCACGCGTGGGTGGCCGTAGCCCGTGGCGCACCGGCGACGTGGAAGTAGCCGGACACGTAGCGCGTCGGCACGCCCCAGGCACGGGCGACCGCGATCATCACGTGGGCGTAGTCCTGGCAGACCCCCCGCCCCGACTCCAGGATATGGTCGATCGGGGAGATCACGGACGTGCTGCCCGGCACGTACTCGAAGCTGCTATGGAGCGTGTCCGAAAGCTCCACCAGGGCCCGCAGTGGATCGCCGCCCGGCGTGGCAATTCCGTGCCCGTCAACGAACGACGCGAGCGCCGGCGAGGGCCGGGCAAAGCCGCTCGGGTGGGTGAAGTCCCAGTCGCCGAACGACTCCTTCCACGAGCCGATCTCGCCCCAGGCATCGGCGCCGAGGGAATCCGGCAGCGGCGCGGCTGGCGTCAGCTCCACGGTCGAGCGCGCGGTGACCTCCAGCGCCTCGTGCTCCCGGTGGACGTTGAGGACGTGCTTCGTGTTCCCGAAGTAGTCCATCTCGCCGTTGAGCGGGACCAACGGGTCCGTGGTGATGTCGAAACTCAGCAGACGCTGTCCCAGGTCGTTCCAGGGCTCCAGGCAGAGCGCCATCACGCAGTTGCGCACCGGCGACGCGTAGGAGTACCGCGAGACGTGCTCTATTTCGTATTGGACGAGACCGGTCATTTCCTCAGCGTTCCGGGCGGTCGTCGATCGGATAGTCGAAGTAGCTGGCGGTTACGAGATCGTGAAGGTCGCGGCAGTACCCGCTGATCCTCCATAGCAGGTTCTCACGGTCTTCCCGATCGGGCCATTCGTAGTGGATCAACGCCCTCATCTGGCCGACCAGTCGCCGGGTCGCGTCGCTGGACTGCGCGTTCGGGCCCGGGCCGATCGCCGCCAGGTCCGCCGCCGCGGAGTCCAACGACCGGCACAGCGAGCCAGGTAGGAGGGGGTCCGTGGCGAGAAGGTCCAAGACCTGCCCGGGCTCCACTTCGACGCTGTACCGACGGCTGTAGGCCTCGACAGCGTGACAAAGGCGCAGCAGGCTTATCCAGTCCGCGTCGGACGACTCTTCGCTCGCCCTGTCGACGGTGATCTGCGTCAGGAGCAGCGTGGCCGAGAGCTGGGCGCGCTCGACTAAATGACCCAGCCTCATGAATCGCCAGCCTTCGTCACGATACATCGTCGCCGAGGCGATCCCCGTGAGCGTATCTATCGTGGCCGCCGTCTCGGCGTAGAAGCTCTCGGGCGAGACTCTCCAGATGTCTTGGATCTTCACCGTCTGGAGGCGCAGGTACGCCATGTTCAGACTGGTCCACATCTCGGCGCTGATCGATTGCCGCATCTGGCGGGCGTTCTCGCGGCCCGACGCAAAGCAGCTCCAGACGGAGTCCGTGTTCGTACGCTCGAACGTGAGCTCGTCGGCGAGCGTGTACGAATCGGCCAGCGTGTATTCGTCGCTGTCGAGCATTTCGAGGCCGCCCCACGGGGGGGCGCGGTTGATGCTGCCGTAGATTCGGCTCCAGCCGAAGTAGATCTCCGGAATGGGCCGGTCGACCAGGGCCTCCGTCTGCAGCCTGAGCAGCCGGCAGAGGTGCTCGGCGCGCTGCAGGTAGCGGCTCATCCAGTACAGGCCCTGTGCGCTGCGCGCTAACACGGCTCGCTCCTCGCGGGCACCGGGAACGGCCCGGCGCGCGAAATTCCCCGGCTCATTCCTGCAGCACCCAGAGGTCCTTTCCCCCGCCTCCCTGGCTGGAGTTGACTACGAGGCTGCCCCGGCGCAGCGCCACGCGGCAGAACGCGCCGGGCACGATGCGGGTCTCGAGGCCGTGCAGCACGAACGGCCGCAGGTCGACATGGCGTGGCTCGAAGCTCCCGTCGATCAGGCAGGGCGAGCGCGAGAGGGCGAGCGTCGGCTGCGATATGAAGTTGGCCGGGTTCGCGCGAACCTGCTCGGCGTACTCCGCGCGCTCCTTTGGAGTCGCGTGGGGACCCACCAGCATGCCGTACCCGCCCGACTCGCCCACGCGTTTGACCACCAGCTTGTCGAGATTGTCCAGCGTGTACTCCAGGTCCTCAGGTCGGCGGCAGAGGAAGGTCTCCACGTTGGCCAGCACCGGCTCCTCACCCAGGTAGTAGCGGATCATGTCCGGTACGTAGGCGTAGACGCTCTTGTCGTCCGCCACGCCCGTTCCGGGGGCGTTGACCAGGGCCACGTTGCCGAGCTTGTAGGCGTGCATCAGGCCGGGCACCCCGAGCAGGGAGTCCGGGCGGAAGACCAGCGGGTCTATGAAGTCGTCGTCGACGCGCCGGTAGAGCACGTCGATGCGGCGCAGACCCGTCGTCGTCCGTATGTAGACGAACCCGTCGTCGACCAGCAAGTCGCGCCCCTCGACCAGCTCGGCGCCTATCTCGCCCGCCAGGAACATGTGCTCGTAGAACGCGGAGTTGGCCACGCCGGGGGTGAGAAGGGCGATGGACGGGTCCGACCGACCGCGGGGCGCAAGCTCGCGAAGGGTCTGACGCAATATGCTGCCGTAGTCCTCGATCTCCCGCACGCGATAGCCGCGGTACAGCCGGCGCATACTCGCCTTGACCGCCTTCCGGTTCGCGATCATGTAGGAGACGCCGGAGGGGACTCGCAGGTTGTCCTCGAGCACCCGGAACCCGTCGTTCGTCCGCACCAGGTCCGTGCCGCAGATGGCGACCCACGTGCCGTGCGGAGGGGAGAAACCGCGCATCTCCACCCGGTATTGCGGACAGTCGCGCACCACGTCCACCGGGATGACGCCGTCCTCGACGATCCGGCCCTCCCCGTAGACGTCGCTCAGAAAGAGGTTGATCGCCTTCAGCCGCTGGGTCAGGCCGGTCTCGAGGTGCAGCCAATCGGCGCCCGAGAGCACGCGGGGCACGCAATCGACGGGGATGATGCGCTCGTCGGCATCCTCGTCCCCGTAGACCGTGAAGGTGATGCCCTCCGTGGAGAACGAGCGCGTGACCCGCTCCTGTATGCTGCCCAGCTCCTCGGCCGTGAGCAGGCGCAGGGCCTCGTACAGTTCCAGGGAGTGCTCCCGGGGAGCGCCGTCCGGGAGGAACATCTCGTCATAGACCGGCGCGTCCAGCTGGTAGCCGTCAAACTCCATGAAGCCCACCACGAGCCGGCGCGCCGGCGGCGTCCGCCATTGCCGCTGCGCCGGGACTCTTATCCGCTGCGTCGATCATCTATCAGCACGTCGATCTGGAGAATAGCGCGCCGCCGCTCGACGCGTCCGATACGTACGAGCCCGCGGCGCCTCTGCGGACTAGTCTACCACGGCGCAAGCAGCCCAAGAACCACAACCCTGCGACCTGGATTCCCCACCTGACTGGGCCGGGGGTCGTAACGGACTGCTTCCGGTGTAATAGTGACGCACCTTGTCGGGGTTGGATTCCCGCCCCCGCCTACGCGAGGGCAGGCTGTTCGCGGGAATGACGGAGGTGGGGGACTTGGGGCGACGGGCGGCCGTTCGCGGTTCGTCAGTATCGAGGACGTGGCGTACACGGACCATCGGATGCTTACGGATCGCCATCCGAGACGGCCCTTGGATTCAGGAAACGGCGACGCGCTTGAAGTTCGCCGGGTTGGGGGTTACCATCGGGTCTCCGGTCAGGCGTCCCCAGGCCCGTTGCGCTCGGCGGTCGAGGTTAGCTGTCGATGGTCTCTCCTGAGTTCGAAGTCAAGCGGCCCGTGCTGGTCGGCGACACGGCCGACGTGTACCTGCAGCGCACGCTGACCATCCTTCGGAACGAGAGCATCAACCCCGACGTCGCAATGGAGTTCGCTCCCAAGCGAGCCGGCGTCTTCTGCGGCGTATCCGAGGTCAAGACGCTCCTCGCCAGGGTCCTTCCGGAGACGGGTAGGGAGGTCTGGGCGCTCGAAGAGGGCGAGTCCGTCGAGGCCGGCGAGGTGGCGCTCCGGGTCAAGGCGCCCTACAGCTCCATAGGTCTGTACGAGACGGCTATCTCCGGCGCGCTGTCCTCCGGCACCGCCTGGGCCACCGCGGCGCGGGAGTGCGTCGAAGCGGCCGCGGGCACCCCGGTGGTATCCTTGGGAGCCCGGCACGTGCACCCCAACGTCGTCGCCGACATGGACTATGCCGCCATAGTCGGCGGTTGCGTGTCGTGCTCGACCATCCAGGGCGCGCGACTGGCCGGCGTGACGCCGTCGGGCAACATGCCGCACTCGCTCCCGATCCTGGTCGGCGGCTCCGTGGCCGCCATGCAGGCCTTCGACACCCACATGCCCCAGGAGGTGCCGCGGATCGCCCTCGTCGACACGTTCCGAGACGAGGCGGAGGAGGCCCTGAGCGTCGCGCGCGCCATGGGAGACAAACTCCGCGGCGTCTGCCTGGCCACTCCGCCGGAGCGCGGAGGGGTCACCATAGACCTGGTCCGGGAGGTGCGAAGCCGGCTGGACCAGTCGGACTTCCGCCACGTCGAGATCATGGTGGCCGGGGGATTCACGCCGGACCGCATTGGCGAGTTCGTGGCAGCCGATGTGCGGGTCAATCTCTTCGGCGTGGGCGCGTACATCGCGACGGCGCCCCCAAACACGTTTGCCGCGGAGATCCAGGAGATCGACGGCCGACCTTTCGCACGGCGCGGCAGGATTCCGGGCATAACGGCCAACCCCAGGCTCGACCGGGTGATCTAGACCGACCCCCGACCGCGCCGACGCGGGCTCAGACCCGGTACAGCCGCTCGGCGTTCCGCGAGAACATCGCCGACTGCTCGTCGTAGCTGAAGCCGGCCACGAGCTCCCTGTAGGCGCCGACCAGCGTGTCGTAGCTGCTGTAGAGCCTGTCGACCGGCCAGTTGGTCGCGAAGATGCACCGGGCCGGGCCGAAGGCCTCGATGCAGTGCCGCACCCAGGGCCTGATCGACTCGACCGTCCAGCTCCAGTCGTCCATGCCGAGCCCCGATATCTTGCAGTGGACGTTCTCCGCCTCGGCCGCCGTTCTCATCGCCCCACGCCAGGCCCGGAAGTACTCATCCGTACGCCTCTCCGGCAGGCCGCAGTGGTCGATCACGACCGGGACGCGCGGGAACCTGCGGGCGAGGTCGCGCACTGCCTCCATGTGCTGCAGCTTGACGTTCATCGAGGCCACGAGACCGTACCGCTCCAACAGCGCGTAGCCCTTCCAGTAGGTCGGCTCGCCGAGATTGTCCGCGGCGAAAAAGTCCCGCACGCCGCGGGTCAGCGGGTACCGCAGATGGCGCTCGAGCTCCGCCTGCGCCGACGGCAGGCCCAGGTCGGCGTAAACGACCGCCGCGTGCGGGAAGCCGGTGCGGTCGGACTCCGCCTGCAGCCACTCGGTCTCGTCCACCGGGTCGGAGGTGCCCAGCGCGGCCTGCACGTGCACGGCCTTGGTGACGTTGGCGGCGCGCGTCTCGGCTATGAAGTCGTCGGCGACGTAGTCGCGCTTCAGCTCGTCGAAGTTGGGGCCGACGCGCGGAAACTCGGCGTCCGGGCCGAGCCAGTCGTAGGTCACCTTGGGATGGCCCAGGTCCCACATGTGGACGTGAGTCTCTACGAACTCCAATTCGCTCATACCGGCCGCCGCGTCCACGGAAGAACGGCCACGGCGCTCCGGCGGGCGGTCCGGGTCGTCATCGTCACTCGTAGAGCGACTCGACGCTGACCGCCCGGCCGCCCCGGGCCGCCGACCTGTAGGCCGCGTCCAACATCTCCACCACTCGCCAGCCGACCTCGCCCGGCGAGCCGTTGGGAGCCTTGCCGGTGATGACGTCGACCAGGTTGCCGGCGGTGGCGAACAGCGGGTAGGCCTCGTCGCCGCCCTCGGCCCCCGCGGACTGGTTGCCGCCCGCGAGCGGCGCCAGCTCCTCGTCCGTGCCGTCGGCGTGGCGGATGCGCCCCGCGCCGGACACGAAGTTGATGTCGAGCCAGCCGTTGTCGCAGTTGACCTGTATCGACAGCTTGCCCGGGTCGCCCATCGGCAGATTGCCGGCGCCGCCGACGTTCGCCAGCGCGCCGTTGTCCATCCGGACGGTCATCGCGTCGATCAGGTCGAGGTTCAGCCCGAGGTTGTCCATCAACGCCATGACGGACACGGGCCTGAGCCCGGTGATGAAGTACAACAGCCCGGCGGAGTGGGTGATCTGCAGGTGGCCCTCACCGCCGCCCGACCGCTTCGGGTCGGAGTAGACGTCTCCGGGGCCGTGGACCGGGTACTCGAAGACGGCCTCGTACGACTTGTCGTCGCCGCGCACGAAGTTGAGGATGTTTGACGTGAAGTAGCAGTTGACGTAGCGTATCTCCCCCAGCTCGCCCGACTGCAGCACCTCTCGGGCGCGCAGTCCGCGCGACTGGAAATGCCACGGATAGCCGACGATGATCTCGCGTCCCTGGCTCTCGGCCAGCTCGACCAGGTCGCGGGCGTCGGAGGCCCTGAGCACCATCGGCTTCTCGATCATCACGTGCAGCCCGCGCTCGAGACATGCCCGCGCCACCTCGTAGTGAGTCGCGTGCCACGTGGACACCACCGCGCCGTCCAGCCGCTCCTTGTCGAGCATCTCCCCGACATCGGTGTACTGGTTGTGGATGCCGAACGCCTCGGCGGCCTTGGCCAGCCTGTCGGGCCGCTGGTCGGCTACCGCGACGATCTCGGCGTCGGGGTGCCGCTGGAGCGACGGGAAATGCGCCGTGGTCGCCCACCAGCCGGTTCCGACGATGGCCACTCTCGCCTTGTCGGTCATCTCTGCCTCCTTGACGGCCGCTCGTGGGGTCTACGAGAAGTGCGGGATGACCTCGTCCATGAACAGCTCGACGTCGTCCGTCTCGGGGAAGCTCATGAAGGCGAGGTTGGCCAGGTCGAAGCCGAGCTCGGCCTGCTCTTCGAGCGCGTCGCGCACGGCGGAAGGATCGCCGGCGATGGCCCTCGCCTCCCAGCCCTTGGACGCCTCGACGCCCTTGGAGTGCGTCTTGTCGATGAAGACGAACGCCGCGAAGGTCTTGCGTATGCTGTCGAAGTCGCGGCCCTCCTCCTCGCAGTAGCGCTTGAGCACGCTCAGCTTGCGCTCCGACGAATGCTTCCAGACATTGCTTCCCGCGTTCCACCAGTCGGCCTGGCGGGCGACCACCCTGAGGGTGAACTGCTCGCCCGAGCCGCCGATCAGGATCGGGGGCGCCGGATTCGGTCTCGGCTCGCAGTGGGCGTTCGACAGGCTGTAGTACTTCCCGGTGAAGTTGGCGGGGGCGTCGGTCCACAGCGTCTTGATGACCTCGAGCGCCTCTTCCATCATCTCCACGCGGACGCGCGGGCTCGGCAACGGGGGGTAGCCGTAGCCGTCATACTCCGCGACGGTGCTGGTCCCGACGCCGTAGCCCAGGACGAACCGCCCCGAGCTGAGGTCCTGCAGTGAGGCGGCCATCTTGGCGGTGAGGGCGGGGTTGCGGAAGGGGTTGCAGATGACGTGGGTGCCTACCTGGATGCCGGGATAGCGCGCCGCGAGCCACGTCACCATCGTCCAGCCCTCGATCGTGTACCCGGAGTCACCATTCAGGTGGTCTCCGATCCAGATGCCTCCCCTGAATCCTTGCGTCGCGATGTCCAGGGTGCGGTTCATCGCCGGCATGTACTCCTTCGGGGTAAACGAGTACAGCGAAGTCCCGCCCCGCTGCGGCGGGGTGTATCCAAACTCCATCTGTGCTGCCATCTGCTATGACCTCCGGGACAGATTGGGCCGCCTATCGTATCACAGCCCAGGCAGCGCCTCGACACGGCCCTCCCGACGCACCTTTCGAACGTGATGAGACGAACGGCCGCGAGAGTGCGCTGAAGCTGCCGGCCGTTTTTTTCGCTGAAAACTGTGCCATTCTGTGCCATTGTGTGCCGTTCGTATCTGGCGGGTGGCACACCCGGCCGATAAATGGCACACTCTGTTCCGGTTCGTCCTATCTGAGCCGGCACACCGTGGGGCGAAACGACACGCCGCGTTCCGAGCCGGGACTGGCGAAGGGCGATGGGGATGAGGATGAGGACTGGGACTGGGGCCGCTTCCACGCGGGCAGAATAGCACATCTGTGCTGCAGCCGCAACCAGGGGAGCGCACACGTACCTGTTCAGACTTGAGGAGGCGAACGGTCACGAGAGTGCGTCGAGACCGCCGGTCGCTCCCAGGGGTGGGGCCGTCGGCACTCGACCCGTTCGCCCTGAGTGCCCCGACGCTTCGTCGGGGTGTATCGAAGGGCCGGCACGACGCAGTCCTTGGGTGGGTCGACATCACCATTGGCGACAAGGTTGCGCGCGCCCTTCGATACGTCGCTGAAGCAGCGGCGCTACTTAGCGTGAACGGGTTGTGTGGGCCACTCAACTCTGAACAGTTACGCGCCCTTGGGTTGCGCTGAATTCGGCTACCGCGGCGAACCGCCCGCGAGCCTACCAGACGGTCAACGTGACGCCGGCGACGGAGGCTGTCGTGCCCAGTACGAGCATGCGCGTCATTCGCTCGTGGAGGAACAGGAACGCCATGGGCACCGCGAACAGCGGCGCCGTCGAGGTCAGAACGACGACCGTGGCCGGCGAGGCGAACTTCAGCGACGAGATGAACAGCAGCGCGGAGACGCCGTTCACGAGGCCGCTGCCGAATATCATCAGGTGATCGCGCCCGCTGCCCTGCGGCAGGCGCCGGTTCGAGCCCAGGCCCATCATCGTCAATCCTATCGCCACCATCGCCATCGTCCGCACGGCGTTGGCCAGCACTGGGCTCGTCGCCTCGACCGCGTCGTCCTGCACCAGGACGCTCGTGGCCCATGCCAGGCCGGTGGCGACGCAAAGTGCGAGGGCGAGGAGTTTGGACCCCTCGTCCCCAGGCAGAGCGGCCTCCTGCTGGCGTCGGACCGACAGGACGTAGATGCCGCTGAGGACGAGGACTCCCCCGGCCACCGTTCTCCAGGTGACCGTCTCGTCGGATATCATGATCGTGGCGACGATGCTGAACATGATGTACAGCGCGTTCGTCGCCGGGAAGACCAGGGAAAACTGCGCTATGGACATCGCCTTCACGAAGGCAACGTGACCGACGATGGCGGCCAGTCCGGATGCGATCAGGGACAGCACCACGATGACCGTGAGCGTGCCGAGAGAGTCCGCCACGCCGAACGCGGCCGCGACGGCGAGCGCGGTCAACAGGCTGGCCACCGCCCTGACGGCGACGATGTACATTGCCCCGAACCGAGACGACACCATTTTCAGCATGGTGCCCGACAGGGCCCACGCGACCGCCGACGACAGGGCGAAGGTCTCGCCAAACACCAGCCGCCTCCTTCGGCGAGAAGATAGGCGGTGCGTTCGGACAGCGTCAACCGGCAGGAGGTCCGGACTCAGGGAGGACACGACATGTGCAGGAGCATAAGGACACTCAGGCCGCCCTACGCGGAGGCCACCGACGACGACGTGCGGGCCGCCGCGCTCCAGTTCGTCCGCAAGGTGAGCGGCTACCGGACGCCGTCGAAGGCCAACGCGCAGGCGTTCGACACGGCCGTCGACGAGATAACCGCCTCGTCGGCAAGGCTGCTGGCGTCGCTCAAGGTCGCCGGCCGTTAGCGGCGCCAATCTGGTAGAGTACGGCGCATCACCGGGGAGGTCCCTGACAGTATGCCTAACGGTGGCTCGGACTGCTGCGGGACATGTTGGTTCAACCGGAAGAACCGCGGCGAACGCGACCGGATGAGGCACGGGGACAATTCCGAGCAGCCCCACTGCGAGATCAGGGACGAGCCGATCGAGGACCCTTTCTACACTTACTGCGCCAATCATCCCCATCGGCGGTCGGTCAGAGACCCGATTCCGATCGGGCCGATACTGGTCGGTGAGATGACCGGCGGCTTCTCCTATGAGCGCGTCGTCTGGAAGCCGTCTCCTGACACCGAGGAGATTCGGCAGCACCTGCTCGACCTGCTCACCGACATCGAAGAAACGGCCGCAGCCGACTCCTACATTGCCTACCCCAGGGTGACGCACACGGTCGTCCGGCAGCTCGGTGAGTTCCGCGAGCGCCGGGCGTTGGAGCCGCTGCAGCGAATCGCGGACGAGATGGAGGGAGAGACCGGGACCGTGGTGCACGAGGCGCTGAAGCGAATCCGCGAAGGCGACGCGTGAGCGACCCCGCCTGCCGGGCGCTACTTGTTCAGCATGCGGTAGGGGACGCCGAAGAGGTACTTGTCGTCCCCGACTATCATCTTGATGGCGTCCCGGTCGCGCATCGTCGCGTAGAGGATGCGGATGTCAGCCCTGCCCGGGCACTTGTCCGTGGTGTTGAGCCACACCGAGACGAGTCCGGGGTTGACGGACTCGATGCGCGTGACGAGGTCCGCGTTCCGGTCGATCGCCTGGCGGACCTCGCCGGGCGTTGGCCGATCATCGCAGGGCACCCGGTGGGGCGCCGATCCGTAGATGGACACCGCCAGCCGGTCTCGGACGTAGTAGGTCTCGGCCTCGGCTGCCGCCGCGGCCGCGAATGCCACCAGCAGCACGGCGGCGGCGATCACGCGCGTGCGTCTGCGGCGCCACAGCCTCACCGGAAGCATGGCGCAAGCACCTCCGGGGCCACGCACCCGCTCGCGTCCAGTGAGACCCTGCGCGCGCCCCTCGATACGCGCCGATGAAGCATCGGCGCTACTCGGGGTGAACGGGTTGTGCGGGCATTAGCTCCGAAGAGTTGTATCACCGGTCACCTCCGGTGCGACTACAGGTCGTAGAGCCTGGCCGCGTTGCCGTAGAAGATGTCCTCTATCTGCGCGTCTGTCAGGCGCAGATGCCGCGCCGCCAGCTTGTGGACGCGCAGCGACTCGAATCCCACGAACGCGACGTGCGCGGGGCCGTACGGCGACGCCGGGAAGTCGCCCTCGTGGAGCCAGACGAACGTATCGCCGAGAGCTATCTCGCGGCCCCGTGTGTGGGACACCGGGAAGTCCGAGCCGTAGAGGACAGCCTGATGGCCGACAGTCTGGACGATAGCCTCGATGGCGCCGTAGTCGGTCACGGCGGCCGTGTCGAAGTAGACGTTGGGCAACCCGGTCAGCGAGCCGATGCCCTCGGCCGTGTGGTGCGGGTTGAACCCCCTCGCGGCGTGGGCCAGTATCAGCCGCATGTCCGGGTAGGTCTCCGCGTAGCGTCTCAGCGTCCGCTGGTTCTCCGGGTCGGCCAGCGAGCGCTGCTTGACGATGTGCAGCGTGATGCTGAGCTTCTCCTCGTGCGCGACGCGGACCTGCTCCTCGGGCAGGAAGGCCTCGATGGGCGAGTCGAAGGTCGGCGTCACCGGCGAGTACAGGTGGTAGCACTTGAGCCCGACCAGCCCCAGCGACCGAACCGTCTCCCTGATCATCTCCGGGTCGTCGTCTGGCGCGACCATCATCTGGGCGCGGGAGCTCGGGATTCTCGCCGTCTCCTCGGCCGCGAACCTGTTGGCCTCCTCCATCCGCAGCCGGGCGCGCGGAAACGGGAATACCAGCGCGCTGATGCCGCGGCCCGGCAACAGCTCGGCCATGTGAGCGAGATACACGTCGGCGTCGACGACCCTGGGCCCGTCGACCAGGCCCGTCGGGATATCGTCCTGGGGGAAGTAGTCGACGTTGTAGATGTGGACGTGGGAGTCGAAGACGCGGTCCGGCACGAAGCTGTCGAGCTCACGCCGGAACAGCTCCATGTCCTGGTCCGTGGCGCGCCAGGTGGTCATCGGCCCACTGCTCCCGGCTCGCCCCGGGCGCCGGCGGCGGCGAATCGCGCCTCGATGTCGCGGAAGCGGTGGACGCCGATCACCTCCTCGAACTCGGCGAAGGAGACCATGCGGCCGTAGCCGGCCGTGCTCCCCGTACCCCTGAGGTGGGCCGCCATCTCCTGCACCGCGCGCGTCGCCGCGAACAGGCCAGAAAGCGGGTAGACGACCATCTTGAACCCGATCCGCTCCAAGTCGTCTGCCGACAGGAAGGGCGTCTTCCCGCCCTCGATCATGTTGGCGAAGAGCGGTGCGTCGAACGAGGCCGCGATCCTTTCCAGCTCGTCGACCGACTGCGGCGCCTCGACGAACACGACGTCCGCGCCGGCCTCGGCGTAGAGCTGTCCCCGGCGAATCGCCTCGTCCAGGCCGAGCGGGCCGCGCGCGTCGGTCCGGCCTATGATGACCATGTCCTCGGCGCCGCGGGCGTAGACCGCCGCGCGGAGCTTCTCGACCTGCTCCTCGGCGGGGATCACCTGCTTGTTCTCCATGTGGCCGCACTTCTTCGGCCAGAGCTGGTCCTCGAGGATGATGCCCGCGACACCGAGCCGAACGCACTCCTCGACCGTGCGCACGACGTTCAGGGGGTTCCCGTAGCCGGTGTCCATGTCCGCGACGACCGGGACCGACACGGCGTCGACGATCCGCCGAACCCTGTCCAGCGTCTCGGTCATGGTGAGCAGGCCCAGGTCGGGCATGCCGAGCGCCGACGCCGATATGCCGAACCCGGACGTGAACACGACCGGAAACCCGGCCTGCTCCATCAGCTTCGCCGACAGCACGTCGTGGGCGCCGGGGAGCACGACGATGCCGGGCTCTTCTATCAGCTTCCTCAGCCGCGCGACCTTACTCATCCAGAGTCCTCCCCGGGAATGGCGCCGAGTGTATGCCGCCGCCATTCCTGGTGTCAAAGCGCCGATTCGACCTTTCCGACAGGCGTAGATATAATGGTAGTCCGTTTCCAATCGTATCTGGGCGGCCGCGGCGCACCGTCCGCGCTCCTGCCCCGGGAGGCCCCATGGCGCGGGTCAGGACAATGTACTGGAAGGAGGTCCCGCTGCAGGTCCAGGCCGAGGACGACTCCGGCCAGGTATCCAAACCGCTGGACGACCGCTTCCAGAGCGGGGCGGACGCCATCTCGATGTTCGATGGCAGCGCCGGCGGCGACGACTATCTCGACGGCTTTCAGTGGGGCGGCTACGTTGAGGTGGAAGGCACGGCCGAAGACGCGGCGGCGGCCGCCGCAGACCGCTTCAACGCGGGCTTCCCGGAGGACTTCGTTGCCAGGGTGCGGGATCTGCACCGCGCGGGCGAGCGCGATCCGCGTCCCGGCGCCGCCGACGGCTGGATGGAGGACTAGGCGATGTCAACCAACGGCCAGCACCCTCTGCTCCAACGAATCGCGGAAGGCGAGGCGCTCGTGTCCGATGGCGCCATGGGCACCTACCTGCAGTCCAGGGGCCTCGAGCCCGGAGGCAGCCCCGAGGAGATGAACGCGAGCGCGCCGGAGACCATCAGGAGGATGGCTGCCGCGTACTTCGACGCCGGCTCCGACATGGTCCTCACGGCCTCCTTCGGCGGCAGCAGGTTCATGCTGAATAAGTACGGTCTCGAAGGCAGGACAGCCGAGCTCAACAGCCTCGCCGCCCGGCACGCCAGGAGCGCCGCGCCGGACGGGCGCTTCGTCGTCGGCTCCGTGGGACCGACCGGCGAGATTCTCGAGAGCAACGGCGGCGACGTCAGCGAGGACGAGGTGCTGGACGCGTTCGTCGAGCAGGTCACGGCGCTGGAGGCCGGCGGGGCCGACGCGGTAGCCGTCGAGACGATGATATCCGCGCGGGAGGCAACCCTCGCCATCCAGGCCGCGAAGGAGCACACCGACCTCGTCGTCTTCGGGACGATGATGTTCGACAAGGGCCCGCGGGGCTGGTTCACCATGATGGGCGACACACCCGAGAGTGCCGTCAAGGACATGCTCGCCGCGGGCGCGGACGTCGTAGGCGCCAACTGCGGCAACGGCGTCGAGAAGATGGTCGAACTGGCGGCCAAGATTCGGGCAGCCACGGACGGATACATGCTCATCCACTCCAACGCCGGAATCCCCGCGATCAGGAAGGGCCAGATAGTCTACCCGGAGACCCCGGAGTACATGGCCGGGCACTTCTCGACCATGGCCGACATGGGCGTCAACATCGTCGGAGGGTGCTGCGGCACCACTCCCGGTCACATCAGGGCGCTGTCGAACAGGCTGCGCGGCAATGGCGCCGAAGGCGTTCCGGAGAGTGCGGAGGTGACGACATGACGAGTCTGAAGACGACCGCCCGCGGGAGGGCCGCCGCGGTCCTCGAACGGATCGGCCACTGCGTCGAGCTGGTCTCGCTCGACCCGAACTTTCACGAAATCACGGTCGGGCTCTACGTCAAGGACGGCGTCGCCACCGTGTGGACCTTCAGCCGGCAGGCGGACGTGGCGGTCCGCATCGAGGCGATTCGCGGACAGCTCGTGGCGCTGGGCGGCATGACTGCGGTCGAGGGCACCCACGACAAGGTCAACTACGACTGCGGCCAGCTCCACGAGCGGCCGCTCAAGTTCCTGATGAAGCAGGCCGTGGAGAAGCCGGTCTCCCACACGCTGCCCGTGGGCCGGGTCAAAGACCTTCGCTCCCCGCTGATGCTGGACATCAAGGGCTTCGAGGAGGACGGCCGCTGGGTCTACCGGGTGGACGCCGAGGGCGAGGCGCGCAACGAGGCCGCGCGCCTGCGGGCCGTCACCGGCGGCCTCGTCCGCTACGGCGACATGGAGAAGGTGGGCGACGACGCGGCCGAATTCGCTTGCGGGCACCGTCACGACGAGCTGGCCCGCCTCGTCCTGCCCTTCGCCCGCAACGTCAGCCAGGTCGAGGACATGCTCACCGCCGACGCGCTGCGCGGCCAGATGACCACCGGCACCCTCGGCTTCGCCCCACCGTCGTAGGATACGGGAGGATCGCGCATGGCCACGACGTTCACCGTAGAGACAGAGCGAGAGGAAGACGGCCGCTGGATCGCGGAGGTCATCGAGATCCCGGGTGCCATGACCTACGGCTCAACACTCGCGGAGGCGACCGCAAAGGCTCAGGCCCTGGCTCTGCGCGTGCTTGCGGAACGTCTCGAGCTGGGAGAAGTCGAAACCCGTTTCGTGGACGTATCATTCCAGGCGGCGTGATGAGCCGGTGGCCCAGCACCCGCGCCAGAACAGTCCTGGCGGCGCTGTTGAGGAACGGATGGAACATCAAGAGGCAATCAGGTTCCCACAGGATTCTCTCGAAAGACGGCTGGGCCGACTATGTCTTCGCCTTCCACGACCGTGAGGAGATCGGCCCGAGGATGCTGGCCCGGATCGCACGACGGACAGGATTGAGGCCAGATGATCTATAGGTCTTCAGCGACAGCCTTATGAAGCGCACGCTGGCCGCCGATAATTGCGGAACGGCTGACCCGGACGGCTACAAGACTTCAGGATGTGTTCGGCCCGATGCTGGCCGAGCTGAGGGAATAGCGGCAACGGAGGCGTGCTATGCGGCAGACCGATGAACGAATGCCTGTCCTGAGCGTTGACAGTGTCATTCACAGCGACCCCGAGATCATGGGCGGCGCGACGTTCTTCGAGGGAACGGACGTGCCGGTGAAGACGCTGTTCGACTACCTGCTGAGCGGGTACAATCTGCACACCTTCTTGGACTTCCATCCGTCGGTGAGCCGCGATCAGGCCCTGCTGGCAATCGAGGACAGCGTGCGCAAGGATACGAGCGCCGTCATTCGCAGCGATCGCGACTATGTGAGCGGCACGCCGATCTTCGTAGGAACACGCCTTCCGATAAAGAACCTGTTCGACTACCTCGCGTCCGGGCACGCCTTGGACGAGTTCCTCGCCGACTTCCCGACCGCCGAACGGGAACAGGTGGTGCACGCACTGCACTCGGCGAGAAAGGCACTGGAGAAGTACGCGTATGAGGCTGCTACTCGATGAGTCCCTTCCGTGGGAGTTCAGGACACTTCTCATCGGGCATGACGCCTTCACAACCGCATACATGGGGTGGAAGGGCAAGAGCAATGGTGAGCTTCTTGAGTTGGCGAGGAGCGGTTTCGACGCTTTCATCACAGCCGACCAGAGCATCCCGTATCAACAGCGCCTCACCCGGACTGACGTTGCGGTTATCGTGGTGATTGCCGATTCCACTGATATTGAAGACTTAGGGCCTCTGGCGCCGCGAATAATGGATGCGCTCAACAACATACGGCGCGGAGACATCATCTGGATCGAAACCGGATAGGCCATAGGAGGAACATCATGGCATTCACGGAGACGATGACCTCTCGCGAGCGCGTCATGAACGCGCTGGCGGGACAGCCGGTCGACCGGCCGCCGGTGTGCAACCCGACCAACGTTGCCACCGTCGACCTGATGGACATGGTCGACGCGCCGTTCCCGGACGCCTGCCGCGACCCGGAGCTCAACGCCCGACTCGCGGCGACCGGCTACACCGAGCTCGGCTTCGACGCGATCGCGCCGTACTTCACCATCATCCAGGAGTCGTCGGCGCTCGGATGCGACATGCAGTGGGAGCAGAAGGACAACTGGCCCACCGTGCGCATGAGCAATCCGATCTGGAAGGGGCCGGACGATGTCCACATCCCCTCCAACTTCCTCGAGCACCCCGACAACGTCACTATCACGCGGTCGATCTCGATCCTGAAGGAGGAGCTCGGCGACGAGGTCGCCATCGTCGGCAAGACGATGGGCCCCTGGACGCTGAGCTACCACGTCTTCGGCGTCGAGCCCTTCCTGCTCATGACGATCGACGACCCCGAGATGACGATGGAGTGCCTGAACCGCCTGAAGGAGATCTCGGTGCTCTTCGGCCAGGCGCAGATCGACGCCGGCGCCGACGCCCTCACGTTCCCCGACCACGCCACCGGCGACCTGGTCAGCGGAGAGTACTACCGCAGGTTCCTGCTGGAGCTGCACCAGGAGATGGTCGAGCGGCTCGACGTCCCGCTGATCCTGCACATATGCGGCAACACGCTGGACCGGATGGACTACATCGCCCAGAACAACATGGCTATGTTCCACTTCGATTCCAAGAACGACCCGCAGAAGGCCATGGACATCGTGGACGGCCGGATCGGCCTGGTCGGCAATATCAACAACCCCGAGACGCTGTTCGCCCGCGGCCCGAAGGAGGTCCGCCAGGAGGTCTACCGCTGCATGGACGCAGGCGTTAACATGATCGCGCCCGAATGCGCCGTGCCGCTGGCCACCAAGCTGGAGAACCTGATGGAGATACCGAAGGCGGTCAGGGCGTGGTGCGAGGAACATCAGACCGACGGCGCCGAATAAGACACACGGAAAGCCATATCGCCTTGCCCAGAGTAGTCGATACCCCGGACCAGTTCACGATCGTCGGCGAGAACATCCACGCGACGCGGGTGCTGCTGCGGAACGGCCGCCGCGTCGTCACCCTCGACGACGGCGCCGAGGCCGTGCCGTTCAAGGGAGACTCGGGCGAGGACCGGCTGCTGACGGTGCCGGACTGGTTCAAGAAGACCCAGCCCTACGACCAGGGCCAGATCAAGCACTTCATGATCGCGATGCGCAAGGGCATCGAAGACGACGCGGACGAGCGGGAGCAGGCGGCGGCCTACGTCCGGCACGAGATCCGGCGGCAGGTCGCGGCCGGGGCCCAGTACCTGGACATCAACCCGGACGAGGTCCACTACGACCTGGACATCCAGAAGCGCTGCATGAGATGGACGGTCGAGACGGTGCAAGAGGCCTCGCCAATCCCGCCCAGCATCGACTCCTCCAGCTCCGAGCTGATAGCGGAGGGGCTGGCGGCGTACGACGGCCGGGCCGGCAGGCCGATCATCAACTCCATCGCGCCGGAGCGGCCGGAGACGACCGACCTGATCGCCGAGTACGGCGCCAGGGTGATCGTGATGGCGACGAGCGAGACGGGGATGCCGCAGGACGCGGAAGAGCGCCTGGAGAACGCGGCTGCCCTGATCTCGGACGTCACCTCTCGCGGGGTCGAGCTGAGCGACGTGTTCGTCGACGCGATCATCTTCCCGATCTCCGTCGACTCGCAGAACGGCAACCACTACTTCGACGCCGTCAGGATGCTGCGGCGAGAGTACGGCAACGACATCCACGTCGGCATGGGGCTCAGCAACATCTCCTTCGGGATGCCGAACCGCCGCCTGATAAACCGGGCGTTCATCCACCTGGCGCTGGAGGCCGGGATCGACGCGGGCATCCTCGACCCGATCGCCACGAAGATCGACTCGGTGCTCTCCCTCGACACCGACTCGGAGCCGGTGAGGCTGGCCATCGACATGCTGGAGGGCCGCGACGACTTCTGCGCCAACTACATAATGGCCCACCGCGACGGCCGCCTGAGGGGTTGATCCGAATTGACAAGGGCGGCGGCGTACCCGAATAATTGTCGTGTCCAAATCGCGTAGTCACGGAGCCCGAGACCGATGCCGATAGCACACGAAGGAATCCTGAAGGAGCTCGAGTACGTCACGAGGCCCTTCGAGGTCAAACACGTCAGGTCCCTGTACGAGGACTCCGACCCGAAGATGCACGATGTCGCCTACGCGCTGATCGTAGGCGACAACCACGAGGTCGACCGGCTGACCCGGCAGGCGCTCGACGACGGCTTCTCCGCCAGCACCGTCATGGACGATGGCCTGATCGCCGGGATGGCCATAGTCGGGATCAAGTTCAGGGACAACGTCATCTTCGTCCCCGAGGTGCTGATCTCGGCGAGGGCGATGAAGGCCGGCATGACGCACATCGAGCCGATTCTCTCCGAGTCTGGGATCGAGCCCGTCGGCACCGTCATCATGGGGACGGTCAAGGGCGACCTGCACGACATCGGCAAGAACCTGTGCATCATGATGCTCCGCGGCGCGGGCTTCGTCGTCCACGACCTCGGGGTCGACACCAAGCCGGAGGAGTTCATCGACGCCGTGCTCGAGTACGAGGCCGGCGTGCTGGGAATGTCCGCGCTGCTGACGACGACGATGCCGAACATGGGCCGGACCATCGAGGCCTTCGAGGACGAGGGGATGCGGGAGCAGGTCAAGATCATGGTCGGTGGCGCGCCCGTCACGCAGGAGTTCGCCGAGGACATGGGCGCCGACGGCTACGGCGAGAACGCCATATCCTGCGTCGACATGGCCAAGGAGCTCTCGGGCGTGGACGGCGCCGTTCCCGCCGACTTCGCGGACTGACCGACCGGCACGCGCAATGGCCCAACCCGTAGACAGGGCGCGGTACGAGGCCAGCGTCGCTCGCCTCCACGACATCTTCGCCGACATCTCGGACACGGTGACCCGCGTGTCGCAGCACCGGTGCCCGTACATGAACGTCGAGACGCGCTGCACGGCCAACTTCGGCTGCCGCAACCAGGACCGGACGGTCCCCGCGGGCGAGCTCTACATCTGCACCGGCAGCGAGGACCTCGACTACCGCTCCGCCTGGGAGGTCTAGCCGCCGCTCGGCCAGAGGCCGCAATCCGGGCCTCGGCGCCTTCGACCATCGCCGCGCCGGGAACGACGCGGTGGAGTTCCCGTCTCCACGGGAATCACGATGGCCTTGCGAACGCCACCAAAGAGAGATGAGAATGGCGCCGCTCGTCACTCCGACGTAGACCTGAGTCCAAGGGCCAGGGATGGGTTCCCGCCTTCGCGGGAACGACGGGTGGGGCCTGGCACGCCTATTTTCCACGGGAACGACGATGGGCGACGACCGAGCTTTCGAACACACTCCCGACGTGGGGTACACGGCATGGGAAAACTGAACATCCGCGCGTTTACCGCGAACGACGCCAAGGACTTCCGCAGGCTGAGACTCAGAGCCCTGAAGGAGCATCCCGACGCCTTCGGCTCCTCGTACGAGGAGGAGAGCGCGCTGACGCTGGAAGCGGTAGCCGCCCGGATGCGGCGGACCGCCGAGTCATCGGACGCCTTCACCCTCGGCGCCTACCGGGAGGGCGAGCTTGTGGGTATGGTCGGCTTCTACCGCGACGCCTTGAGTGCGAAAGTCCGGCACAAGGGGCACGTCTGGGGCATGTACGTCGCCGCCGAGAGGCAGAGCGAGGGCGTCGGAAGGGCGCTCATGCGCGAGCTCCTCGCACGCGCCGCGACGATCCCCGGTCTGGAGCAGGTGCACCTCGACGTCGTCTCCCGGAACGAGTCGGCGCGGGGCCTGTACGCCTCGCTCGGGTTCGAGACCTACGGCGTCGAGCCCAACGCGCTGGTAGTCGACGGAGAGGGCCTCGACGAGGAGATGATGGTGCTGCGTCTGAAGGGCGGTCACTGACGAGGCTGCGTGCGCCCCTCGATACGCCCCGGTGAAGCACCGGCGCTACTCGGGGTGAGCGGGTTGTATGGGCCGATGAGCGGGTTCGTGGGTCCGATGAGTGGGTTGTGCGCATGAGCGGGTTGTGTGGACCCGTGAGGGACTGGAACGTGAACTCGGAGCGGGCCGTGGCGACGGTGCTAAACTAGCCGCATGTCTCCGCTCCACCACGGCGACCGCACCCTCGACCTTGTCGCGGGCAGGACGGTCTTCGACTACGCCGACAGCCTGCGCGTCCGCGTGCCGACCTCGTGCGGCAGGAGCGGCGAATGCCACGAGTGCATCGTCGAGATCAAGCGCGGCATGGAGGCGCTCAGCGCGCCCTCCGGGGCCGAGGCCTTCCTGCGCGAAAACTACCGGCTCGCCTGCCAGGCCGCGGTGACGGACGTCGCCGCGGACATCGAGTTCGCCGTACTTCGCCGTCAGCCGCGCATACTCACCCACTCCGTGCGCCGCGACGTCGACCCCGACCCGATCCCGGAGCGCCGGGGCGACGACGTCTACCTCGGCGGCCGGCGCGTCGACTCCTACCGCGGCCGGATACACGGGCTGGCCATCGACCTCGGCACGACGACGGTCGTGATGAACCTGGTGGACCTCGAGACCGGCGAGGTGCTGCAAACGTCGTCCTTCGAGAACCCGCAGCGGTTCGGCGGCAGCGACATCATGCACCGCATCTCCTACGACGGCGGGGAGTTCGCCGGGGAGCTGCGGCAGGTCGCGCTGTCCGCCCTCAACTTCGAGATAGGCCACGTCTGCCGCCGCGCCCGTTCGCACAGGAGGCAGATCTACGACGTCGTGATAGTCGGCAACGCGACCATGCGCGACATGCTGTTCGGGCTCGACGTGCAAACCATCGGCGAGAAGCCCTACAAGTCGCTGACCGAGCTGGAGATGGAGGACGGCCTCCGGACGACGACCGCGCTCGAGGTCACGGCGTCGGAGCTGGGTCTGCGTGTATTCCCCGAGGCGAACGTGTACAGTCCCCCGCTCGTCGGCTGCCACGTGGGCGCCGACGTCACGGCCGACCTGCTCGCCGTCGGCATGGACGAGGCCGACGAGACGGTCATGCTGGTCGACGTGGGCACGAACACCGAGGTCGTGGTCGGGGACCGCCATCGCATGATGGCCGCGTCGTGCCCGGCGGGGCCGGCCTTCGAGGGCGGCGAGATCACGTACGGGATGCCCGGCTACGACGGCGCGGTCGAGAGCGTGGTGCTGGAGAACGGCGCTGCGAAGGTCGCCACCATCGGCGGCGCGGAGCCCCAGGGAATCTGCGGCTCCGGGCTGGTCGACCTGATCGCCGAGCTGCGCCGCACCGGGGCCATGAACGAGCTGGGCGTCTTCGCCGACGGCAGCCGCGAGTTCTTCTTCGCGCCGGAGCGGGGCATGTCCCTGTCGCGCGCGGACATCAGCGCCCTGGCCCAGGCCAAGTCCGCCAACTACTGCGGCCAGAAGATCGTGCTGAGGCGCTACGGACGCCCGCTCGACGACATCTCCAGGCTCTGCCTCGCGGGCGGCTTCGCCAACTACGTCGACGTACCCAACGCGGCCCGCATCGGATTCATCGCCGACATGCCGCCCGACCGGGTGGTCAAGGTCGGCAACGCGGCCCTGGAGGGCGCGACGCTGATGCTCGCGTCCCGCCGGATGAGACAGGTCGCCGAGGAGCTGGTCGGGCGTATCGAGCACGTCGAGCTCGAGACGACGCCGGACTTCTTCGAGATCTTCGTGGATGGCTGCATGTTCACGCCGATGACGGACGATCCACAGTAGCGCCTCCGACACCGAAACTGCGGCTATAATGGCCGGCGGGATGTCCTTCGTCGATGCGTTTCGCCGGCTCAACCAGCTCAAACGTCGCAGGCTCATCAGGGACTACGCCGTTGTGGGTGCCGTTGCTGCTGCGGCGTATGTCGAGCCGGTTCTTACCGAGGACGTTGACGTCGTAGTGCTGGCGGATACCGACGACGAGTTCTGGGAGGCCTATCGCCGGGTCGGGGAGGCCGCCGAGGGGCTCGAAGGGATGCATCATATCCTCGGAGGGCGACCAGTCCAGATGTTCCCAACCACCATCAAGCCTATCTACCGCGACGCGCTGGCGAACGCGAGGCAGACGAGAATCGGGAACGTCCGTGTGAAGGTCGCATCTCCCGAGCACCTGGTGGTGCTCGCCCTGGAGGCGTTTCGGTACAAGGACAAGCTGCGTATAGCAGAGCTGGTGGCGATGCCAACGACCGACCTGGGTGCGATTTGGAAGCTGATAGAGGAGTTCGATGACGAAGATAGGACCCTCGCCGGAAGATTCCGCTCGGTCGGCTGAGCGCATTTTCGCGGAGAAGGCGAAGTGGCACCGTCGGAAGGCGCGGGTCAGCTTCGCGCGTAAGCTCGCCGTGCTGGACAAGCTGTTCGAGGACGCCAAGGGGCTGCCGAGGTTCAGACGACACGGCGAGGACGGCTAGGAGATTCGGCGATGGGCGGCAGGCGTCTGCCGGACGGCTACGTCGAGATAGACCGATGGACCATGAACAACGCATCCGTGAAGGAGCTCCTGTTCTTCATCCTGGTCGGCCTTGTCGCCTTCTTCGGGTCGCTCGCCGTGGCGGGCTTTGTCGTCGGGGCGGCGACCGGTTCGGCCGAGATGACGATAGACGGGGGAACGTTCGTCGTCGGATTCCTGGTGGGGCTCGTTCTCGGCGTCATCCTGCACGAAGCCGTACACGGCGTCTTCTTCCTGGCCTTCGGCGGTCGGCCCCGCTTCGGATTCAAGCCGTGGAGCAGGTTCGGGCCCGTCTTCTACGCGGCCGCCCCCGGCAGCTACCTCGACAGGCCCCGGTACGTCGCCTCCGGGCTCGCGCCGGCGGTGCTGTTGACCGCGGCGCTGGCGGTGGCACTCGCTTTCGTGGCCGCGGACGACCTGCTCGCCTCCGTCGTCACGTGGGCCTTCGTGCTCAACATCGCGGGCTCGGCGGGAGACATGCTCATGATGCGCAAGGTGATGTCGTATCCCGGCACGACCCGTTTCGAGGACACCGGAGAGGGATTCGTCGCCTACGGCCCCGCGGAGGACGCAACTGCTCAGGGTTAACGCCCACACAACCCGGTCACCCCAAATGGGCTCCCCGCTCTGGGCTGCCCACACAACCCGTTCGCCCCGAATGGGCTCCCCGCTTTGGGCTGCCCCCACAACCCGTTCGCCCTGAGTAGGCCCGCCGCTTTGGGCGGGCCGTATCGAAGGGCCCGCCTGAAGCTCGGACAGGCGCACGCGCGGTCCACTCACATATCCAAGGAGCCTCGAACATGACGAAAAAAGTGCTGATCACCGACTACGTCTGGCCGAGCGTGGAGCCCGAGAGGGCCGTGCTGGCGGAGGCCGGCGCCGAGCTCGTCGTCGCCCCGGACGGCAGCGAGGAGACGCTCGCCGCGCTGGCGCGTGACGTCGACGGCATCCTGACCTGCTTCGAGAAGGTGACGGAAAAAGTCGTGCGCGCCGCCGAGAGGTGCGTCGTTATCGGCCGCTACGGCGTCGGCGTCGACAACATCGACGTCGCGACCGCCACCGAGCTGGGCATCGTCGTCACCTATGTGCCCGACTACTGCGTCGACGAGGTGTCGGACCACGTGTTCGCGCTGCTGCTGGCGTGGAACCGGCGCATCGTGCTGTTCGACAACGCCACCAAGCGCGTGGCCTGGGGCAGCGAGGGACTGGGCATGCGGATCATGCGGCTCAGGGGCAAGAAGATCGGCGTCGTCGGCTTCGGACGCATCGGCCGCGAGGTCGCCCGCAAGGCGATGGCGTTCGGCATGGACGTCCTCGCCTCCGACCCCATCGTGACGCCCGAGACCGCGGCCGAGCACGGCGCCGCCCTGGTCGAGCTACCGGAGCTGCTGCGCGAGTCCGACTTCGTGTCGCTGCACGCGCCGCTCATACCCGCGACCGAGAAGATGATCGGCCCGGCGGAGCTGGCGGCGATGAAGAGCGAGGCGTTCCTGGTCAACGCGGCCCGCGGCCCGCTGATCGACGAGGACGCGCTGCACCACGCGCTGACGACCGGCCAGATCGCCGGCGCCGGCCTCGACGTGCTGGTCGACCTCGACCCGCCGACCGACCACCCCCTGGTGGCGCTCGACAACGTCATCATAACGCCGCACACCGCCTTCTTCTCCCAGGAGGCGGTGCTGGAGCTCGAGGAGCGCGCCGCAGGCGAGGTCGCCCGCGTACTCACCGGCCAGATGCCCGACAACCCCGTCAACCCCGCCGTCTTCTCCCACTCCAGGGCAACGATACAGGGCGCGTAGGCGGACCGATTTCAATTTCAGCGAGGAGCCGGCTGGCAGGACCCGCAGACCGGTGACGGTACGCCTTCTACCGGACGAAGTCGGGCTGACATAGTATGGCAGACCAGCGGGCTAACACTTGACATTGTCAGTCTAGCTATGCTACCGTCCCGGGCGAGGTTAGGCATGCCAGGACGGTGAGCCACACGGTCTCCTGTGACGGCTTCCCACAACGAGTCCGCAACCAACCATCGCAGTGTGGACACTGCACCTCCTGCATACTCCGTCGGCAGTCACTGCAAGCCGGCGGGTTGGAGCGGTACGACCAAGGATACCGTTACGACGTGTTCGAGCATCAGCCGCCGCTAAGCAAAAGATACGACCTTGAAGCAATACATGGCCAGGTCTACAAGATTGGGCGCTGTCTCGCTTCTGGAGACCCTTTGCGTGCGTTATGCGCTTCGTTCCCTGAACTGGCTAGAACCCATGCGGAGCTTGTTGCAGGCGGAAATCTGGGAAGCGCTCCGGAGATCAGTGGACGCCTCGTCGAGTTGTATCGGACCTATGTCTGGGAGTGGGAGTGGTTCATCAATGACCTCAGACGGGCGGCTTAGGAGGGCCAATGCAGCAGCATGTGATTGAGACCATCGACCCAAGGGCTTTGGGACAGCGCCTCCAGGAAGCCAGGAAAGCTCGGGGCGTTACTCAGCGGGAGGTCGCAGAATCTCTGGCCGTGGCCCGAACGACGATCACCGCGCTGGAGAAAGGGGAACGCCGCCCGCGCCCCGATGAACTTATACAGATGGCGCGACTGTACGGTCGTTCAGTGGGCGATTTTGTTGGTCCGAAAGAACCAGTGGCAGACTTCACGGTGCAGTTCCGTACAGCTATCAGCAGCGCGGCGTCTTTGGATGTCCAGCAGGAATTGCGGCGAGCAATCCAAGAGTTTCAGAGCCTGTGCGAAGACTATCTCTATCTTGAGAATCTCGCTCAAGCGTCACTCCGGCGCAACTACCCCCGCCAATACCCCATTGGAGGAATCGCGCCCGAAGAAGCGGCTGAGGACGTGGCTTCGTCCGAACTCAATCGGCTGGGCCTTGGGGATGGGCCGTTCCTACACTTGAGAGAGACCCTTGAGAGCGACGTAGGCATTCGCGTTTTCGCCATAGAACTGCCTTCTCGAGTGGCGGGGATCTTTTCCTACACGGAGGAGCTCGGCGGCTGCATCGCCGCAAATGCTCGTCACCCCGCAGAGAGGCGAAGGTGGTCGATGGCCCACGAATACGGCCATTTCCTGACCAGGCGTTTCCAGTCGGAGATATCCATTCTGGGCGCTTACAGCAGGGTACCTGCCGCTGAGAGGTTCGCCGACGCCTTCGCTTGCTCAATGCTGATGCCAGCTGTGGGACTCCGAAGGAGGTTCAATGAACTAGTACGCGCGACTGATGGCCGGGTCACTGCGGCGGAAATTTGTCGGATTGCTCACCACTACTTCGTCTCCGTGGAGGCAATGATGCTTCGGCTGGAGCAACTCAGGCTTCTTACTGGAGGCACTTGGGAGCGGCTACGAGATCGAGGCTTCGAAGTCAGGGAGGCGCAGGCGCAGTTGGGACTGCCCCCTCGTTCTCCCGCCGACAGACTCCTCCCTCTTCGCTACCAGCTCCTGGCGGTCCGGGCCTACGAGGAGGGGAATCTCACTGAAGGCGAGCTGGCCCGACTCCTACGTGTTGACCGCGTGTCAGCGAGACGAATCGTCCAGGAGCTGACCCATCCTGTACATCTCCTTGACGAGGGCGACGTCGGGGCGCTCTCGATCGATCTCGCGAGCAGCATCAGCGGACGACACTCCTGACGCGGGCCAATCACCGTGCCGGGCCCTCTACATTCTCTTCTTCTGGACGCCAGCTGCCTACTCAATCTCTATGCCACAGGGCGTCTGCGAGAGATTGCCGCCACGCTGCCCTACCATCTCGCGGTAGCCGACTACGTACTCGAACAAGAGGCCCTCTACACCTTGGTTGCAGACCCGGACGGGACACTCTTGCAGCGGGAGCCTGTCGATCTGTCGCCGCTTGTGGGTAAAGGGCTGATTCGAGTGATGCGCCTCGAACACCCAGATGAGGAACTTGCCTTCGTAGACCTTGCCGCCTTGATTGACGACGGCGAAGCGGTCACGGGCGCCCTTGCCTTCCATCGGGGATGCGCAGTGGCGACCGACGACCGAAAAGCGCGCCGGGTGCTTCGGGAGCGGGTCCCCGCGGTCCCGCTCGTCTCCACTCTTGAGTTGCTCGAGCTCTGGGCCTGGGAGAGCTCAGTCTCACAAGCTGAGCTGCAGGCGGCAATGGTGTCGATGCAAACGGGCGCCAGCTATGTCCCCGGACCTCGCGACCCCCTCTATGGGTGGTGGCGGCAGGTCGTGCACAACACCATTTCCTGACCATGACCGACCCGGACAGCCAGGTGTTACAGTCAGCGTGCTGGACTTCCCCCCTCAGCCGATGGGATACTCTCTTCGAGCTCCCACCGCCGTCCCAATACGGACCGACAGGTTCATAGACCAATATGCCGCGACAGACGGAGCCGAACGCCAACAACGCCCTGGGCATCCTGCTCCAGGGGATGCTGCCCGGCAGGCAGGTCTGGTCCGAGAACACCCAGGCCGTCGTCGGCCATGCCGGGCTGCGACCCGACATCGTCGTCACCGCACCCGGCCGCTCCCCCGTGGTCGTCGAGGCCGAGTACGTGCCCGCCCGCACCGTCGAGCCGGAGGCCAGGTCCCGCCTCGGGCTGGAGGTGGCCATCGACGGGCGCGTCATCGAGGCCGCCATCGCCCTCCGCTACCCCGACGCGATCGGCGACGCACGCGACCTGCGCGCCGCACTGTCGTCGGCCCGCCTCGAATACTGCGTCCTCACCGAGGACGAGAGCCGCTTCCCGGAGTCCGGCTGGCTGGAGGGCGGCGTCGAGGACCTGGCGGACATGGTCCGCCTTGTGTCGGTCCCGCAGCGCGCCGTGGACCAGGCCGCCGCCACGCTGGAACAGGGTATCGAAGGGGCCGCGACGCTCCTGGACGAGGTCGCGAAGCTGCGGCCGGGCATCACTACCGCCATAGCACGCAGCTTGGGAATGATCGACGTGCCCCAGACCCGCCGCATGGCCTGCGCCATCATCGCCAACGCACTCGTCTTCCACGAGCGCATCGCCGGTATGCACCCGGCGGTCGATCCGCTGGCCATGGTCTGCGGCGAAGGCGTGGACAACCCCCAGGGCGAGGTGCTGGCCGCCTGGAACGACATCCTGGAGATCAACTACTGGGCCATCTTCGCCATCGCGAAGGACATCCTGGAGCAGCTGCCATCGGGCGACGCGGCGGCCATCCTGCGGCGGCTGAGGGACACCGCGCAGTCGCTGAGCGCGTCGGGCGTGGACAACGCCCACGACCTGACCGGGCGCATCTTCCAGCGCCTCATCGCGGACCGCAAGTACCTCGCCACCTTCTACACGCTGCCCGCGTCCGCGGCACTGCTGGCACGTCTGGCCGTCGCCAAGATGGAGGGCGTCGACTGGTCGGACCCCGACGCCATCGGCAAGCTGCGCATAGGCGACTTCGCCTGCGGCACCGGCGCGCTGCTCTCCGCGGTCTACGATGAAATCGCCGCCCGGCACGAACGGGCCGGCGGCGGCGACCCCGCCGAGCTTCACCGCGCGATGATGGAGGAGGTGCTCTACGGCTGCGACGTCATGCCCTCGGCAATCCACATCACCGGCTCGACGCTGTCGGGAGTAGAGCCGTCCGTCAGCTTCGGACAGTCTCGCCTCTACACGATGCCCTATGGCCGGCAGCGGGACCGAAGTGTGATGATCGGCTCGCTGGAGCTCCTACAGACCTCCGCGGTGCTGACCCTGTTCAACACCAGCGACCCGGCGATGCGCACCGGCAGCGCGGGCGAGGAGACCGCCGCGCAGATACTCGCCGACTTCCCTGACGAGGGCTACGATCTGGTGATCATGAACCCGCCGTTTACGCGGAACACGAACAAGGCAGCGGGCCGTGCCAACACCTTCGCTCCTGCATTTGCTGCGTTCGATGCCAGCGACGAAGACCAACGAGACATGGCGAAGCGGATGTCGCGATTGAGTGACAAGACCTGCTATCACGGACATGCGGGGATGGCATCTGCCTTCGCGGCCTTGGTGGATCGTAAACTCAAGCCGGGTGGTGTGCTGGCCTTGGTATTGCCCTTGTCCGCTTCTGCTGGGTTTGCTTGGCAAGGCTTTAGGAATATGCTTAACGATGAATACATAGATATCGCAGTTCTAAGCATTGCCGCCGCGGACAACGATAGCCTGTCTTTCTCGGCCGACACTGGTATGGCGGAGTGCCTTGTAGTTGCGCGCAAACTCGAACCGGACGAGCCACTGTCCGGCAGGACCCGCTTTACCTCGCTACGGCGCAGGCCTCAAGGTTTTGCTCACGCCAGCGCTGTAGCCAGCGCAGTCGGCAATTGCAGCTACGTCAGGCAGATCGAGGATGGGCCGTACGGTGGTTCGCCTCTTGCAGTGGGGAACGAAATAGCTGGGCAAATGCTGACCGCCCCAAGTCAATCTGAGCAGGAAGTCTGGGGAGCCGTGCGCCTAGCGGACTATTCCCTCGCCCAATCCGCCTATGCTCTATCCAATTCTCGACTATGGCTTCCTGGTAGTTCTAATGGGGTAGAAGTAGGACTGGTGCCGTTGAGCACGATGAGCAGTCTTGGGTTTCATCACCTCGATATCACTGGATTGCCACGTAAAGGGCCGCCGCAAGGCCCATTCAGCAAGACTGTCCCGAGTCCGACTGCCACTTACCCTGCTCTCTGGAACCACGACGCCCAGGCGGAGACTCGAATTGTCTGCACCCCTGACTCACAATTGCTCGTTCGGACTGGTATGGAGGACAAAGCCGCGATTGTTTGGGCAACCGCCAGTCGTGCACACATCAACCTCGACTTCCGATTCAATTCTCAGCCCTTGGGAGCGGCGTTCACCGATCGCGAGAGCTTGGGGGGCCGTGCGTGGCCCAACGTGAAATTTGACAATCCACAGTTCGATCACACCTTTACCGTGTGGTGTAACGGGACATTGGGACTACTTTGCTTTTGGTGGCATTCAAACCGTCAAGTTGCAGGTCGAGGGACTACGACCAAGACCACCGCGGGTACACTGCCCGTGCTCGACTTCCGCACCCTCAGCGGGGAGCAGTTGCGCACGGCTGAGGCCATCTTCATGGAGTTCCGAGACAAAGAGTTGAAACCTGCGTACTTGGCGGACGCCGACCCCAACCGCGCCCTCCTGGACCGCCGCGTGGTCTGCGACCTCCTGGGCTTCGACGAGGACACCTACGCTGCCGTCCGCCGCCTGGCCGCCAAGTGGTGCGCCGAGCCGTCGGTGCACGGCGGCAAAGCGCGGCCAAAGGACGCGAAGCTGGTCGTCTAGTACCAGCTACGGCGGGATCCGCATTTGCTACAACGGGACAGTGAGGTGCAGGATGAACGGTGAACACCAGCCCGATACGACATCCAAACGCTCAAGACGAGAGGTCAACGAGTTGTTTGGCAGAGTCGAAAAGGTCGTCAAGGGCTACGAAGGCAGTTGCCTGTTCGCAAAGGACGGTGACGAGAGCTGTTGCAACGAACCTGTAAGCAACAATTGTCACATAGTCTCAGAGAAGGCCGTTCTGAAGGGACTGGAGGACGCCAAGACCCAGAAGATCCTTGAATTGCAGTGGGGTATCAGCCAGTGGAGGCAACTGGCCTTCAAGAGTGATATGCCGCAACTCGTGCAGGACCCAACCACATTCGAGCCGTCCCCGACGACGACTCACGACGCATGCGTTGGCTGGTTCGCATGCAAGCAACCATACGACCACGATGGCGAATTCCAGCTCATTGATGCTGCGGACCCCGATTTCAATGATCCGATTGTCCGCTTCTTGGCCGCCTATCGCTTAGTGCTCTTTTTTACTGACCAATGCCGCCTAGCCTCAAAGTTGCAAGAGAAGTGGCATCAGACTGCAATGAGAATCACTACGGGCCGCGCTCGCGCTTTGTGGCTTGGGCAGAAGGAGAGGCTGAACCAAGCGCTTGGGAACCTGAAATCAACCGCGGCGCTCCTCGGAAAGAATTGGTATGCACGAAAGGCGACTGGGGCCTTCAATCCCGACCTCGTGTCAGCACAGGTCGTGAGGTTTCGTTCGAGATTGAGCCTCGCAGGCGGCGTATTCTATGGCAGGCATACGGTGGTGACTGTGTTTCCAACCCAGGATAACTGGCACAGGATGGGCATACTGCACCTGACTAGCGACTCAGACCGAGCGAGCGCAGACATCAAGCGTCTCGCCGAAGTCGCGAGTACCGCTGAAGAGTCTGTCGACTATGGCGTAACTGTGACCAACGAACTGATGACGAACGGATGGGGCACGCTGGCCGTCTCGCCGCAATCGTACGAAAGATTGGACGATCAAGACCGCGATACCATAACCGGCCTGATAGCCAGGCACGTTCAGGATGCGGGACTGGTGAACCCCACTACCCGGCAGCGGTATGTGGCCAAGCGTCGGCGGAGGTAGGGAGTCGACAGTAGCCCATCGCCCTCGGACCGGCTCCGTCAACTCTCCCGCAGCACTTCGACCAGCCGGTCGGCCTGCTCCGCGAACGTCGCGAGGTCGCACCGGGCGACCACGACGTGTCCGGTGGCCGACTTGGTCTCGCCCGGGGACATGTCGCCGAACCAGAGTTGGAGATCGGTGCACGGCCACGCCTGGTTCGAGCCGAACGCGACCGCGTCGAGAGACAGGTGGGCCACCAGCAGCGGGCCCTGGAGCGTCCGGTTCCACGAGACGACGCCGGGATAGGAGAGCTCCGTCTCGGGCGCGTGGAAGCCCTGGTTGGGCGATGTCCGGTACTCGTCCGTCATGCCCGGCGCCGGGAAGTAGGTGTGCACCTGCCCTCCACTCATCTCCTGAGCCGGCGTCCACGACGACCCCACCCGGAAGTGCGGCCGGTTCCCGGTCACGCGCGACTGGTAGTGGTTCAGGCACAGCCACCAGAACACGTCCGTCCAGGGCTTCGGGGACGAGTTGGTCAACTCCAACGTGTAGCGCACGCCGATCTCGCTCGGCGCGATGGAGCCGGAGAGCCTGCCGTGCACCGTCGCTCTTTCCGCGAAGCCGGGATCGAGACGGTGGACGCCGTCGACGATCCTCCAGCCGTCCAGCAGGTCCCTGACCGGGTAGTCCCGGTACGACCACGAGTCCCCTTCGCCGGTCCACTCCATGCCGACCTGGTAGCCCCACTTCTCGCCGCTGCAGTAGATCAGCTCGGGGAGGATCAGTATCCAGGCCTGCGGCGGGGAGGCGACGTCCCAGTCGACGTCCTCCAGCCCGTCGGCGGAGATCACGACTCGCGGGTCGTTCAGGTTGCCGATGAACCTGGGATGCACGAGTTCGGGCGCCTCGACCTGCGGCCGGACGCTCAGCCTGTAGACCGACAACGCCTCGGCGATGCTCCTGGTGCGGCTGTCCATGGTGACGCCTCCTGGTGGTCGTGGTGCGGTTCCCCGATGCTGGGGATTGTACCGGAGATGGCGGCCGTCGTACGGCGCGCCTTCGGAGTCTCGAACCTTGGGCTCATGCCCACTCCTGGCCGTTTCGCCCCTTGGGTGCGTGCAAGGACCCGCTCAGCCAGCGCAGTGCGTGGAGGCAAGTCTACCCACGGGCGCTCCTCGGAAATGGCATCATCGCGCAGCCAATTGCCGTAGAGCCACGGGGCCTCCACGGCTTCTCATACCAATTTACTGTGATGAGGCCGTATTGGGGTAATGCTTCCTATGGTCGATAGGGGAAGGCGGGTTTCAAACCCGCCGCTACGGTTTGGCAATTCACGGCGTCCTCAAAACGAATTGGTATCAGTTGCCTATCGGATCGGTGACCGATCCGAATTCCGACCGGAGTCGCGCTATGGCCTGGGCCGACAAGGGCCCCTCGAGCACGGATTCGACGTTCTGCTCCAGGTGGACAGGGTCGATTGTGCCCGTCATGACCGTGGAGACGCCTTCGGTGTAGGCGGCGTAGCGGTAGGCGGCCTCTACCAGCGACTTGGCCTCGCCTGACTCGATCAGCCAGCCCAGCGGCTCTTCAGCGGACGCCACGTCGTCCGAAACGACGCCGCGGGCCGCCAGATCGGCCACGACCTCGCGCAGCCGCCGGCAGTCTGAAAAAACCCTCCGGCTGGTGTAGATGTTCATCACGCCGACGTTGCGGTCCACGCAGGCGGGGAACAGGTTGCGGGCGGCCGACTGGTTCAGCATGTTGTGGCCGACCATCACCACGTCGAAGACGTCCGCCGGCAGCGCCTGCCGCAACCAGTCATGGGCCCCGTCGGAGCTGGACGCCTCCGTCGACCCGACGTGTCGCACCTTGCCCTGCCGGCGCAGCCGCTCCAGCGCCGGGACCTGCTCCTCCAGGACGGCTGCGGCGTTTTCGGGAGCCAGCAGGCCGCCCACCATCACAACGTCGATCTCGGACAGCCGCAGCCGGCTCAGGCTCTCCTCGACGGTCTCGACCACCTCGGCGGCGCTCTTTATCCGGACGCCCGAGTCGACCGCGAGGACGGCGCCGAACTTGGTCGACACGACGACGTCGGCGCGGGGCAGGTCCTCGAGCGCCTTCCCCAGGATTATCTCGCTGTCCAGGTACTCCCGCGCGGTGTCGAACAGGTTGATCCCCAGGTCGAAGGCGCGGCGAAGCAGCGCCTTCATCTCGGACTCGGTGCGGCCGAGGTTCTGGCCCAGCACGTTCGGCCCGCCGGTGCCCATGCCGAGGACTGAAACTTGCAGCCCGGTCCTGCCCAGGGTGCGGTAGATCATGGGGCTACTCGAGGCCGATCGCGCCGTCGGCTTCGATCATCACCGGCCTGTCGACCGGCTCCCACGCGTAGTCGGCGATGGCGTCCTCGTCGATCTCGATCCCAAGCCCGGGCTTGTCCGGCAGCAACATGTGGCCCTCCTCGATCCGTGGCAGCTCGGGGAACACGTCGTTAACCCAGGGCGCGTAGAGGTCCACCGTGTTGCACTCCTGGATCAGGAAGTTGGGGACGCACGCGTCGATGTTCGCCGCGACCGTGAGCGAAATGGGGCTGATCGACTGATGAGGGGCGAGGACGACGTGGTACAGCTCGCACATCGCCGCCCACTTTATGGTCTCCAGGATGCCGCCGTTGGCGCACGGGTCCGGCTGAAGAATATGGACCGCCCGCTTCTCGAGAATCTCCCGCAACGTCTCCCGGTGGACGCACCGCTCGCCGCCGGCGATGGGGATGGTGGTCTTCGACTTGACCTCCACCAGCGAGTCGGGCGTCTCCGTCATGGCAGGCTCCTCGATGAAGAACGGGGGATCGTCCTCGAGCGCGTGCGCGAGCTTGATGGCCTCCGTCGGGCTGAAGCTGCGGCCGTGGTAGTCGAGCATTATGTCCACGTTCGGCCCGGCAACCTCCCTGGCCCTCTTGACACGCTTGACCGACTCGGCCAGCACCTGCCTTGGGGTCATCGCCTCGTAGCCATCCGGCTGGGGGCCGAACTTGACGGCCGTGAACCCTTTCTTGACCATCTCCTCGAGACCGGAGAAGTCGGGGCCGGGGGGCATGCTCGCGTAGAGACGTATCCGGTCGCGCACCGGGCCGCCCAGCATCTTGTACACCGGCAGGCCGCAGGCCTTGCCCGAGATGTCCCACAGCGCGTGCTCGACGGCGCTCAGGGCCGCCTTCGTCGCGGTCCCGAGCGGATAGCGCGACCCGCGATAGTAGGCCAGCCAGTTGCGCAGGACCTCGGTCGGGTCCTTGCCGACGAGCCACCGCTCGTATTCATAGACCGCAGCCTCGGTGGTCTTCGCCTTGCCCGACGCGAAGGCCTCCCCGACCCCGTCGATACCCGCGTCGGTGTAGACCTTGACGAAGACGAAGTTCCAGTACTTGCCCCTGGGGTTGCCCGACTCGTCCGTGCCGGGATAGAGATGGAATACCCTGACTCCCGTGATCTTCATCGGCGTTCCCTCCGTGATGTGCCACCGTTCTTGTACGCCTCCAGCTCGAGCATACGCTCGTCGCTGGCGGAATCTTCGTCGCCGCCGGTACACGCAGGCAAGGCGGCGGCCAGCAGGATGAAGACCGCCCCACGCCACGAAGATGGCACGGGCCTAGTACTTCGTCTTTTCGAAGGCCGTGGGGCCCTGGCGCTCTCCGACCAGCTCTCCGCCGGCCAGGATGTGGCCTTCCATCGCGGACAGCAGGTCCGTCTTGCTGGCGCCCGCCGCCAGGTCGAGCGCCGTGTCGAGCGCGTATATGCGGAAGGTGTACCGCTCGATCTCCTGCTTCTTGAAGACGCCCGCCGATATGTCGCCCTCCTGGCCTATCACGAGGACGGGCGGACACGGTCCCAGATAGCCGGTCTCCCCGCTGTCGTTGGCGCCCTGCACGGCCCCGTTCTCCAGGGCGCCGGAGTGCTCGACTGCCTCGGTCAGCTCCCTCTGGTCCGCCGGAAGGTTCCAGATCACCCAGTGAACGCGCTCCGCGTCCTTGACGCCCTCCAGGCTGTCCATGATCAGCGCGAAGGTCACGACGCCGTCAGGCACGTTGTCCCAGGCGACGGGCGGAGAGATGTTGGGCTCGTTCGCGGATATCTTGGTGCACGTGTGCTTCTTGGGGATACGCTTCTTTTCGTTGAAGGAGGGGCTGGTGAACACGATGCTCTCTTCGAACTCCTGCCGTACTCCCGCTGCCGCCGCGGGCGCCTGGCCGGCGTCTACGTCCGCCGGAGACGTAGACCCGGCGCCGTCATCACCGGCGCTGGAGCACGCGACCGCCGCGGCGAAGAGCCCGACCGTGACGGTGAATGAAGCGACGACCCATGTGCGCGACATTGCAACCCTCCATTGCGGCCCGGTGTGTGAGTGCGTCGAGTACGGACCTAGCTTACCAGACGGCGCGCGGACTGCCGACAGTGGCCGGCGGACCGGGCCTTGCACGCCAGGTGCCGCTCTGCAAGTATTGACGCTGGCTGATCGGTATGCCGGGCCGCCACGGTTCCGGACGATGCCGGTCGTGGGAAGGAGTGTCAATTGAGCTCGAACTCGCGGTTCACCGTACCTCTGGGACAGCGCCAGCTCTTCCTCGACGGTTATGGGGTCGCACGCGTCGAGAACCTGGTTCAGACGATGCACCAGCCCGAGAAGAAGGGCGCCGTGATCCGCAGCCCGGAACAGCATCGGACGTCGGCAGGGCCGGTGATCTGGGACCCGGAGCGGCGGGTATGGAAGGCCTGGTGCGCTCCTCCCGAGGACATTCCGTCCGTGGTCGCCTACTGGGAGAGCGATGACGGCCTGCACTGGCGCAAGCCGGTAGTGGGCCAGGTGGAATATCGCGGCTCGAGGGACAACAACTTCGTCGGGATAGATCTGGGCAAGGACACCGGCCGGTTCGCCCCGGGCAACGTCGTCTACGACCCCAACGATCCGGACCCTGCCAGGCGCTACAAGTGCGCGCTGCCGCCCCACGGATTCGGCGTCTCGCCCGACGGGATCGACTGGACCGGCCTGCCGATCTACGTCCGAAACGAGGACTCGTACACCTTCGCGCTGGACGACCGGGAGGGACTGTTCATCCTCGCCATGCGAGAGGGCAAGCTCGCGGACAGGCGGGTCACGCTGAGCACCAGCACCGACTTCGAGCACTGGACGGAGCCGGAGCTCATCTTCCGCGCGGACGACGCGGACCAGCGGATGGCGCGAGAGACGATCGAGCGTCACAACGAAGACCCGACGCTGCAGTCGCCGGAGTTCAGCGTCCCGGAGACATACAACGCCCAGGTCTACGTGATGAAGATATTTCGGTATGAGAGTCTCTACATCGGGATGCCGATGTTCTTCTACCGCAGCGCCCAGGTGCCTCCCGACTGGGAGGGCTTCCGGTCGATGGACCTCTCCCCGTTCATCCGGCAGCGTCTCAGCCGGAATGGGGACTGGACCGGAGTCCACGTCGCCCAGCTGGCGTGTAGCCGCGACCTCAAGACGTGGGAGCGGCTGGGAGACCGCAAGCCCTTCCTGGAACCTTCCCGCCTGGACAGCGGCGCGTACGACACGCTGACGGTCAGCGCTCCCTGCGAGCCGGCCGTCCACGGCGACGAGCTCTGGTTCTACTACTTGGGCCAGAAGTCGTACGCGATCATCGGCGAAGAGCTGAAGGACCAGGGCGCCGGGTGCCTGGCCGTCCTGCGTCGAGACGGGTTCATGTCGTTGGACGCCGACAATGGATGGGGCACGGTAACCACCGAGCCGTTCGCGTCGATGGGCGCCCGGCTCTCGGTGAATGTGGATGCCGCACGAGGCGCCCTCCACGTCGAAGTGCTGCGGGGAGACGGCCGTGCGGTCGCGAGGTCGGCGGCGATAACGGGCGATCGTCCGAACGCGCCGGTGCATTGGGAGCGGGGCGACCTCGCCGGCCTCACGGGCGGCGCCATGAGCCTGCGTTTCACCCTCCGCGACGCCCGGCTATACTCCTACTGGATCGAGTAGTCGCGGCGAAGGGCGGACGTGGGGCTCCGAAGGCAATCGTACCGGGTCGAAACGGCGCCGGCGCGTCCCGCGATCGCGTTGTCTTCCGTGTCCGACAAGGAGATTTAGCTTGGTCGTCCTGATGGTCGGGGCTGGAGGCCTGCTGGGAGCCGTCCTGCGCTACCTCGTGGCAACATGGGTGCAGGGCGCCGTCGGCAGCGCCGGGTTCCCCTACGGCACCCTCGCGGTCAACGCGGCGGGCTGTCTCGTCATCGGCCTCGTCGTCGGATACGCCGAGGCCCGGCAGCCGTTGAGCGCCCACGCCCAGGCGTTCCTCATAGTCGGCGTGCTAGGCGGCTTCACGACGTTCTCCGCCTTCGGCATCGACACCATCAGGCTCATCCGAGACGGGGCCTACCTCGCCGGAGCGGCCAACGTCGTCCTACAGGTGGCCGTCGGGCTGGCCGCCGTAGCCGCCGGCCTGCTCCTGGCGCACTGGGGCTACGACAGGCTGGCAGCCGGCCAATAGCGAATCGGGCGAGAGGCGGGGCCGGTCAGAGCACCATCGGCAGGGGATGAAGCTCCCGTCGCAACGGGTCCAGCGCCAGGCCGAGAGACTCCAGCGCGGTCGCGCCCAGAAGGTTGCTGTCGCCCGGCTCTCCGAAGATCACGTCGGCGCCGCCGACTCTCCGATCGTAGCGGAAAACCGCGACGCCCTTTCGCCGCGTGACCTTGGTGCCGTCGGCCAGCATGAACACCTGCGTGTCCAGGGGCTCGATTCCAAGCCTGTCCAGGACGGTGGCCGGGACGACCGAATGAATCGCGCCCGAGTCTACGAGGAAGCTCAGCACCTCCCCGTCGTTGGGAGCCGCTGTCCCGGCTACTTCAACCTCGACGTGCGTTATGCCCAATCCAATGCTCCAACCGTGACGTAGACATCCATCGTAGCGCATCCAGCCCCCGATGCAATGCCCTCGATTCCCAACTATCCACCATCCACTATCCACTATCCACTACTCCCTGTTAACCTAACCCGCGACCGCCAACCGGGAGGCAGGCGTGGGCAAGGTAGTGGAGCCGAAGGTTTTCCTGATTGGAGAGACGCAGGCCAACGCGGACGGCATCGCCGCGCTGATGGCCCACTACGGCGTCCCCGAGTGGCGCTCGGACGCCGAGTCCGACGCCGAGCTGCTCACCGAGATATACGGCCGCTGCTGCTACCGGTCCTTCGGCACCGAGCTGAACCCCAACATCACCAGGGTCCGCGGGACGAATAAATCGTACCTGACCAACACGCTGGAGAAGGGCGACGGCTCGATCTTCGAGCACGCCTCCGCCAACTTCTTCTTCGCCGACGTGAGCAGGGTCTTCACCCACGAGCTCGTGCGCCACCGGGCCGGCACCGCCATGTCCCAGGAGAGCCTCCGCTTCGCCCGCCTGACCGACCTCGACTGGTACGCGCCGACCGCCATCCGGGAGTCGACCGAGGGCATGGATATATTCGCCCGGACGATGGACGAGCTCGCCCGCCTGCAGGTCGAGCTCGCGGAGCTGTTCGAGATCGACGAGGGCGACAAGCCGTTCGACGAGAAGAAGAAGCTGACGTCGGCGTTCCGGCGCGTCGCCCCGATCGGCCTCGCCACCAACATCGGCTGGTCGGCCAACATGCGCGCCATCAGGCACGTCATCGAGCAGCGCACGGCGCCGTGGGCCGAGGAGGAGATCAGGCTCGTCTTCGGCCAGGTCGCCGAGATCGCCATAGCCCGCTGGCGCAACATCTTCGCCGACTACGAGATGGAGATGGCCGACGGCCTGCCCTGGTATACCACCAAGAACCGCAAGGTCTAGCGGACCGCCGGAGGGAGGGCCGACGCGCCGTCCAGGTCGAGGCGACCCCGCCCCAGGTCCTTCGCGTTGCTCAGGACGACCGCTCTTCCCGAATCCTGCCAGCCGCCCGTCATCTCCCAGTCGCTCACGCGTCGAGACGCGGGAAGAGCGGCGGGCCGGACGACACTGGCGTGCCCGGCGCGAGCCCTCCCCAGGACAGCCCGTCCGACAGCGGGGTGGGCGCATCCCAGCCGAGGCGGCGCCACAGCTCGGCGGTCCGCTCCGGCATGACGGGCCACAGCAGCACGGACGCGAGCCGGAGTGCCTCGGACGCGTGGTACAGGACCGCCTCCACGTCATCTACTCGTCCCTCCTTCGCCGCGGCCCAGGGCGCGGCGTGCTCGACGTAGCGGTTGACGCCGCCGACCGCCTCGACCGCCAGCAGCGCGGCCCTGTTGACCTCGAACGCGTCCACGTGGTCGAACACCGTGGTCGCCAGGCCTTTGAAGCTCCGCCGCAACGCCGCGTCGGCGTCCGACGGCGCGCCCGGTGCGGGCACTCTGCCATCGCAGTAGCGCCCGATCATGTCGACCAGGCGGTGCAGCAGGTTCCCCAGGTCGTTGGCGAGCTCGGACCGGTAGCGGGCGCGCAGCACGTCCTCGTCGAAGTCCGCGTCCCGGCCGGGGCCTATTCCGCTCACCAGGTAGAACCTGAGCGCGTCGACCCCGTAGCGCTCGGCCAACTCGAGCGGCTTGACGACGCCGCCCCGCGACTTGGACATCTTCGCGCCCCTGATCAGCCACCAGGCGTGGGCGAGGATCGTCCTGGGCGGCGGCAGTCCGACGGCCCTGAGCATCGTCGGCCAGTAGACGGCGTGCGTGATCAGGATGTCCTTACCTATGACGTGCGTGACGGACGGCCACAGCTCGGAGAAGCGCTCGTCGTCTGAGAGGTACCCGGCGGCGGTGACGTAGTTGAGCAGCGCGTCGAACCAGACGTAGGTGACGTAGCCGGGATCGAACGGCAGCGGTATCCCCCAGCCGACGCGCGCGGCGGGACGCGAGATGCACAGGTCGCCAAGGGGCCGGCGCAGGTAGCCGAGCACCTCGTTGCGCCGGTTCTCCGGCACGATGAAGCCAGGGTGCGTCTCGACGTGCTCGATCAGCCACTCGCGGTGCTTGCCCATACGGAAGAAGTAGTTCTGCTCCGACAGCCATTCCACGGCGCGGCCGCAGTCGGGGCACGTCCGGTCGGTCACGTCCTTGTCCGTCCAGAACCGCTCGTCTGGCACGCAGTACCAGCCCTCGTACTCGTCCAGGTAAATCTCGCCTTCGTCCCAGAGGCGCTGGAGGACCGCTGTGACGACGCGCCTGTGCCGCTCCTCGGTGGTGCGGATGAAGTCGTCGTACTCGACTCGCAGCCCGCGCCAGGCCTCCCGGAACCTGACGACGAGCCGGTCGGCCTGGGTCCGGGGGTCGACGCCGTTGGCGCGGGCCGCGTCCTGCACCTTCTGCCCGTGCTCGTCGGTGCCTACCAGGAAAAACGCGTCACCGCCCCGAAGCCGCGCGTACCGGGCCAGGACGTCGCCGAGCACCGTCGTGTAGGCGTGCCCGTGGTGGGGCTCGTCGTTCACGTAGTAGATCGGGGTCGTTATGTAGCTGGTGTCGTTCATTGGAATTTCTCCGATATCGCCGGTAAAGACAATGGTCTACGGAACGTGCGCTACGTCCTCCCCATCATGGTACGGCCATGGCGCTGCTCATCCTGCCGCCCTGGGGAGTCGTTGCGGTATTCATCTGACGTCTACCGGATATGTTACCACGCCGGATCAGCCGAGCCGGCCGCGGTTCTCGTCCAGCCAGACTTCGATGCCCTTGAGGAAGAAGTTGGTGGCGCGGTCGGCGACCACCATGTCGCCGAAGTAGAGCTTGCCCGCCGCCTCCGCTGCCCGCTTCACCTGCTCGGTGACCTCCTCGATCCGTGGATGGTGCGGCTGGCCGCCCAGACCCAGCGACACCGACATGTCCTGCGGCCCCACGTAGCAGGCGTGGATACCGTCCACGGCCAGGATGTCGTCCAGGTTGTCCAGCGCCTCGGCGTGCTCCAGGAAGGCCACGACCAGCATCTCGCGGTTCGCGCCGTCCAGGTACTCGCGACCGGCCAGATTGACATAGTCGGCGGCGCGAGGCGCTCCGCCCAGCCCGCGTCTGCCGAGCGGCGCGTAGTAGCAGGCGTCGACGAGCTGCTGAGCCTGTTCCCCGGTGTCGATCCCGGGGCCGAGGATGCCCTGCACGCCCCGGTCGAGGTAGCGCAGGATGGTCGACTCCTCGATGTTGGGCACGCGTGCGATCGTCGTGACGCCGGCGAGGTCGGCCACGCGGCACATGTCCTCCAGGCTCTCCCACGAGAACGTCCCGTGCTCGCCGTCCAGGATGACGAAGTCGATCCCGGCCAGGCCCATCAGGTCGATCAGCGCCGCCGAGGGGAACGCGAGCTGGCAGCCGGTAGCCGGCCTGCCCTCCCGCATCCGGGCGAGTATCTTGTTAGGTCGCACGTGTGTCTCCTCCTGGGGTTCAGCTTTCCCTGGATTCCCCACCGGATGGGGCCGGCGGGGCGTGACGGACTGCTTCCGGTGTCATAGTGGCGGATCCTGTCGGGGATGGATCCCCGCCCCCGCCTACGCGGGGGCAGGCTGTTCGCGGGAATGACGGAGATGGGGAATTGGGGTTTCCTAGCTGCTTGGTCCTACGGGGACTCCACCGTCGCCTCGCGCCCGTTCCAGGGCGAGACGGTAGTCGGCCTCCAGTCTCGTCCAGACGTGCGCCGGGATCCCGAGCACACGTTCGAGCTCCAATGCGGTGCGCGGCGTCAAGGCTTTGCGTCCAAGCACGATGCTGTTGACGGCCTGCACGGGCCGTCCCATCGCCTTGGCCAGCTTCCGCTGGCTCATGCCCCTGGCCGCGAGTTCGTGCCTCAGCGTCGCGCCGGGCGGGACCGGCTGCGCCGGCGCGAGACCCGGAGCGAGGCGTATCTCCCCGCGACGATACGCCTCCACCAGCTCCGGGTCCACCTCGGCGGCGGGACGGGCGTGCCTGAACCACTCCGCGTCCTTCTCGTAGTCGTCCGGGTCCCGTGCGATCCCCACGTTGATGGCGGTCTCCTCCCCGTACATCTCCTTGATCACGATCTCCGTCAACGGGCCCGCAACGAGCTCGTCGAACGTGACATCCGCGCCGGTCTTGGTCAGCACCGACCTCGCGTACTTCAGAAACGAAAGACTCTTTACGTCAGTCGCGGTACTCATACTGTCTCCTCTCCCGCGAGTTCGCTCTCCGAAGGCTGATGACCCGACGCCTGGCCCCGCGCTGAGTGTAGACGACGTGGTGCAGGCGGTTCCCAATGTATCCGATCGCCGCCCAGCGGGACTCACCGCGCCGGTCGCTGGAACTGGACAGAGCGTCGTCCCACTCGAAGTTCGCCACAGACGCGAAGTCGATCCCGCGTTCCTCCAGAGTCTGCTCTCGCTTGGCCTCGTCCCACTCGAACTCCACACTGAGAGTATACATCTACAGGGTGCACATGTCATCCCATAGGGTGTACATCTCGGTGGAGACCGAGGCGCCGGCGCGGCGCTCCGGTACTACCGCGTCCTAAGCTGGAAGCGGCAGGTGGACCACCCGGTTCTCGCGCGACGACTGGAGCGCGGCCAGCGTGATCTCGAGGATATTCCTGGCATCTCTGGGGCCGCACATCGGCTGCCGGTCCTCCAGGATGCAGGTGACGAAGTGCTCCACCATCGACTCCGGCTGCGACGGGCCGTACTGCGCGTTCGAGGCACCCGAACGTCCGTGGAGGGTCCAGCTCGGCCGGTTGGCGTCGAGGAAGAGCATGCCGTGGGTGCCCATCACCCTGATCGTCTGGTCGCCGCCGTAGCCGTTCGTGTGGGCGATCGGCGTCCTGCCGAGCGACGTGGTCGCGATGATGCCGCGGTCCATCTCCATCGTGATGAACGACATGTCGTCGACGCCGGCCTCCTTCGCGTTGTCGAAGAAGTAGGAGCCGGTGATGGCGTAGACGCTCCGCACCCTCTCCGGCACCAGGTAGAGGATGGCGTCCAAGGGGTACATGCCGTGGTTGCGCAGCTCGCCGATGGGCGCGGCCTGCCGCCCCGTGGCGATCACCCACTCGGAGTGGATGGCCCACGGCAGCCCGACGTCTCCCCGCCTCAACGCCTCCCGCGCCTCCAGGATGGCCGGGTTGAAGGTGAAGTTGTGGCCGACCATCATCTTGACGCCCGCGCGGTCCACCGCGTCGATGATGGCGTCGCCGTCGGCCAGCGTCTCCGTCAGCGGCTTGTCGGCGATGATGTGCTTGCCCGCCGCGGCGACCTTCTCCACCAGCGCGGCGCGCCGCTCGATCGCGCTGCACAGGCTGACGGCCTGTACGTCGTCGCGCGCCAGCACCGCGTCCAGGTCCGGGACGAACGGCACGCCGTGCTCGTCGGCCCACGCGCGGTTCACCTGCTCCTCCGCGGCCGGAGGGTCGTCGTCCGTGACCGCCACGACGTCGACCCTCGGGTTCTCGTACAGGGTCTGCGCGTAGGTGCCCTGCTGGCCAGAGATGCTGATGATCGCCACGCCGATTCTGTCGGTGGTCATCTTCAATCCACCTCGCCCAGCATCACGACCTCGCCGGAGGCCGTCGACCTCTGCGCAGCGAGACATATCTCCAAGGCCAGACGGCCGTCCTCGCCCGACACGGGAGGCGTTCGCCCCTCCGCGATCGAGTCGACGAACGCCTGTATCTCGGCGTCGAACCCGCGTTGACCTTCGGCCCCGCCGAAGGTCAGGCCGTGGTCGCCGAAGCTCCACAGGCTGGAGTGCTGGGTCCCGGAGCTGAGCTCGCCCTCCGTGCCCAGGATCATCAGCGACTCGAACTCGTTGGAGCGCGGCATGTTGGCCCGGCTCAGCTCGCAGACGCCTATGGCGCCGTTCTCGTAGCGGAGAGTGAGCATGAAGTAGTCGTCCATCTCGAGGTGGGCCGAGGTGATGTTCCGGGCTTGGGCGTACACCGAGACAGGCCTCGCGCCGAGCCAGAAGTTCAGCGTGTCCGCGAGATGCACGCCGTTGGTGACGACGTTGCCACCCGTGTCGCCGGCGCTGATGCGTTTGCCCGTCCAGTCCTGGTTCCAAGTACCCGCGCCCGTGACGAACCGGACGTAGACGGGGCTGCCTATCTCGCCCGCGTCTATGGCGTCCTTCGCCGCGCGGCTGTAGTCGAAGAACCGGTGCGAGTGGGCGACCATCAGCGTGACGCCGTTGGCCGCGGCCGCGTCGATCATCCGGTCGGCGTCCTCGAGCGTCGTGGCGATGGGTTTCTCGACGAGGATGTGCTTGCCGTGCTCGGCCGCGTCGACGGCGATCCGGCCGTGGGTGTTCTCGGTGGTGCAGATGTCGACGGCGTCCACGTCTGGCAGACCGAGCAGCTCCCCGTAGTCGGCGGCCGTCCGCTCCGCGCCCAGTTCTGCCGCGGCCTTCGCGGCCAGCTCCGGCGCGATGTCGGCCACGCCGACGACGCGTGCGCCGCGCGCGTTCCGCCACGCCGCGACGTGCATCCGCGATACGCCGCCCGCCCCTATGAGCGCCACGTTCACCATACGCTCGACCCTCGTCCTTCGTCGAACTGTCTGGAACGCCGTTGACGGTAGCACCGACGCGGGCTGCGGTCAACACGGCGATCGGGAAGCAACTGTTCAGACTCGATGAGGCGAACGGCCACGAGAGTGCGTCAACCCACCTCCCAGTGAGGCCGCCGGCCGCTTTTTTTCGCTCAAATCTGTTCCATTCCGTTCCGTTTCTATCTGGCTGGTGGAACACCTGGCCCGGAAATGGGGACCCGGTGCACCGCTGGCGCTATCTGAGCCGGAAAAGGGCGGCGCAAAATGGGACAGGAGCAACAATGTCAGGTGGGGGATTTGGGGCCCGCCGGCGGGGTTCTCGGAAGGTGCTCACCTTCGGGGAGCGCGGCGTGCCGGCCGGCAGGGCTGGACCTGCGGACAGAGCGCGGGAAAAAAATCAGCCGACTTCGGGGTGGGCGCTCCAGGATGTGAAGGGTTCGCTGGTTGCCGGGAGGGTGATGGCGACTACCTGACCGGGGGTCAGGCTGACGGGGGTTGTGGGGCCCAACTCGGTCCCATTCGAGAGATGGACCTCGACCCTGACCCGGCTCAGTGTGCCGTCCGTGGTGTTCTCCACCGTGCCGATGAAGGCATTGGCGTCTGCGTCGTACGACAGGATCAGCCGGGCGCCGGCGCGGACCTGGTCGAAGGTGTCGCCCAGCGCGTATTGAGTAGCCGACTCTTCGCCATCGCCGCGCTCGCCTGACTCCGACCCTTCACCGCGGCCATGCTCGCCCGCCTCCGACCCGCCGCCATGCTCGCCCGCCTCGGAGTCGGCGCCAAGGCAACCGGTGAGGAACAGCGCCGATACGACTCCAATCGACACCAGGACCAGAGAGAGACTTCTCAAGTCATTTCCCCTTTCAATCCGGGTCCCGACGGCTCTGTAATGCCACGTCCTCAAGGGCCTGCCGCAGTCGAGCTGCGTTTGCCCGGGAGGGCAGACCTCGTGCCCGCTCGTCGCGCTGACGTCGTATAGTATACGGCGTCTCGTCGCACATGCTTTGGCATGTCTGGCTCGGTAACGCGCATCGACAGAGAACTAGCGAGAGGAGTTGCCAAGGATGTCTGCGACAGGACCGACCAAAGACAAGAAAGTCTACCAGCTCAAGGTTATCCTCCTGGACACTTCTCCCCCGGTCTGGCGCCGGTTCCTCGCGCCCGCGGAGGTCTCGCTCGACCGGCTACACCTGATGCTGCAACAGGTGATGGGTTGGGAGAACTATCACCTCTACCGGTTTCAGATCGGCTCGGCCGAATATGGTGAGCTTGACGATGATGAACAGGACGATTGGCTTGACTACGAGGACTCGAGGCAGGCCACCCTCGGAAGATTGGTCAGCGACCGCGGGACCCGCTTTCTGTATGTCTACGACTTCGGGGACGACTGGCGTCACGCGCTCCTGCTGGAGGACATCCTCGAGCGTGAACCGGACACGGAATATCCGCTTTGTGTGGGAGGGCGGCGAGCCTGCCCTCCTGAGGACTGTGGCGGCCCGTGGGGCTATGCCGAGATGCTGGAGGTCGTCGCAGACCCCGATCATCCCGAGCACCTGGACCGGGTGGAGTGGCTCGGCGAAGGATTCGATCCTGATGCGTTTGACGCTGACCGCGTGGACCGGATGCTGGAGGGATTTCGCCAGCGGCGCGGATACACACGGAAACAGGGCCAATATCTCGCATTCATCCATTACTACACGATCGTCAACGGCGATCCTCCCGCAGAGGCCGATATGCAGCGGCGCTTCAACGTGACGCCTTCTTCCGTTCACCAGATGGTGATGAGGCTGGAGAGAGGGGGGTTCATCGAGAGGGTGAAGGGACAGCCGCGCAGCATACGTGTCCTGGTACCCGCCGAAGAGCTGCCAGTGCTCCGGTAACGGGATGATCTGGTCGTCCTTCCTCATTGGGGGATCCCAAGCGCCGGGAACGTCTCACGGCTGGACGAAGCGGTAGATTGTGCGGTCGAACGACAGCATGAACAGCTCTCCCTCGGGGTTTTCGCCGAATGCCGACAGGCTGAGGGAGGAGTCGACGAGCAGGCGGTGCTCCACGGCGACGCCGTTTTCCGCGCGGAGACCCCATATCTTGCCGCTGCAGAAGTCGCCGTAGACGTACGCGCCCGCCAGAGACGGCAGCCGTTCCCCGCGGTACACGTAGCCGCCGGTAATCGAGCAGCCGTCGTCGCGGCCGTACTCGACCACGGGGAGCTCCAGGCCGGTGCGGTCGCACTCCCCTGAGCTTCTTCGCAGCAGACCGGTGAGACTCCGGCCGCCGGAGAGGCAGTGGGCGCCCTCCATCACGTTCCAGCCGTAGTTGGCTCCCGGCCGGATGACGTCGACCTCCTCCCAGGCGTTCTGGCCGACGTCCGCGGCCCACAGGTCGCCGGTGGCGAGGTCGAAGTTGAAGCGCCAGGGGTTCCTGAGACCGTAGGCCCAGATCTCGGGCCTGACTCCGCCCCCCTCTCCCGCGAACGGGTTGTCGGGTGGGACGGCGTATCGGCCCTGGGAGTCGAGAGTGGACACGTCGATGCGGATGATGCTGCCGAGCAGGGTCGTCCTGTCCTGCCCGTTCCCTTTGGGATCGTTCGCGCTTCCGCCATCGCCGAGCCCGACGTAGAGGTACCCGTCCGGCCCGAAGGCGAGATGGCCGCCGTTGTGGTTACTGTAGGGCTGCGGGACGGCCATTATCTCGGTCTCGCTCGAGGCGTCGGCCCTGTGGGGGTCGTTCGGGTCTACAGAAAACCTCGATATGACGGAGCGCCTGGGGTTTGCCGCGGAGTAGTAGGCGTAGAAGTAGCCGTTAGACTCGTAGTCGGGGTCGAAGGCGAGCCCGAGCAGCCCCTCCTCGTTGCCCCGGTCGCTGACGCGGGCGCTGATGTCCATGAAGGTGTGGACCTCCGCCGCGTCTCGCCGGTCTTCGAAGAAGACGATCCGGCCCGGCTGCAGCACCACGAACAACCGGTCGTCGTTCTCCGACGAGTAGGTGAGATGGACCATGCGCTGCAGCGATATGTTGGGGAACGCGGGCTCGACGTCCAGCGGCCGGAGAGGCCGCTGCTCGGGCGTGGACGCCGTGGCGACAGGACTCTCGGGGACCGTTGTCTGCTGGGCCTGCGTCGTCTGTGCCGGGGCCGCTGTTGGGCCGGACTCCGGTTCGTCGCCGCCGCACGCCATCAACACAGGGCAGACGGCGGCGGCGACGAGGTACGCGAGTGCACGCGCGCCATGCCCGCCGGCCATCCGGTGATCGGCGAGGTGGGAGGCTGCTGCCCTTGTCACGAGAGTCCGTGTGGCGATCATGGTACATACGAGGATATCAGCCGGGGCGGTGGCCGCGCGTGCCGCTCCGCTATAATTGTGAGGATGGAGAGAACGTTGGGCGTCCGCGCGGTCCTGGTACGATTGGCCGTTCAATCGACGGCGGGGGTTCTGGCGCTCGCGTTGATGGCGCCGTTCTTCGGCCCCATCGTAGACCACCACTTCGCCGAGCGGTTCCCGCACCACGGCCACATCTACGTCGCCTCCGCGGAGCCCGACCACGTTCACGCATACGCCGTCCCGCACCATCACCACGACGACAGCCACGTCCACGCCGGCGCGGCGGAGCCCGGCGAAGCGGAAGCTCCCGTGCCCGGCATTGTCTTCTTCGTCTCGAACGACGGCATGACGCAGGCGCCGATGAGCCTCGTCGTGCCACCTGTAACGCACGACCTGACGCCGCCGGTCCCGGAGGACCGCGGCTCCCCGTTCCCACCTGCCGGCGACGACGCGCCCATGACAGGCGTGGCCGTCCCGCCCCTCGACGAGCCCCCGAGAGTCTGAGCCTCCCGCACCTTTCGTTCCAGCCGAACGGCCGCCCGCCCAGGGCGGTCCCCCGTGTCTCGTCGTCGAGCGCGAGGGCTTCCTGGCAGCGGCGGCCGGAAGGCGAGCAACCCCAGACTCGGAGGAGGTTCGAATGAGACCTCGATACAAGGCCGCGGCCGTCTCGGCGCTGGTACTGTCGCTGACGTTGGCGCTTGGCGCCGGCGCTGTCTCGGCGCACGAGGAGAGAGAGGCACACGGTTACGTGTTCGACGTCGGCTTCCTGGAGGAGCCGGCGTTCGAGGGAATCAAGAACGGCGTATTCATGAGCGTGACGAAACCGGCCGGGGCCAACGAGGGACAACACGGCGCCGGGATGAAGATGATGGACGTGAACGAGCACGGTGGGGTATTCGGATCACCGGCCCTCGCCGTCGATCAGACCTTCAGCTTCCAGGTGACCCACGAGCTGGAGGGCCTCACGGTTCCCTACCATAGCCACGAGGACCACGCCATCACCGGCTCCATCACCGTCGCCCAGGACGCCGACCTTTCGGGGACGGTGGAGATTATGATTCACGATGGCATGTACATGCCGTCCGACGTGACGGTGCAGCCGGGCACGACGCTGGTATGGACGAACCGGGCGTCCGCGCCGCAGACTGCCACGAGCGGCATTGCGCCGCAGGCGGGGCACGCTCACGACGGCGGGCCGACCGTCGCCGTCGAGGGCGTCCACGAGACGTTGAGGGTGGAGGTGACCCACGTTCCGACGGGCAAGTCGGTGGAGCTGGCGCTGCGGCCGATCTTCGGCTCGCCGGGCGAGTACACCGCCGATCTGATCCCCACGGCGCCGGGCGTGTACGAGTTCCGCTTCTTCGGCACAATACAGGGCGAGGCGATAAACGAGTCGTTCGTATCGGCCGGAGGAGGGGGCGGGTTCGACGACGTCAGGCCGGCGAGCGAGCTGCAGTTCCCCGAGGTGGTGAGGTCGGTGCGCGAGATCGAGGCGGGTGTGGCCGGCGCGCAGAAGACCGCCCGGGCCGCCGAAGACTCGGCCATCGAGGCCGGCGAGGCCGCATCGACGGCCACCACGCTGGCGTTGGTCGGGATCGTACTCGGCGCGGTCGGCGCCGTGGCGGGCGTGGGCTCGCTGGCGGTCGCGATCAGGCGCGGATGATGCCGTTCGCGGGGCGTCGTCGCCGGTCGGCGTCGTCAGTAATGCTGGCGTTCGCGTCGCTGGTCGCGGGCGTCGTCGCCGGGTGCGGAGGCGACCCGACGCCCGGAGTCGTGGAAGCCAGCCCGACCGCCGCGGAGCCCACGCCGACGGTCAACGTCGCGAGAGAGGTCGCGAGGGGGAAGCGCCTGGTCGAAAAGCACGGCTGTCTCGACTGCCACACGACCGACGGCCGCGACCAGATCGGCCCGACCTGGAAGTCGCTCTACGGCAGCCCGGTCACGCTCGTTGGCGGCAAGGTGGTCGTCGCCGACGACGGGTACCTGTGGGCCTCCGTGCGGGACCCGAACGCGCAGATCGTCGAGGGCTATCTTCCCGACATCATGCTGCCTTTGCAGCTCATGGACGCCGAGATAACCTCTATCGTCGAGTACATCAAGTCGGTGGAGTAGAGGTGGGGAAAGGGTGTGCGCGCCCTTCGATACGTGCCGGTCAAAGCACCGGCGCTACTCAGGGTAAACGGGTTGTGTGAGACGCTGAGACGCTTGAACGGTTACGAGTAGTGGTGTGACAGCTCGATCCCGGACGGAAACGAATAGTCCCCGAGCTTCCCTGCGGGCCTGGGGCGGACGGCTGCCGCTGTTGGCCGTAGCGTTGGGGCTGGCGCTGTGGTGGCTGCCGGGCTCGGAGCGGCCCGCGATAGCGCACGCCAACCTCGCCGACGCGAGGCCGGCGCCCAACTCTGTCCTGGAGACGGCGCCGGAGACGGTGATCGCGTGGTTCACGGAGCCAATAGAGGCAGGCCTGAGCGAGATCCGGGTACTCGACTCGTCGGGAGCGCGGGTCGACCGGGGCGACACGGCGGTCGACCCGAATGACCCCACGGCGATGTCCGTGGGGCTCGAACCGTTGGTCAACGGGACCTACACGGTCGCGTGGAGGAACGTTTCGACCGTGGACGGCCATCTGGTCCGGGGGTCGTTCCTGTTCTCCGTTGGCGAGCCCCTGTCGGGCGCGGACGTAGAGACGCCGGACCAGCCTCTGTTCCAATCGCCGTGGGAGCCGGTCGTCCGCTGGGCCATCCTGATCGCGTCGCTGGCCGTCGTGGGCGGCTTGAGCTTCGATCTGCTGGTGCTGCGGCCCAGCCTCCTTGACCGGCGGGCCAGCCCGGCGGTCAGGCGCGTCGGCGCGTCGGCCGCCGCGCGCGGCCTGCGGGTCGTGTGGCTGGGGATGGCGCTCCTGGCCGCCGCGTCAATGGCACAGCTCCTTCTCCAGGCAGGGAGGACGTTCGAGACGTCGTGGTTGGGCGCGGTCGGCGGCCCGGCCTGGTCGATCGCGACGGAGACCGAGTGGGGCCGCCTGTGGCTGTGGCGCGTCGGGCTGATCCTGGCCTCGTCGTCGGTCTTGGCGGCGGTCTACGTGCGCTTTCAGCGAGATTCGGCGGGCCTCGCCGAGCGCGACGCCTACCCCCGACTGTTCCGGGTGCTGTCCCTGGCGGCGGCCGTCGGGGTGCTGTTCACGCTCAGCCGGACGAGCCACGGCGCGGCGACCGCGGGGATCGAGACCGCCGCAGTGCTCTCAGACCTACTGCACCTGGCGGCGTCGGCGTTCTGGGTCGGAGCGCTGTTGCACATGGCGCTCGGACTGTCGCTGCTGACGCGGAAGCTGCCGGCCCGGGAGCGCCGGGCGGCGCTGTCGAGGATGGTACCCAGGTTCTCCGTGGTCGCCGCCCTGAGCGTCGGCACGCTGATCGTGACCGGGGTCTTCGCTGCGTGGGCGCAGGTGACCGCTTGGGCCGCCTTACAGACGCCGTACGGCTCGGCGTTGATCGTCAAGGTCGCGCTGGTCGCCGTGCTGCTGGCGCTGGGAGCCGTGAACCTGGTCTGGGTACGCCCCCGGCTGTCGAAGCGCGACGCCGCGGCCGCCTGGCTCAAGCGCCTCGTCGCCGTCGAGGCGGTGCTGGCGTTGGCTGTGCTCGCGGCGGTCGGCGTGCTCACGAGCCTGGAGCCCGCGCGGCAGGTCGCGGCGCGCGAGGGCATCGGGGTCCCGGCCCGCCTCGAGTTCAGCGACGTCGCGGAGGGCGCGGCCATCTCACTGATGATCGCTCCGGGCGGCGTCGGGCCCAACGGGGTGGTCGTGTCACTGAAGGACCGGCGCGGCGATCCGATTGTCGACGCGACGGACGTGAGCGTCAGGTTGACCTATCTCGAAGCCGACCTGGGGGAGGAGGCCGGATCGGCGGTCGGCGCGGGCGATGGGACTTACCGCATCGACGAAGTCCCGATCGGCATCGCAGGTCCCTGGCAGGCGGAGATCGTGGTCAGACGGCCCGACGCGTTCGACGCGCGGACGGCGTTTCGGTTCGAGACGGTGGCGGGCGGCATCTCAGGGAGCTCGGTCCTGGCACCTTCGCCGGACACCGGGCGGGCGCTCTGGGGCGTGGAGCTGGCGCTGATCGGGTTGATGTTCCTGGCCGCCGGGGTCCCGCTGGGCGGCCTGTGGACAAGAACGGGCGCGGCCGTCATGGGCCCCGGCCTGGCAGCGTTCATGGCCGGCGCGGTGCTGGCGGCCTCGCATCTCGTGTCCGACGGCGGCGTGCCGGTCCGCAACCCGTTCCCGCCGGACCCGTCGTCGCTGGCGGCCGGCAAGCAGGTGTACGAGCTCAGGTGCCAGTCGTGCCACGGGCCCGGGGGGAGGGGCGACGGGGCCGTGGCGTCGAGACTGCGGACGCCGCCGTCCGATCTGGTGGTCCACGTGCCGCTGCACCCTGACCGCGACCTGTTCGGCTTCATCCACGACGGGATAGCCGGCACGGACATGGCGCCGCTCGGCGATCTGCTCACCGACGAGGAGATCTGGCACGTAGTCAACTACGTCCGGACCTTCCCTGAGGAGTAGGCCGGACGGCCGTCGATCAGTTCTCCTTCAGGTTCTTCTGCGCCAGGAACTCGCCCTTGATCTGCCCGCCGGCCAGTACGTGGCCGTCGATGGCCATCAGCAGATCGTCCCTGGTCGTCTCGGGCCCGAGCTCCAGCTCGATGTCCAGCGCGTAGACGTGGAAGATGTAGCTGAACACCAGCTTCGGCGTGCCCAGGTAGCCGGACCGCTCGACGGTGACGGTAACGGGGCACGGCCCCGAGTAGCCCACCGTCGTGTCGTCGTTGACGCCCTGCGCCGTCTTGGGGCCTATCGCCGCGACCTGGGTGGTCGACGCCACCCCCTCGGGCAGGCCCGTGGCGTCCGCGGGGATGTTCCAGATCACCCAGTGCGACCATGTTTCCACGATTTCCTTGTCCCGGATGGCATCGACCGCACGTTCTTCGAGAAGCTGGTCGCTGCCCATCACGAGGGCGATGCTGACGGCGCCTTCCGGTATGCCCGTCCATTCCAGCGGCGGCGACGTGTTGTCGAACGTCACCGTCGCATCGTAGTTCTGGACATAGGTCTGGCCGGCTCTTGTCGCCGTCGGCGGGCAGGTGTGAGTCTTGGGAATGCGCCGGATACGGCTGAACACGGGGCTCGTGACCTCGACACTCATGTCGAAGGCCTGGGCGATCTTGTAGCCGCCCAGGCCGGCGGCGCCGCCGGCCTGGGAGTCGGCTGCTGCCGCGGGCGCGCCCTCGCCCTCGCCCTCGGTCGTTCCGCTCGTGTCGCCGTCGCCGTCGCCGCTCGAGCATCCGGCTAAAGCGAGGGCGAGGAAGACCGCGATGCCTGCCAATAGCCAGTGGATACGGTGGGTGCGCATTGTCTACCTCCGCCCGGAGCTGGGGGTGTCCCCCGGCGCCCGCTGGTTGTGCGCGGTTTGGGCCCGCTCGCCTGCCAGCATACCAGTCCTTGGCGTAGAGTGGAACAGGGCCGGCGCCGCCGGGGGGGTGGCGCATTCTTTGAGAAGTCTCTAGAATCCGGCGCAATCGCTGTTCCAGGGGAGGAATCATGGCACCGGAAAAGCTGGCGATCCACGGCGGCACGCCCGTCCGCTCGGAGCCGCTGCCCAGTCACAGTTGGTTCATGGGGGACGAGGAGATCGACGCGGTGATGGAGGTGATGGACGGAGCCGAGGAAAACTGGGGCAAGTCCGGCCATCTGCGCAAGCTGGAGGACCTGTTCGCGGAGATACACGGCGTGCGGTACGCCTTCTCAACCGACTCGGGCACGGGGGCGATCCACGCGGCCATCGGCGCCGTCAACCCGGAGCCGGGGGACGAGATCATCACGGCGCCGGCGACCGACATCGGGTCGGTGCTTGGCATCCTGATCCAGAACGCGATACCCGTCTTCGCGGACTGGGACGCCGACACGATGAACATGGACGCGGCCGACGCCGAGAGGCGGATCACCGACCGCACCCGCGCCATCCTCGTCGTCCACTGGGCGGGCAACCCGTGCGACATGGACGCGTTCATGGACATCGGCCGGCGGTACGACCTGCCGATCATCGAGGACTGCTCCCATGCCCACCTGTCGGAGTACCAGGGCAAGCTGGTGGGCACCGTAGGAGACATGGGGTGCTTCTCGCTGGGCAGCAAGCTGATCACGGCGGCGGGCGGCGGGATGTTCATATCGGACGACGAGCCGACGGCGCGGCGGGCCAAGGGCTTCGCCGCCAAGGGCTCGGAGTATGACGACGAGCTGCGCAACTCCCTGCGGCCCACGTCGGATTTCCGGGGCTCCTCCCGCGGCTACGAGTTCCTGGGCGACTACCACCACATGAGCCCGCTGATGGCGGCCGTGGGATACGAACAGCTCAAGAAGGTGCAGCTGACGCTGGGGACACGGCGCCGGATGGCCGACATAGTCGACGATATGACGGAGGAGGTCCCGGGGTTCGTCCGGCCGAGGGTGCGGCCCGGCGACAAGATGTCGTACTACGTCTACTGCTACAAGATCGAAGAGGAGCAGATGGGCGCGTCGCCGCAGGAGTTCTCGGAGGCGCTCGCGGCCGAGGGGATCGACAACACGCAAGGGATACTGGCGGGGCAGCCGCTGTACAAGTTCCCGCTGTTCGCGGAGGAGAACACCTACGGCACGTCGAAGTACCCGTTCTACGACGAGGCCGGCAACCGGCGCATCGACTACCCGTCCATGGAGCTGCCGGTGGTGGAGCGCGAATTGCCGAAGATGCAGTTCATCAGTGCGAGCAACTTCCACACGGAGGACGTCGCGCGGGACATCGGGACCGCGGTCCAGAAGGTCGCCGACTACTACTACAACCGGAAGTAGTGGGGTAGTGGGATAGTGGGTAGTGAATAGTGGGTAGTGGATAGTTGGGAAGTGGGGAGTGGATTTCCGTGTGAGGTGTCCCATTGTGTGCCAAAGTGTTCCATTCCTATCTGAGCGATGGGACACTTTTTCGAGAAATGGGACAGTTGGTGTCCCACGGTCCGTATCTGGCGTGGGACAGGGCGGGACAAGAATGGACAGGGTGTTTCATAGTGGATGGTGGATGGTGGATAGTGGGTAGTGGATAGTTAAGAGGAAGAGTTGGGGGTTGTCACGCGGGGATAATAGCACGGATGTACGGCTATTGTCCAGAGGTCGCATGGCGGTGCTGGTCTCGATTCCCGGTTGCAGGAGCCTCCGCGGGCGGGGACCCGGAGTCGCCCCTGGGAAGGCGTCCTACCCAGGCTGCGCCCTCGGGTCGTCGACGTTGACGACGAGGTACTCGGCGGTATTGCGGGCGACGATGAGCTCGGCCGGCTCCTTGCCGACGTTCTCCTCGACGTGGACGGTGTTGGGCGGCACGAATATGAAGTCCCCCGCCTCTGCGTCGAGGCTTTGCTCGAGCCGGTCGCCGAAGTGCATCCTGACGTTTCCGCTGAGCACGTAGATGCCGGACTCGGCGTCGCCGTGGTGGTGGGCGCCGCTCGGGCCGGGCGGAGACGACACGTAGCCGATCCACAGACCGCGGCTGCCGCACGTGTCGCGGGCGATGCCCGCCTGGCGGACCATGTTGGGCGTCTGCGCCGTGTTGGCGCTCCTCTGGTCGGGCTTGATCACCGTTACGCCGGCCATAGGCGCCTCCATGCAGCCCCCGTACGAGGTCGTTCGGGCCGGAGAGTATCACAGGCGCGGAGCGAGACCAATGGCGCGATTTCGCCGGGTGATATCGCCCTACGGAGTGAGGGGCCCAGGGTGAGGAGGCCGCGTGGTAACTGTTCAGACTCGAGGAGATGGACTCGGCGGGGGACTTTCACCAAACGACGCAAATGAGGCTGCACCGGAAGGCGGGTTTCAAACCCGCCACTACGGTTTGGCAATTCATGGCAGGGGGAAGACGGGTTGCAAACCCGCCCCTACGCCAGTCGTGCCCCTGATCGTGGACGGCGCCAGCGACGTGTAGGCCAAGGGTTAGGCGGCGTGGTGAGCCAGGTCGAGGGGACCCCACCCCAGGTCCCTCTCTGCGTTCGGGACGACAAGGCTTGGGGGCGCTGGGCTGCCGGCCTGTCACGCGGGTCACTATGGTGAGGCCTGCGTGCGCCCCTCGATACGCGGCGATGAAGCATCGCCGCTACTCGGGGTGAGCGGGTCGATCGGGAAAGGCATCGAGACCGGCGTCGACGAAGTCGGCTATGGGGACCTCGGCGGGCTGTGCAGGGTGCCGGTGATATAATTCGCGCGGCTTGCGGTAGGGAGTGCGTGGATGAAGATCGTGATTGCGCCACAGGCGTTCAAGGGGAGCATTTCGGCGCTGCGCGTCGCGGAGATGATGGCCGAGGGCGTTCGCCGCGCCTCGCCTGACGCCCGCACTGAGCTGGTGCCGGTGGCGGACGGCGGCGACGGGACCCTGGAGACGCTGGTCGAGGCGTCCGGGGGCGAGAATCGCAGCTCCGAGGTGATGGGCCCGCTCGGCGAGACCCGGACGGCGGTCTGGGGCGCCATGGGCGACGGCCGGACGGCGGTGATCGAGATGGCCCGCACGTCGGGCCTCGCGCTCGTGGCAGTCGAAGACCGCGATCCCCTGGCGGCGACGACGTACGGTCTCGGTCAGGCGATAAGCGACGCGCTCGACTCCGGGTTCCGGCGGTTCATCCTGGGCATCGGCGGCAGCGCGACGAACGACGCGGGGGCCGGCATGGCGCAGGCGCTCGGGGCGCGGCTGCTGGACGCCGCCGGCGACGACCTGCCCCCGGGAGGGGCCGCGCTGGCCGACCTGGACAGGGTCGACCTGTCCGGCCTGGACCCCCGCATAGCCGAGTCCGACGTCGCGGTGGCGTGCGACGTTACCAACCCGCTGACCGGCCCCGTGGGCGCCTCCGCGGTCTATGGCCCGCAGAAGGGCGCGACGCCCGAGATGGTCGAGCGGCTCGACGCGGCGCTCGCGCATATGGCGTCGGTCGTCAGGCGGGACCTGGGCGTGGAGATAGACGAGGTCCCCGGCGCCGGGGCCGCGGGCGGGCTCGGCGGCGGCATGATCGGCTTCCTGGGAGGACATCTCGAGGCTGGGGTGGACATCGTCCTCAAGACCGTCGGCCTCGAAGGCCGGCTCGATGAGGCCGACCTGGTCATCACCGGGGAGGGATCGGTCGACTACCAGACGGTCTACAACAAGGCGCCCATCGGGGTCGCCAGGCTCGCAAAGGCGCGGGGCATCCCGGTGGTGGCCATCGTCGGCTCGCTGGGCGAGCGGTACAGGGAGGTCCATGACCACGGTATCGACGCCGTGCTGGCCATCACGAGCGCTCCGATGACCCTGGAAGAGGCGTCCAGCCGCGCCGAAGAGCTCGTTGCGGACGCCGCGGAACAGGCGATGCGCATGATGGCTGCCGGCACGGCGGCGTTCGGGTTGGAACGCTCGGGGCTGCCCGGATAGGTGCCTCCCCGGGATAGGGCGGCGCCATGAGCCCGGCGCCCGCACGGCGCAGCGGCCGCCCGCAATGCCCTTAGTCGGTGACGTCCTGCATCAGCGGAGCGTCGTCCTTCCACCGGTACACGACGGTCACGGGCAGCCCCTGGACCATGTGCTCCCGGAGATGTGACGGCGTGAATCCGCGATAGGACAGGCCGGGCCGGAACCGCCAGATGAAGCCCGTGTCGTCCCTGACGTCCAGGAAGTCGAGCTCGGTCAGCGAGCGGGCCTGTACCCGGACGACGGCGCCTCTGACCATCTCGGACGGGCGTTCGCCGTCCGTGGCCGCGCTTCCGCAGCCGACCGCGGCGAGCCACACCGCCAGCATGACGACCGCCGGCCATGCCGACCCCCTGGAAGCCGCCGCGCGAGGCAGTCGTTCAGCCAGTATCGACAGTCTCCCGGCCAGGCCGCCGTGTCGATGGGCCTGACGCCCGTCCGGGGATTATATCTCACGGGTAGCCGGCAGCCGCCCGGATACTCGTTGGCCGGCGCCGATTCGCCAAACCTACACCTGTGCTTTGGTTGACTATAGTTTAGTACTCTGTTTAGCCTTTGTTCAGAAGTGGAGGTAGAAGATGAGCAGAGTGGGTGTTCCAGCAGCGGTTCTATTCCTCGTGGCGCTGTTCACGGCGTCTCAGCTCGGCGCGCCGGCCAGCGCGGACTCCTCGATGGGGAGTCGGATGACGCTGGTCATGGCGGACGCCGAGGCGGTCCGCCGCGTCGACGGCGGCGTCGGGCTCGTTCAGTCCCTCGTCGGGTTGGTGGCAACCCTGAGGGGCGACGACTACATCGCGTTCTCGACTATGGAGAACCCGACCGAGTTCGTGGGTCCGTTCCGCGGCAGGAACGTACGCCTGCCGGAGTTCCAGAGCAGCATCGAATCGATGCTGCAGACTCCGGCGCCAAGGCGCACCAGCGTCATCGAGGCGGTGACGGAGATGCGGTCCCTCCTCGCGGTCCACGAGGCCGCGCAGGGTTCGTCCGTCTACGTCGCCGCCGGAGGCTCCAGCTCCGCCGACTTCACACGGCATGTCAGCCACCTGCCGGGTGTGGCCGAGAGCTTCGCGGCCAACGGGTGGTACGTCGACAGCCTGGTGCTTCCCGAGTCCTCGGACCAGGCGACGGGATTCCTGCAATCGCTCGCGTCCGCCAGCGGCGGCGGCGTATTGCAGCTGTCGAAGGCGCTCGACCTGGGTCCGATCGGCGACTCGATTCTCAGGCAGGACGTCAGCGGCTCCCTGTACGAGGCAGGCTCGAGCTCGCTTGGATACGGCGAGGTGATGTCGACGCTTATCACCGTCCTGCCGGGAACGCAGGAAGCGACGCTGCTGATTTTCAAGAAGAACCCCTTTGGCTCGCTGGTGTTGACCAACCCCTCGGGCCAGAACGTCTCCGCGACCGATGCGGCCGTCGCGCGGGCGGTGGAAACGCCGAACATGGTCGCGTGGGAGCTCGTCGCCCCGGCGCCCGGGCGGTGGCGAGTCGACGCTCGCGGCGTGACCGGGCCGGTCTCGAAGTGGGTGCACCACACGAACCGGTTCACGCTGACGCTCCGGTCCCCGGGGCCGGTCGCGCTGGGTGAGCCGCTGCCGATCACGGCCTACGTGAAGGACGGCGGCGAGGTCGCGTTACTGTCGGACGCGCGAATGTTCGCCAACATCACCGCTCCGGACGGCGTAACACGTGTCTTCGAGCTGCACGACAACGGGAAGGACGCCGACAACAGGGCCCAGGACGGCTACTTCGCCACGATCATACCGCCGCTGGAGGCGCGCGGGACCTACGAAGTCGAGCTCGAGCTGGCGTGGAACCGGTACGAGCTCACGATCACGTCGCTCGCCGAGCTGGAAGCCGATCACTTCCCGACGATCGACATGCAGCCTATGGCCGTCGGGGAGCTCAAGCCGGGACAGCGTACCCAGGTAGCCACGGTGTCGATACACGTCGACGGCGACCCCTATCCCGTCGAGCCGAGCGCGTTGGTCCCGGCCCTCGTCTCAGAGTCGGGTAAGTCGGGCGTGGTGGAGCTGGAGCCGCGCAGGCTGTACGGCGACGGGCCGGCCTGGCAGTTCGATGTCTTCTTCACCGCCTCGGAGGGCGGCAGACACGCGCTGTCGCTGACGCTGAACCTCGACTACGCGGGCAGGGACCATGCCCAGACTTCGAGGCCGTTCACGCTGAACGCCGTGTCGCCGGTCGTCGCGGAAGCGCCCGCGGCGGAGCCGAAGGCGCCCAAGCCCGTCGAGCAGCCATCGCGCCCGGTCACGGCGCCCGCGCCGCCGGAGCCGACGCCGGAAGGGTTCCCCTGGGGCATCGCCGTGTCGCTCGCCCTTGCGCTGGCGGCAACCGCCGCGGCCGGAGTCTACTGGCTCACCCGCACGAAGCCGCACGGCTACCTGTACGACGACAACGGCAGGCCGCACGTGGACTTCGCCGAGGTGCAGCGCCATCCGCTCATGAACCTGTTCTTCAGGGACACGATCCGAGGCAGGGAGCTGGGCATACCCGCGTTCGAAGGTCTGTTCTTCCGGTTCTGCCCCGACCACATCACCGTCAGCGGCCGTGGCAGGCACCCGACGGTGCGGGTGAACAACCAGCCCCTGGTCGACGAGGTCTCGGTGTACGACAAGAGTTGGATAGGCACCGAAGGCAAGCTGTTCACCTTTATGACGAAGCCGTTGCCGGTCCCTTCCGGCGGCAGCGAAGACTAGGCCGCGTTCACCCCCGTGTGTATGGAATATAGGAAGCCGACAAGGATGAACCGGAGGAAGAGCGCACTTCCGCGTGGTACTCTCGCGGGTCCGAACCCCAGCGGGAGCGGAGGAACGGTTTGAGTACCCCCGGCGCGGTGGCTTGTCTCTTTGCGCTCGTATTCGCGGTCCAGCACTACAGACAGATTCTCTGGCCGTTGCTCGAAGCGGCCGAGCAGCTCGCGCCCCTCAGGAGGACGGTGGGCCTGCTCCTGGGAACGGGAGGAGATCGGGGCCGTTCGGTCGTCCGCAACGCCAGCCCGGACCTCGGCGGCGCCTACGCCCAGAGACCCGACGATGGCGTCCGGCCCGTAGCCTACGGGAATCAGATACGCGTGAGCGCGTCGGCGCGCGAGCCTCCGGGCTACGTCGGAGCGCCCGTGCCGGCGATGCTGCCGTCCGACTAGGGGGCCCGCCATGAGCGCGGACGACGGGCTGACCGTCCGCTCGCCGGTCGTGGAGCTGTGGCCCCAGGGCGGCCCGTCGGACTTCGACGGCGTGACTCCTGACGGACGCGCCGGATACCTCAACGAGCAGGTGCTCTGGATCAGACACGCCGGGCTGGAGGACAGCCGGTGCCTGCTGCGGGTTCCCGAGGGCGTTTCGTGGACCGGGAAGCATCGCCTCTCACCGTCGACCCTGTCGAAGGACAACCACCACTACCAGACCGGGCAGCAATGGTCGCTGTCGGACGACGGCCTCGAGTACAACGACTGTCCGGTGACGAATATGTTCGGCGAGCCGCCGGGCCGCGTATCGGCCCGCGTCGAGCCGGTCGACGACGAGATACTCAGGATCGGCCTCACGGTGGAGAGCCGCGCCGACGGGCCGATGAATGCCGTCTCGGGCCACGTGTGCTTCAACCACAGGCGGTCGCCCTTGCTGGGCCGCAGGCTCTACGTCCGGACCGCGTCCGGCTGGGTGGACTTCCGGCAGTACCACCAGTTCTTCGCGATCGAGTCGGACTTCATCCGCTACGACCTGCGGGGCGGGAACAATCCGGCCGCGCTGCCGGAGCTCACGGAACCCCTGCTGTTCTCCGAGACGGTGCATGAGGGCGGCGGCAGCTTCGTCAGCGTCATCGGATCGCGGGACGCGCTGGCCATCGCGTCGAACATCGTCTGGCCGTGCACGGACGCGACGCTGGACTTCGGCGACCTGGGGCCCGGCGAGCGGGCGCGGCGCGACCTCTTCGTCGGCCTTGGACCAGGCCCGCGTGACGACTGGCTGGGCCGGATGACAGCCCTGCTCTAGGAGCGGGCGAACCGGGTCAGCAGCTGCGCGGCCGCGTCTTGTCGTCCCGGATCGGAGAGAGGGACCCGGGGAGCGGTCTCTCTACCCAACTCACGCCGCGGCCTCCCCCACCCCAGGCCCTTCACTTCGTTCAGGGCGACATTGGCTGGGGCAATCCGAGCGCGACGGTTTCATTGACGCACGGCCCGTATAGGGCTAGACTCGGCCCATGGAACTGACCGACTTCGGCAAGACTGGGTTTGAGGTGAGCCGTCTCGGCTTCGGCATGGCCGAGATCGGCTCCTATGGGCTGAGCGAAACGGCGGAGGCCGGGCGCATCCTGGGCTCCGCGCTGGACGCCGGGATCAACTTCCTGGACACGGCCGAGTGCTATGGCAACAGCGAGGAGCTGCTCGGCCGCACTGTCTCCCACCGCCGCCGGGAGTTCGTTCTCGCGACCAAGGTCGGGCATATCGGCCCTGACAGCGTCGGCCCGCTCTGGACGGCCGATACCGCCCGCATGACGATCGACCGGAGCCTGGTTCGACTGCGCACCGACTACGTCGATCTGCTCCAGGTGCACGCTCACAGCATCGACTGGGCGCAGGCCCAGGAGGTGGTCGAGGTCGCCCTGGAGGCCAAGCGCGCGGGCAAGACCAGGCTGGTGGGCTACAGCCAGGAGAACGAACCCGCCGAGACGGCGGTCGAGTCGGGCCTGTTCGACGCGCTTCAGACCTCATTCAACCTGGTCGACCAGAGGGCCAGGTACGGCCTGTTCGAGAAGGCGCGGGCCAGGGGCATGGGCATCATCGCCAAGCGGCCAATCGCAAACGCGGTCTGGTCGAGAGTCCTGGCGGGCGATCTCGGCGAGGGCGAGAGCGGCCGCGGAGCGGAGAGGCTGCGGCGCGCCAGGGTGATGGTGGAGATGGGGCCGCTGCCGGGCGCGCCCGACGATGCCATCGCGCTGGCGCTGGGGTTCGTCTACGCCCATCCGGACGCCCACACGTCGATCGTCGGCACCCGCAACCACGCCCACATGCTGGCCAACATCCGGGCGACCGAGGATCACGGCGCACTGGCGGCGGAGGTCGTCGAGGAGCTGCATCGACGCTTCGACAAGGTCGGCCGCGACTGGCCCGCGATCGACTAGAGCCGGCCGCGTGGCGCGCAGCAACAGGCCGCCGACCGAAGAGCGGCTGGGCGACTTCGAAGTCATGTACGTCGAAGCCGTCGACGGCCTGAACGGAGTCCCGGCGGCTTTCCGGGACCTGGAAGAACGGCTCGACGGCCTGAGGGGCAGGCGGTTCTACGGGACCTTCGACGGCGAGCGGTACAGGGCGTGCGTCGTTCCGAGAGACGCCGAGGAGCCGGCGGCGCTTGGCCTCGATACGTGGACGGTACCCGGCGGGCTGTACGCGAGACGCAAGCTGGTCGACTGGGTGGAGCGCGTTCACACGATAGGCGCGGAGTTCCACGCGATGGCCGCCGAGCACCCGTGGGACGAGACGCGTCCGAGCATCGAGTTCTACCGGAGCCTCCGGGAGTTGGTTCTCTACCTGCCCAAGCTGGGCTGAAGCGCCAGACGCCAGCCCGGTGCGCTACGGCTGCCACACCTCGCGGAACAGCCGCATCCAGTTGCCGCCCAGCACCTTCTCGACGTCCTCCCACCCGTAGCCGCGGTCGGACAGCGCGTCGGCGAGGGCAGGCAGCTTGTCGGGCGTCTCCAGCCCCTTCGGGTACAGCGGCCTCCTGTCGGGCCGATCGGTGCGGTTGATGTAGGGCGCGGGGAACTTCGAGCCCTGCTGGGAGCCGATGTAGCGCCAGAAGTCGGGGGTCTGGTCCTGGGTGAAGTCGGTCCCGATGGCGACGTGGTCGATGCCGATGCGCTGGACAAGGTCGTCGATGGCGTCGACGTAGTCCGGCAGCGTGGAGCTCGCGCCCGTCTTCAGGAAGGTGACGATGCACGTGGCGCCGACTACTCCGCCGCGCTCCGCGAGCCGCCTGACGGCCTCGTCCGTCTTGTTGCGGGGCACGTCGTAATACGGTCTCGCGTTGGCGTGGGTGACGGAGACGGGCTTCTCGGAGGCGTCGATGACGTCCAGGGTCGTCCTGTCGCCGACGTGGGACAGGTCGATGAGGATGCCGAGGCGGTTCATCTCGGCGACCGCCTCGGCCCCGAAGTGGGTCAGCCCTCCGGGAACGCGCTCGTAGCAGCCGTCGCCGAGCAGGTTGCGCTCGTGGTAGGTGATCTGGATGATGCGGACGCCGAGTCGGTGGAAGAGGGCGAGCCGGTCGATTCGGTCTTCGATGGGCGACGCGTTCTGGAAGCCGAATATGACGCCCGTCCTGCCGTCGCGTTTGGCGGCGAGGATGTCGTCGGCCGTCCCGATCGGGGCGATCGTGTCGGCGCGCTCCCGGAACCTGGCGTCCCACCGGGCGATGTGGTCGACCGTCTCCCGGAAGCCCTCCCATGTCGCGATAGTGGCGTTGATGGCGGTGACGCCGCCGGCGCTCAGGCTCTCGTAGACAGCGTCGCTGTCCCAGTTGCTGACGTTCAGCCCGTCCACGACGACGGCGTCGCGGTAGGCCTGAACCATCGAGTTCTCGGAGCTCATGGGGTCGCGAAGGTCATGGGTTAGCCCGCCGCAGGCCATCACGACCAAAGCCAGTCTTCCACCGTCAGCCCTGGGACACGTGAGAAGTGGCGCAAGTTGCCGGTCACCAGGATCATCTGTCTTGTGAGCGCGATCAACGCGATGCGCAAATCCGCGTCGGCAAGAGGCGTCCCCGTGTGCTCAAGCATTGCCCTGAGCCGCCCGTAAGTTTCCGCCGCCGCATGGTCGAACGGGACGACTCGAACGTTTGGCAACAGGCGGTCCCTGAATTGCTGGAGGAAATAGTCTCGACGGCTGCCCTTGTGGGCGCCGTAGGTCAACTCGCCTACGGTGATCGGCGAAGTGAACTGCTGCTCCGGGAGGACGTCGGCCAGCCTCAAGATGAGTCCCTCAGGCGGGTTTGGATTCACGATCTGGCTGAGGGCATCGGTGTCGAACAGGTACATCAGGCGTCCGAGTCTATGGGGCGGTCTGCGGAGTACTCCCGCTGCCGGTATATCTCCTTGACGATTTCGTCGAGTTCTTCAAAGTCCTCTACCGCCCCTACGGCGGCCAGGAGCCCGCGAGGCGCTTCGGCCCGTCCCTCCAGCATCTCCAGATCGTCCGCGGACACGAGGGCGACCATGGGCTTTCCTCTTCGAGAGACGATGAACCGCTCTCCCCCGTAGACGACGCGGCTCATGATCTCCGAGAAGCGTTTCTTGGCCTCTCCGACGCCTATAGTCGCGCTTGTCATCGGATTCGCCTCCAACAGGTCAACTTGTCTTGATGACCCTTTGGCATTGTGGCACTCCGGCGTCGCTCACGGCCGCGCTGGTCAGTCGCGGGGTTGGGGGATGGGGACTCGGGCGCCGTTGCGGGTCTGAGAGACGAGGGCGCCGGTGAGTATCTCCAGGGTGTCCCTGCCGCGGCGGGCGGGGGAGCTGCTGGGAGCGCCGTTCAGCACCATGTCGGCCAGCTCGTCGACGGCCGGGATGAGGTTGTCGCCGAAGAAGTCGGCGTAGCCCCTGGCGTCGGGCGGGTCGGTCTCGATCGGCGCGCCTTCGACCTTTTCCGTGCGCCAGGCCTTCACGTTCTCGTCGTCAAGTACGTAGCGCCCCTCGGGGCCCTGCAGGTCGATCTCGTGGAGCGCGGGCGTCATCTTGGCGCCGTTGAGGATGCCGCGGACGCCGTTGGCGAACTCTATGATGACGGTCGACGCCGGGTCGAGATCGGGGTCCTTGCCGCCCTCGCCGGCGTAGACGACGCCGTAGTCGGCCAGGGCGGGCTCGTGTGCGGCCATCACCCAGACCGGGGGCGCGTCCGCGAAGTAGCAGACGGCGTCGACCGTGTGGGTGCCGTTGCGGAACAGCATGGCGCGGTGACCGCCCAGGTGGGCGATGATCCGGGTCAGGCCGCCGATCTGGCCTGCCAAGATCTCGCGTTTTACAGCCTGGAACGACGGTATCCAGCTTCGCGTATGGTCGACCGACATCGCGGTGCCGTTGGCCTCGGTGACCTCGATGATCCTGTCGGCGTCCTTCAGGGTCGTCGAGATGGGCTTCTCGCATATGACGCCGCGGACGCCGGCGTTGGAGGCGTCGCAGATCGGGTCGACGTGCAGGTGGTCGGGCGTGGCGACGCTGACGACGTCGAGGTCGTGGGCGTCCAGCATCTCGCGGTGCGAGGAGTAGGTCGGGACGGAGCCGCGCTGCAGCTTGGCCCTGTCCCAGAGCGCGTCCAGCACCTCCGGCTTCAGGTCGCAGACCGCGACCAGGTCGAAGTTGTCGGACCTGTCGTAGGCGTAGGCGTGGGCCGCTCCCAGTCCGCAGCCCATCACTCCGGCTCTAAGCTTCTCTGCCATGTGTTTCTCCTGTTCGGTGGTGGTGTGATGTCCAGTGCGGTGCGCTATGAGCCGAGTACGGCGGCGAGGCGGTTGGCGACGACCGTCTCGTCGCCCGGGTTGAGGGGGAAGACGGCGACGTTGACCGTGTTGCCCGCGCCGTTGACCTTGACCCTCGGCTCGCCGTCGTCGAGCTCGGCGACGACCTGCTCGGCCGTCCTGGCGATCGGGTCGGACAGGACGACGTCCACGTGGTTGCCGTCGTCCGACGGGCGCGTCTCGACGCCCGCGATGCCGGACAGCCCGTCCTGGATGACGGCGATGCGGCGGCGGTACTCGATCACGCGGTCTTCGTGGTCGGCGGTCAGCCACTCTTCGAGGGCCGCGACGGTGCCGACGATGGAGATGCGGTCAAGCTTGTGGCCCCTTCCCCACGGCATCATGTCCTCGACCTGGACGTCACCGACGAAGCTGTGGGCCGCGGCCGCCTCCACCAGGTCCCGACTGCCGCACACCAGGCCGCCGTTGTTGGGCCCGGCGAAGTACTTGGCGCCGAAGCAGACTAGGTCGGCCGAGTGGGCGTTATGTCGCATGTAGTCCGGCGGGTCGCTCTGGCTCGCCGAGTCCGCGATGACGGGGACCCCCTTCTCGTGGGCGACCCGGACCGCGTCCTCGATGGGGAGGGTGCCGTCCGTCCAGTCGGGGTGGTCCGTCCTGCGCACCTCGTACCCGACCGCCGCCGTGTCGGGGCCGATGGCCGCGGCGAGATCGTCGGCGGTGCAGCGGTCGTCGGCGCCGGCGTAGACGATCTTCGCGCCCGGCACTTCGTACATCCTGTTGGCGCCGTAGCGGTGGGGCCCCTGGAGGACGACCTCGTTCTTCATGCCGGTCGTGTCGGGTAGGCGGCGCTGCTTTTCGACGTCGTTTCCGGCCATGCACCCGGCGATGCTGAACATGACGGCGGCGGCGCATCCCGGCGTGGGCAGGGCGGCCTCGACGCCGAGCAGGTCGGCGATGAACTCGCCGGCGCTGGCCTGGAGCTCCCGCGTGTCGACGAACAGGAGGCCAGCGGAATCGATGGCTTCCTGGACGGCGGCATGGTTACGTCCGCCGACGAATGTGCCGTGGCCTTGGGCGTTGACGAACGGACGCACTCCGAGCTTGTGGTAGATCGCTCCGTCGCCCCACGACATGGCATCGCCTCCGTATGGCTGTGGTCAGGCTGGCCGCGGCGCCAATCGTAACAGAAGGGGGTAGTGGATAGTGAATGGTGGACAGTGGATAGTTGGGAAGTATCGGGGGGAGCGCGGCGTTTCCGGGGCTGGCTCAGACTTGGCGTTCGAGGCGCGTCGTCTGTAGTTCGCTGCCTGCGAGGTCGACCGGGTCGCCGCTTCCGGCGTGCCGGAAGCCGGCCGACTCGGCGAGGGCGGCCTTCTCGTCGTCCCAGGAGGACACGTCGATGCGGCAGCTCTTCGCGCCGCCCGCGGCGGCCGTGCCGACCGCGGCCTCCATCAGCTCCGGCCAGGCGTCGGTGAACCGCGACTGCGTGAAGGCGTCCACCCGCCACGTGTCGGAGCCGGCCGGGCGCGCGGTGGCGAGGCCGACGGCGCGGCCGTCGTCGGTAACTGCGGTGGACCATGAGCCGCCCGCGGCGGTGACGGTCTTGGTGTAGCGCATGTATTGGGTGAACGAGCCGGTGGTGGCGTAGGCGGTCGAGAATATGCGGGCGTTGGCGTCGAGGAGGCGCCATCGGTGCGGGGACACGATCAGCGGGATCATGGGGATTCTGTCTGCGGGCGACGCGGGGCGCACGGTGACCGACGCGGCGGGGCGGCGGAAGTAGTCGACGACGAACGCCTCGGGCGGCTCGCCGTTGGCGACGGCGATCCACCAGTTCGCGCCCGGCAGCTTCCGGAATCCAAGCCTCTCGTAGACCCGCGCGGCCGCGCCTCCGCCGGTGCCGACGAACAGCGCCTCGCAGCCACGCTCGAAGGCCAGATCGACCGCCGTGCCGCAGACTCGCGTAGACAGGCCGCGGTTCCGGAGGTCTGGATGCGTCGCGACGGCGCCGAGGTCGGCGATGGTCGGGATGGCCCTGGGGGAGACGATCATGCAGGTGGAAGTCACGCCGACGCTTCCGCGCTCGAAGAGGACGGTCAGGTCGACGTGCTCGACCTCGGCGCCGAGGAAGACGTCGATGGGGACGTCGGGCGGCTCGTTCCAGATGTAGGTCCAGAAGTCGACCAGCTCATGGGCGAGGGGTGGGTCGAGGGGTACGTCGTGCTTTTCGATCATGCTCATGGCGCCGTGCGTCGGATCAGGCGCGGTATGGCGTTCCGCGAGAATGGTCGGCCAGGGCGATTTTGGGCGAACTGTCCCAAAGTGTTCCATTGTGTCTCATTCGTATCTGGCGGGTGGGACACCTGGCCGGGAAAATGGGACACCGGTGTCGCACTGGCCCTACCTGAGACGGGAAAGTGCAGGGCGAGATGGGACAAGGGTGTCCGACCGTATTCGGGGCTGCCTGCCTGCATGATTGTGAGATGGTCCTCCTGTCGGGATCGTTGGGAGTGGCCACCATAGCACATGCGTGCTGTTCAAGTCCAGCGCCAATATGCGCGTTCAAGGCTTCGGGTTTGGCCAGGGTGGCGCGGGCGACAGCCCGAACTTTAGTGAAGCGTGTTAAGACCAACGCGGTCATTCAAGCTGTCAGCAGGAACCGGAGCTTGCAAAGACGCTCCTAAGAGGAGGTTAGGAGAAGGAAGACAGACTAACCTTCCACGTCGAAACGAAAGAAAACCCCCGCCCGAGCTGAGCGGGGGTTCCTTCTACAGCCCTACCCATCTGAACAGTCGTTCCAGCCACCACTCCGTGTATCTGCGGTAGCCACATCCAGCGCACTCCACAAAGTCCCGCTGGCGAGTGCCCGGAGAGATCGTCGCACCACGGACCGTCATCTCAACTCCGCAACAAGGACAGAGATCAGCCTTACCCACAGGTGATACTCACGACCTTGCTCTTGAACGATCGCTCACCAATGGCCCCATCACAGCCGGTGACGTAGAGGACCGCAATGGCCGGAACTGACAGGAGAGCGGCGCGAAACCTCATTTGCACGGACCCTTCCGTGGGCATCTATCGCAAAGCTGATTCCACCTTACCTGACCCTAGTTATAGTGTCATCCGTTGCGGCAGTGCGGCAAGTCCCGGTGGGCTTCGCTGCGGGGTGGCCACGCCTTGTCGTCCCGAACGCGGAGATGGCCTTGGGGAGGGGCCTCGACCTGGCCAGCGGTGCGGCCCCTCCCCGCCCCAGGCCCTTCACTTCGTTCAGGGTGACATTGGCATGGGGAGTCTCGGAATGGGCCGGGCGTTTGAATTGGGGGATGGGCGTTGATAAGATTGGCCGCGCCGCTGGCGGAGGTGTCCAGGCATGGAGAAGCGACTGCTCGGCAGGACCGGCCATCACAGCACGGTGGTGACGTTCGGCGCCATCGTCGTGGGGCGGAACGAGATGCCGCAGGACCGGGCCGACGAGCTGATCGAGCTGGTGTTCGAGCACGGTGTGAACCACGTCGACGTCGCGCCCAGCTATGGTCAGGCGATGGAGCGGCTGGCGCCCTGGATGCCTCGTATCCGCGACGACATTTTTCTCGGGGCCAAGACCGGCGTGCGCGACAAGGACGGGGCCTGGGAGAGCATCCGGAGCTGCACGTCGCGGCTGGGAGTCGAGCAGTTCGACCTGTTCCAGCTGCACGGGGTCGGCACGATGGAGCATCTGGACGAGGTGACGCGGGCCGGCGGCGCGCTGGAGGCTATCGTCGAGGCGCGGGACCGGGGCGTCACGAAGTGGATCGGGATCACCGGCCACGGGCCGGAGGCCCCGCGGGTGCACCTGGAGGCGCTGCGGCGGTTCGACTTCGACACGATAATGTTCCCGGTCAGCGCGGCGATCTGGCGCAACGGTGAGTACCGGCGCGACGCCGAGGCGCTGATCGCCGAGGCGGCGGCCAGGAACGTTGGTGTCCAGTGCATCAAGATGCTGGCGCGGGGCGGTTGGGGCGACGGGGACCGGGAGTGCGCGACGTGGTACGACCCGCACCGCGAGCAGGCGGAGATCGACGACGCGCTGTGGTGGCTGCTGTCGCAGCCGATCCACACCGCGCCGAGCACGGGGGAGGCGGCGGTGCTGTCCAAGATACTGGACGCGGCGGAGCGGTTTATGCCTCTCGACGCCGCGGAGCAGCAGCGCGTCGTGGACGGGCAGCGGCCTCCCGTCGCCGAGCCGGGTCTCGGGATACTTCCCGCCGCGTGAGCGCACAGAGCTGCCGACCGTCCGAGTGTGACCGCCGCGCGGTGTTAGAACCGTCGACGCCGCGCCACAGAGGCTCCTTCGGAAAAGAAAGAAGGTGAAGTGATGCCTCCGAAGCCTAGAATGGAATTTGGGTATAACCCGCCGACGGGCGCCCGGGACATGGAGGTCGTACGGCCGCGCGAGTTCCTGTCGGACCTCGACAGGGCGCTCGACGTGGCGACGCAGGGATTCGGGTCGGTATGGGTGTCGGACCACCTCAACTACTCGGACGAGTTCCGGATCGAGTGCTGGACGCTGCTGACCTGGATTGCGGCCCGGTATCCGGGGGTCGACCTGAGCACGATCGTGATGTGCAACTCGTTCCGCAATCCGTCGATGCTGGCGAAGATGGGGGCGAGTCTCCAGCACCTGACCTCCGGCAGGTTCATCCTGGGGTACGGCGCCGGCTGGTACGAGCCGGAGTACACGGCCTACGGCTACGACTTCCCGTCGTTCCGCACGCGGCTGGAGATGCTGGAGGAGGGCGTGCAGGTGATCCGGGCGCTGTGGACGGAGACGCCCGCGAATTTTTCGGGCAAGTATTATTGCGTCCGGGAGGCGTATGGGACGCCGCTTCCCGATCCGACGCCGCCGATCATGCTGGGCGGCGCAGGCGAGAAGTACACGCTGGGGGTGGTCGCCCGGCAGGCGGACTGGTGGAACGACCTGGCGCGGCCGCTGGACGAGACACGGCACAAGGTGGAGGTGCTGAGGCAGCGCTGCGAGGAGAACGGACGCGACTTCGACGGCCTGCGCAAGACGATCACCGGGCGGGTGTTCATCGACCGCTCCCACTCCAGGGCGAAGCGGATGGCCGAGGCGTGGACAAGGGCCGAGCAGCCGCCCATCGTGGGCGACCCGTCCGCCGTCCGCGATCACATCGAGGAGCTCGTCGACATCGGGTTCGACCTGTTCATCACCGTGCTGCCCCGGTTCCAGGAGCTGGACGACATGAAGCTGTTCATGGACGAGGTGGTCCCGTACTTCGCCCAGGCGCCATGAGCCGGACGCTCAGAGGGAGATAGCGTGTACTTCAACCTTCGCTTGTGGGGGATGACGAAGGGCCTGCGGGCGGCGATCTTCCTCGCCGCCTTCGTCGGGCTGATCGCAATAGGGATAGGCATCGCCCGGCTCGCGATCACGGGCGTGGTGATCGCCCGTCTGTTCCAGGGCGACGATTTTTCAGAGGTGGTCCCGGCGCTGGTCGTCGTCGCGGCGCTGATACTGCTGCGCGGCGCGTTCCAGTACGTCCGGGATGCCGTCGGGTACCGTACGGCGACGCAGACCAAGATCCTGCTGCGGAGGCGGCTGTACCAGCACTCGCTGGCGCTGGGGCCGGGACACTTCGACCAGAGGCGCACGGGCGACGTGCTGACGTCCATCGTGGACGGCGTGGAGAGCCTGGAGGTCTTCTTCGGCCAGTATCTGCCGCAGTTCATCGTGGCAGCGACGGCGCCGGTGCTGATCTTCGTGTTCATGTCGGTGCTGGACGTTCGGATCGGGCTGGTGTTCGTAGTGTTCGCGCTGGTGACGCTGTTCCTGCCGGCGGTGGTCCAGAAGCTGAACCGGCACCGGAACCAGGCCCGCCGGAAGGCGTACGGCGACCTTGGCGCCGACTTTCTGGACAGCGTGCAGGGGCTTGCGACGCTGAAGGCGTTCGGGCAGGCGAAGCGGCGCGGCGAGCTGCTGGCGGTGCGCGCTCGGACGCTGTTCCGCACGACGATGAAGGTGCTCGCGGCCGACGGCCTGTCCGGGGCGGCGACGGTGCTGGGCATCTCGGCGGGCGCGTCCGTCGCGCTGGTGTGGGGCGGGATACGGGTCAACGACGGGCTGATGGAGCTGCAGACGCTGCTGATCATCCTGATGCTGGGGGGCGAGGTGTTCAGGCCGCTGCGCGAGCTTGTCGCGCTGTATCACCAGGGCATGGCGTCGATGGCGGCCGCGGAGGGCGTCTTCGCGCTGCTGGACGCCCCGGTCGAGGTGCGGGACCCGGAGACGCCCGCCGACGCGTCCGAGGGCGATCTGGCGCCTGAGGTGCGATTCGAGGGCGTCGACTTCGCCTACGAGGGTGGGCGCAGGCCCGCGCTGCAGAACGTCGGCTTCACGTTGAACGCGGGCGAGGTGTTGGGCGTCGTCGGCCCGAGCGGAGCGGGGAAGTCGACGCTCGTCTGGCTGCTGCTGCGCTTCTACGACCCGCAGTCGGGGCGCGTCACCCTGGGCGGGCACGACGTCCGGGACCTGTCGCTGGAGACGCTGCGCCGTCAGTTCTCGGTCGTGACCCAGGACACCTACATCTTCCAGGGGACGGTCGCCGACAATCTGCGCCTGGGCAAGCCGGACGCTACGCCGGCCGAGATGGAGGAGGCCGCGCGCGCCGCGAACGCCCACGACTACATCTCGGAGCTTCCGGACGGCTACGACACGTGGATCGGCGAGCGAGGCGTCAGGCTGTCGGGCGGAGAGCGGCAGCGGCTGGCGATAGCCCGGGCGCTGCTGAAGGCTGCGCCGATACTGCTGCTGGACGAGGCGCTGTCGAGCGTCGACTCGGAGAACGAGGCGGCGATCCAGGAGGCGCTGGAGCGGCTGATGGTCGGCAAGACGACGCTGATCATCGCGCACCGGCTGTCGAGCGTCGTCTCGGCGGACCGCATCCTGGTGCTGGACCAGGGCCGGCTGGTGGAGACGGGCAGCCACGCCGAGCTCGCCGCGGCGGGCGGCGCCTACGGGAGACTGATGTCCAGCCAGCAGTCCGCGCCCACGGCCGACCTGCTGGCCGCGACGCTTCCCGCGCAGCAGGCAGAAGCGCCGGCGCGCGGCGGCCTGCTCAGGGCGCCGCCGATTGCCGAGGCCGTTGCCGAGGACTCGGCGGTCAGGCACGTCCGCTCGGTCGAGATATGGCGGCGGCTGTTCGACCTCGTTCGCCGGTGGCGTGCCGAGCTCGCCCTGAGCCTGACGCTCGGGCTGCTGTACCACGCGTCGACGATCGCGCTGGGCGCGACGAGCGCGCTGCTGGTGGTCCAGGTATTCAAGGGCGGCGACTACGTGCCGTACCTCGTGGCCCTGGCGGTGCTGGCGCCGCTGTCCGCGCTGACGCGGTGGGGCGAGTCGTGGGCGTCGCACGACCTGGCGTTCAGGCTGTTGGCCGAGATGCGGATCGACATGTACGAGGCCCTGGAGCCGCTGGCGCCCGCGTACCTGGTGCGGCGCAAGTCGGGCGACCTGGTCAGCATCGTGGGCGGCGACGTAGAGACGATCGAGTATTTTTTTGCCCACGTGATTACCCCAGCGGTCGTTGCCTTCCTGGTGCCGGCCGTGGTGCTGGGCATTCTCGCGTTCGTGTCGTGGCCGCTGTCCATCGTGCTGGCGCCGTTCCTGGTGGTGGCCGCCCTGAGCCCGTTCTACGCGCAGCGCACGGCGGAACGGCTGGGCCACGAGATGCGGACGCGCCTCGGCGACCTGACGGCGTTCGTGGTCGACGGAATCCAGGGCATGCGGGAGATCGCGGCCTTCGGGGCGGGCGGCGACAGGGTGCGGGAGACCGACCGGCTCGGCCGCGACTTCGCCGCGCACCGCGTCCGCTTCCTCGACTCCCAGGCCTCGCACGCGGTGTTCATAGAGGCGCTGACGGCGGTCGGGGGCCTCGCCGTGCTCGCGACGGGCGCGTGGCTCGTGGTCGAGGGGAGCATGGACCGGACCGACCTGCCGCTGGCGACGCTGCTGGCGTTGACGTCGTTCGGGCCGGTGACCGAGCTGGCGACGACCCTGAAGCACATGATGGAGACGCACGCGTCGGCGCGTCGGGTGTTCGAGGTGCACGACGAGCCCGTGGTGGTGAAGGACGGCCCCGGACTGCCGTCCGCTCCGGCGCGGCAGGCCGGTGCGAACGGGGCGATAGCCTTCGAGTCCGTCGGGTTCGCTTACGGTCGGGACCTGCCGCCGGCGCTGCACGATGTCTCTCTCAACATCGACTCCGGCCAGACGGTCGCCCTGGTCGGCAGGTCTGGCGCGGGCAAGACTACGTGCGCCCACATGCTGCTGCGCTGGTGGGACCCGCTCGCGGGCCGCGTAACGCTGCAGGGGCAGGACATCCGCGACTACAGGCTGGACGAGCTGCGGCGGAACATCGCGCTGGTGGCGCAGGACACGTACCTGTTCAACGCGACGATACGGGAGAACCTGCGGATCGCCGGGCAGGACGCGTCCGAAGCCGAGATCGAGCGGGCGGCGGAGCTGGCGAACGCGACCGAGTTCATCGACGCGATGCCCGACGGCTACGAGACGCTGGTGGGCGAGCGCGGGATGCAGCTATCCGGCGGGCAGCGTCAGCGCATCTCCATCGCCCGGGCGCTGATCAAGGACGCGCCGGTGCTGATCCTGGACGAGGCGACGTCGCACCTGGACGCCGTCAACGAGCAGCAGATCAGAGAGGCGCTGGAGCGGCTGATGGAGGGCCGGACCACGCTGGTGATCGCGCACAGGCTGTCCACGGTGCGGGACGCGGACACGATCGTGGTGCTGGACCGGGGGCGTGTGGCGGAGCAGGGCAGCCACGACGAGCTGCTGTCCAACGGCGGGCTGTACGCGCAGCTCGTGCGCACGCAGATCGTCAGCGCGTCGGGCGAGTCCGCGCGGGGTTAGCTTCGGAGCCAGACCACGGCGTCGCGGTCGCGGAAGTCGATGTTGGTGTCGAAGCGGCGGGAGAGCGTCTCCAGCGACTTTCCCGCCTCAGGCTCGTCGGCGAAGGCGCGTATCCTGGTCTGGCTGCGCGAGTTGGGGCGGACCGGGGCGCAACGCACCTCGACCGCGTTGCCGTCCTGGAGCTCGACGAATGCGGCCATGCCGACGAAGTCGTACAGCGGCTCCTCGCCGAAGAAGAAGTTGCCCAGCGAGTAGAGTATCGGCCTGCCGCCGTATATCTCGACGGCCTGGATTTCGTGCGGGCCGTGGCCCATGACGATATCGGCCCCCGAGTCGATGGCCGCGTGGGCGATGGCGACCTGGTAATCGGCGGTCTCGACGCTGCCCGATATGCCCCAGTGGAAGGAGGCGACGAGGAAGTCGACGCGGTCCCGCAGCGCCTCGACGTCTCGCCTGAACGCGTCCAGATACTCGGCGTCGGGCCAGGTCACGACTATGGGCGGGCCGCCCGGCATCTCGGCGATGCGGGGGTTGGGCCGGTAGGCGGTGTGGGCGAGAATCGCGGCGACTCCGGGGCTGCCGTCCGAGGCCTCGTGGCCGAGGGGCCAGAACACGGACGTGTACTGCAGGAAGCCGAAGCGGACGCCGCCACGCTCGACGATGGCGGGCGTGCGGGCGGCGGCCCTGTCGGCGCCGGCGCCGGTGTGGGCGATCCCCATCTCGTCGAGCCGCGCTACGGTCGCCATGATCGCCTCAGCGCCGAAGTTCACGTTGTTGGCGCACCCGAGGGCGTGGAAGCCGCCGTGCTGGAGCGCGGGCGCGGGCTCGGCCCCGACGTGATGCCAGCCGGGCTTGTAGTCGACCGTCACGGAGGAATCGTACAGGCAGCCTTCGAGATTGCCGAAGACGACGTCGGCGTCGCCGAGGACGTCCCGGACCAGGGCGAACGGCTCGGCCGGGTCGTCGACGTGCCCGAGGTGAATGTCGCCTGTCAGGACGAGAGTCTGTCTCATGTCGGCCTCCTTGCGGGTGCGGCGGTTGTCCGCATCATAGTCGAAGTTGACGCCCCGCGCCGATGGAGGTGCGGGCACGGTCTCCCCCTCATCCTAACCTTCTCCCGCCAGGGGAGAAGGGACTTGGAAGTCTGTCAGGCGAGGCCGGTGCGGCGGGCGGTCCACTCGCGTGCGATGGCGCCCTGGGCGTCCTGGAACGCGCGCAGCGTGGGCAGGCCGGGCGGCGGAACAGGGCAGCCACGACGAGTTGATCGCCAACGGCGGGCTCTACGCGCAGCTCGTGCGGAGGCAAATCGTCAGCGCGTCGGGCGACTCGTCACAATGAGGCCAAATCTTGTGAGGGTCTTCTTTGAATCGTCCGCTCATCCCACCGAGCCTTACTCATGCTGAATCTTGACGCGTTCGCCCGTGACACGAACCACCGTACCTGTGATGATGTGCTGCCGGCTCAGTTCAAGCGCCATTGCTACCCTATCGCCGACCTCCAACCCGTGTCTTGAATCCCAGAATTCTAGGTCGTATTCGGCCACATAGTCCGAAGGCATGTCACCAACGAACGCGGTGCTACTCGGGAAGAGATAGTCTCGTGTACTGACTACATATAGTTGCCTTTCTGCTGACCCTAACATAACCAAGAGCTTTCGTGTGAAGCTGTTGGTTATGTAGTTCTTGGCATCTGCGAGGGATTGGACGAAGATCGGTTGTAACCCGGAGTCGGGCAAAGCCGGTGCGACTATCCATGAATCGTCGTGCTGTTTCTCCAGCCAGGCTATAGGATTCCCAGCCGGCGTAGCGATTGAGCCTCGCGTCCCGTTTGCGTTCAATTCGACGCATGGCGCCAGATCTGCTACACGGTGTTGCGAACCTTTGGGTAGATAACCTAGCGTGCGAATAAAGTATCGTACTGCGATATCGTCCGATGCCGCCAATTCGTCATAGGCTTGGCGCGCTATGTGATTTGCAAACTCGTCGCCAACGTTGAAGCGAGATTCGACAATATCCTGCATTGCATGGCGACCGGAACGATGGCTATAGAGCCACTCCTTGTAGTGCCGATAGGACTGTTCGGTTCCAACATCACCTTCAGTCCAAGCGAGATTCCTGTTGCTAATCAGTGCTCCGTGGATAGTCGCCTCTGCTCGCTGCGAGACGGTTCGCGGCTTACGCCACAGAATTCTTGCCAATGTGTACAGAATTTCCCTATGCAGTGTCAGCGATAGGGCCTGCATTGCGTCATGCTCGGGTTCTCCGATGGCCCAATAGCGTAGATGGCTGAAGGCTTCCTGGCTGCCAGTTCGTGAAAGGTAGGAATCGAGTGAACGCAGGTGGCCCTTGCCGTCGGTGTTGGGGTTGTAGCCGAAGAACTGGACTGCCTCGTTGAAGGACGCTTCCAGTTGGTCCGCGGACGCTCTGTCACACGAGGTCAGCCGTCGAAGTAATGGCGCTAGACCGTGCTGCCTCTTGACTTCGCCGCCTGCCTGCTTCACCAAATACTTGAAGCCCCGTTCGATGGAAAGGTGAGCCACGGCTGCGCGGTTGGTGATCTCGACCATCATATGGTCTGGGTGCAGGTCTACTTTTGCCGGTGCGGAGTCGAGGATGGCGAGAGTGTCGTCAATTGCGTAACGGGCCTTGTAGTCAGCCAGTTGCGTTTCGTTCGTTGTCATGCTCCTGCAACCTCTCGCGGGCACTCCAGCACGAGTGTCTGGTTCATGTCGATATCCGGGCTACAGGGGGAACTTCACCTGCTGGCCGGTCTCGCCGGACCTGCGCATGGCGAGCGCGGCCTCGATCGAGGCGCGGCCGTCGTACCCGGTCGACTTCGGCGGGCGGCCCTCGTTGATGCTGGCGATGAACTCCTGGAACTCGTTGAGGAAGCCGCGATAGTGCGTCGCCTCGCTGAGGCGCTCGAAGCCCTCGACGGGCGGGTCGTCCCGGTGCGGGTAGTCGACGTCGATCCAGTCTCCCTTGCCGAGCCTGATCCGACTTTCGTGGAGCTCGATCATGCCCTTGGTACCGCCGATCCTCCAGTCCGAGTACGATCCGCCCGGGTCGGCCTTGGCGTCTATGAGCGCGGCGAAGGCGCCGTTCTTGAACGTAAAGCCGCCGATGACGACGTCCTCGCCGTCGCCTCCGGAGGCGTAGCGACCCATCCCGATGGCCGTGGCCGTATCGTAGTCGCTGCCGGCCAGCCATCGGAGCTGGTCGGTGTAGTGAGGGCCCTCGTAGGTGAGCGTGCCGCCGCCGCTCTCCTTCCAGCGGTGCCACCTGTTCGACTTGGGGTCGCCGCTGCCGGTGCGCGTGAAGGTGACCCAGATCACGTCGCCGATCTCCCCGGCGTCGATCATGCTCTTGATCTTGATGTTGAACGGGTAGTACCGGTGGGTCTGGGCGTACATGAGGTTGACGCCGGCTTTCTCAGTGGCCTCGATCATCCGGTCGCACTCCTCGAGGGTCACGGCGAACGGGACCTCGACGAGGGCATGCTTTCCGGCGTTGGCCGCGGCGACCACCGGCGGGGCGTGAGACCCTGAGTTGACGGCGTTGATGGCCTGGACCCGTTCGTCGTTCACCAGCTCTTCGATATCGGCGAAGGCCTTGACCCCGTGGCGCCTGGCGACCAGTTGGGCCGCCTCGGGGATCAGGTCGTAGACGCCGATCAGCTCCGTCTCGTCCATCGCCTTGTACAGCTCCGCGTGCCGCCTGCCGTTGCCGCCGCAGCCGACCACTCCAACACCTAGCTTAGCCATCGTTCCCTCCTTCGAAGACTACCGGCCGAGTTGTCCACCAGCAAAGCAATGCAGACTTTTCTTTCGATAAGGCGTGGCCCTGGCATTTCTCGTGCCCTGCCTCGTGAATTGGAGTCACTATGGGTGTCCGGTCGGCAGGATCGAATGCCCGCCGTAGCCAATACTCTAGCATTCGCCGAGAACAGAGGCGTCAGGCATTGCCACCAGCTTCCGGCTGAGAATCGCGTACCTGCTCGCCCAAGATGGTCAGCCGGTATCGCTGCTCCCTGCTCCTGGGTCGGTCCGGGAGGGTCATCTCGACCAGGCCTGCTTCAACACCGGGTTGCAGGTATGTCCTGGCAAAGTGTCTGCGGTCTGCCAAACTCAGAGCGTTCATAAGCTCCGCCCGGCTCATCTCCCGTTCCAAGGCTGCAATGAGCCGTCCCACATGGGGGGTCACATGGGGGGCGACATGGGGGGTTACATGGGGGGCAACATGGGGGGCGCTGGTCGCTTCATGGCGCGGGAAGGTCACCGTCACCCAATCGGGGGACACCTGGCATATCTCCCTGCCGAGGTCAGACGGCATGGATCGCTTGAATTCGGTAGTGAATCCTTCTCCCAGTGCAATCAGGTTGGAGAGGCTTAGACTGTTCACGCTCTCACAGCTCGACTCGTGATGCGGTCATCTTCCCGGAATCTGAACCAAGGTCCTGGAATGCCACCCAAATCGATCTTGGCCCCTTATTGGATAACGCATCTGCAGCCTCCTCGTAAAGACTCTCCCGGTCTTTGATGCTTCCGTTCGGGAAGCCCGCCTATCTGAACAGGATGTCCAGTTGGTCCATCGCGTCGCCGCAGACGTCGATCACCGCGGGGCGTTTCGCGTCGACGGCCCGCATTACGACGTCGGGCAGGTCGTCGAGGCGGTCCGCCCTGAGGCCCAGGACGCCGAAGGACTGTGCCAGCGCGACCAGGTCGGGGTTGCGCAGGTCGGTCCCGACGACCCGGCCGGGGAACCGGCCCTCCTGCTGGTCGTGCTGCGACGCGCCGAACTTGCCGTTGTTGAAGACGAGCGTCACCAGGTCTATGCCGTACTGCGCCGCGGTGGCGAGGTCGCCCACGGCGTACATGAAGCCGCCATCGCCGGAGAGCGAGATCACGGGAGCGTCGGGGTTGCCGACCTTGGCGCCGAGTCCTGTGGGGAAGGCGTAGCCCAGCGTCGTCATGTACGACGACGTCAGCATCCCGCCGGGCCTGACGGCGTCGATCCCGGCGACGAACCACCTCGAGCCGACGGTCACGCCCGCGAGGTAGACCGTCTCGTCGGGCAGCCTTGCGTCAAGCTCGGCCATGGCGGCCATCTGCGCCGGGTACGTCCGGTCCAGGTCGCGCCGTCTCTTCTCGTGGACCTCGGACAGGAGGTCGGGGCTCCAGGCCGCCGCCGTCTTGCTTCCCGCGAACTCGCCGGCGATAGCCGACAGCGCCGACCGGGCGTCGGCCTCGACCGTCAGGGCCGGATCGAAGGCAGTCTGCAGCCGCGCCGGGTCTATGTCGACGTGGATCCAGGTCTGTCCGGGCTCGACGCCCATGAGCTCCGCCGCGCTCTCGTTGACGCGGCCGCCCACGACCATGACAACGTCGGCGTCGCGGAGCAGGCGGAGCGTCTCGCGGTCGGAGTATGGGGTGTGGGGCGACGTGAAGGCGAGAGGATGGCTGTCCGGCAGCGCGCCGCGCGCGTCGGTGCTGAGCAGAACCGGCGCTCCGAGCGTCTCTGCCACGCGCCGCAGGTCGCTGCTCGCCTCGGCGCGTATGACGCCGTCTCCGGCGATGATGGCCGGTCTCTCAGCATCGGCGAGCATCGAGGCGGCGCGGGCGACGAGCGCCGGGTCGGCGGGCGGTGCGGGGTAGCTCTCGGCCTCGATCATGTCGAAGTCGCGGGTCTCGGCGAGATAGTCCTGCGGTACCTCGACCTCCACCGGCTGCGGCCGCCCTGTCCTGAGCTGGCGGAAGGCCTCGTGCAGCAGGGCGGGGACCTCGTCCGGCGATTCGGCGCGTCGGAGCCACTTGGCGACCGGCCGCATGAAGTCGAGCTGGTCGTTGATCTCGTGCAGGGCGCCGTGCTTGCGGGCGATCTCGACGGAGGACATCTGGCCGGAGACGAGGAGCACCGGCGAGCTGCTGGCGTAGGCGGTGGCCATCGCGGCGCCGGCGTTGTAGGCGCCCGGGCCGGGCACGACCAGCGCGACGCCGATCTTGCCCGTCGTGCGGGCGTAGCCGTCGGCCGCGAACACCGCCGTCTGCTCGTGGCGGCAGGTGATGAGGCGGACCTCCGGGGAGTCGTGGAAGCCGTCGTAGATGTGCATTACCTGGTAACCGGGAACGGCGAAGACGGTGTCGACGCCCTCGGCTACGAGCTGTCTGACCACGGCGTGGCCGGCGGTCATGCGGGTCATCTACTCACCTCTGGCGTCCCGACTCTGAATATAGTTGCATGGGGAATCGGTAGCTGTCACCCTCACCCCAGCCCTCTCCCGTCGAGGGAGAGGGGGAAGACACCCTCCCCAGCCTCTCCCGTCGAGGGCCCGTCGAGGGAGAGGGAGAAGACATCCTCACCCCAGCCCTCTCCCGTCGAGGGCCCGTCGAGGGAGAGGGGGTTTTCCGCGTCGGGGATGTTGCGATTATACGACTGTTCCGTCAGCCCAGGTAGATTGCCACGCCCGCGTGCGGGAAGAAGACCTCGAGGCTGCCGCCCCTGTCCCGTTGTAGCTGCAGCACGTAGTCGACGTATTCGGGGTCGTCTTCGGGCAGCCGGTGGGGGCAGGGCTGCATGCGCTCCTCCTGCGGGCAGAGGTGCATGTCGGCCCGCTTGTCCCAGAAGCCGACCAGCCGCATCGGGAAGTAGAGCGTCTCGGCCGCGTTGCGGAGATCGGCCACGGTCTCGGTGGCCCTGTAGTCGCCATCGCTGGTTATCTCGACTACGACGCGTTCCAATTGCTGTGAGACTCCTCTACGTTTCGCTGGTCAGCCGGATCGGAAGTGGTCCCAGCCGCCGGTCTGGACGTCGACCGGGTCGCCGCGATCGTCGACGACGCGGACGCCTGCTTCCTGCGGGACGATCTCGCCGATGACCGTTATGGGCGCGCCGTCTTCGCGGCCGACCGCCTCCAGCGTGTCCGCCGTGGCCGCGGTCAGGAGCTCGTAGTCCTCGCCGCCGGCGAGGGCGAGCGACGGCCATTCGTCCGGGTAGGCGGAGCGCAGATGATCGTCGGCGGGCAGGCGGTCCACTCGGACGAGGGCGCCGACGCCGCTCGCACCGCAGAGCTTGCCCAGGTCGTCCAGCAGCCCGTCGCTTACGTCGATGGCGGCGTGAGCGCCGTGGCGTGCGAGCGCGGCGCCCTCGGACAGGCGCGGCGCGGGGCGAACGTGGGCGAGCCGGAGGTGGGTCGCTGCCTCGTCGTCGAGCCCGCGGCCTTCCGTCATCATCCTCAGGCCGGCGGCGGAGCAGCCGACGTGGCCTGTGACCGCGACGAGGTCTCCGACGCGGGCGCCGTCGCGTGCGAGCAGGGGACGCGAGGCCGGGCCTCGGCCGGTCTGCGCGGCGCCGGTGACCGCGACCGACACGAAGAAGGTCGGGCTGCGGACGACGTCGCCGCCGACGAGGGCGCAGCCGTACCGCTCGCAGGCGTCGAGCATGCCCTCGTACATCTCGACGAGATCGGCGACTCGCAGTCCGCCGGGCAGGCCGAGGGCGATCACCGCGAAGCCCGGCAGGCAGCCCATCGCGGCCACGTCGCTCAGGTTGACGGCCACGCACTTCCAGCCGAGGTCGCGCCAGCCGATGGTGGCGAGGTCGAAGTGGACGCCCTCGACCATCACGTCGTTGGTGAGTACTTCGACGCCGGCCGGTCTCTCCCAGGCGGCGGCATCGTCGCCGGCGCCGATCGTCAGGCGATGTCCCTCCGGCCCCTTTCGACCGAGCCCGCGCCGCTCGATCGCCTCTATGAGGAGGTCGATCAGGTCGAACTCGCCAATGTCCTGGACGCGCATGGCGAGGATTATACCCGCGCGGCGGGGATTCCTGCGCCATCGTTCGCGACCGGAACCCGCTTGCGCCGTGAATGCATCAAATCGTATACGATGGCCGGGGCAGACGGACGTGTCCGCGCCGCCTCCCCCAGGCCAGAGTGCAGCCCGGACACATCAGTCCGACACGGGAGCGAGCATGCTCAAGAAGCTAGGCAAGATAACCAAGGTCAAGCAGAACAACCAGGGCCGCAAGGCGCCTCCGGGACAGTACGTGACGACGAAGTTCCCGGTACTGTCCTTCGGTCCGACGCCGAAGATCGACCTGGCGGCGTGGCGGTTCAGGGTCTCAGGTCTGGTTGACGACGAGGTGGAGCTCGACTGGCAGCAGCTCATGGCCCTGCCGAAGGTGACCGTGGACGCGGAGTTCCACTGCGTGACGCAGTGGAGCCGCCTGGACAACACCTGGGAGGGCGTCCCGTTCTCGGAGGTGCTGAAGCTGGCGCCGCCGAAGCCGGAGGCGAAGTTCGTCATGGCCCACTGCTACGGCGGTTACACCACGAACGTCGGGCTCGACGTGCTGAACGACTCGGACGTGATGCTCGCGTACCGGCACGACGGCGAGGCGCTGGAGCCCGACCACGGCGGCCCGCTGAGGCTGGTCGTGCCGAAGCGCTACGGGTGGAAGAGCGCCAAGTGGATCAACGGCATCGAGTACCTGGCCGAGGACGCCCCGGGGTTCTGGGAGCTGAGGGGCTACCACATGGAGGGCGACCCGGTGAAGGAGCAGCGCTTCTGGGAGCGGTCGCTCTTCTAGGCTGCCGCGAAGGGGCCGGCGCGTGCGTGAGGGAGCCCGCCGGCAGCCGGTTCAGATGTGTCCGCGCATCCCGGTGGGGCACTCAGCGCAAATGGTGACGGCCCGGTGTTAGCTTGTGGAACCCGCCGTCCTTCGGACGTGCTCGCGGAGCGCCCCATTGATGTCCGTTTGGTATCCGCGGCCGCCGCGGGCATGTGCCTTGAACCAGGCTATGACATCCGCATCGAGTCTGAGCGTGATCTGCTGCTTGACGGGCCTGTAGAAGACACCGCGCCTGGCGTCGGACCAGTCGAGAATCTCCGGCGCGTCGGTCGTGTCGATCCGGTCGTCGGGCAGAGCCTCCAAGCCTCGTATCTGGGCCTGAACGTCTGACGGCAGCTCAGAAATATCCTTCTTCATAGGCTCCTCTCTCATGCCTCGTCGCCTTACGCGCGGAGATGATGCGCCCGATCTCTTCTCCGGTCTCAGCAAAGTCGGGCCAAGCCCAACGCAAGTGCAGTCGCCCTTGCCGAAACTACGCAATTGTAGTTACAAGAAAGGCCCGACGTCAACACCTGTTCCGCAGCGCGTGGCGGGGCTATCGTTCGGTGGGATGGCGCGAAACTTGCTCAACCGAGTAGAGCCGTTCGACAGACCCCGACGGGGGTCATAGGACTCAGGGCAACCGGGTTGCGCATAGCGGGCGTCGAAACGCTCTGGGCAAAGCGGGCTCTTTGCCCGAACTGCGCGCAACCCGATCACCCCGAGTAACGGTAGAGAGGGGCGGGAAATGTCTTTGAGTTGTTGCCTCGGCGCGGCTAGGCGACCTTCTTCGCCTCCGTCGTCTCCTCAGTCGCCGCGAACCGATCTTTCACCATCGCGGCCAACACGTCGTCCGACCGCTCGATATCGACGATCATGCCGCACTGGAGGCACTGCTTGTAGTCGCCGTACAAGTCGCCGCTGACCTGCATGTCGCCGTGGCATTTTGCGCAAGCTTTGAAGAGTAGCATCGTCGGTGCCTCCTCTCGTCCATCCGGGCCCTATCTCGGCCTTGAAGCCCGGTCCGGGGACTTGGTTCGTGTGATGTTGCTGTATATATACGTAAGATGCGCCGATTTGGATTTCGGTCCGGGCCAGGATTTTGGTTCTCAGGAACAAAATTGGAGTGCCGTAGTATAGCAGTTGACATGCAGCGTATCAACTGGTAACCTTTCTCTTGACGCAGGGCCACGTCATGGGAGCGGCATCTCCTCGAGACGGCCCGCCGAACGGAGCCCATGAGACAGAGAAGATTCACGACGCGCGTTTCGCGCGAGTCCGACGCCGGCGGCGTATACATCATCAGCGTGGCCGCGCGCATACTGGCCATGCACCCGCAGACGCTGCGCAAGTACGAGCGTGCCGAGCTGGTGACGCCCTCACGGACACAGGGCAAGCTCCGTCTCTACTCCGAGGAGGACATCGCCCGCCTGAGGCTGATCAAGCACCTGGTGGGCCGCGGGCTGAACCTGGCGGGCGTCCGCCTGGTGCTCGACCTGTTCAACCGGATGCTGGAGATGAGAGGCGGGATGAACGCCGTCAGCGACGAGGAGCTGAGACGCTACCTGGCCAACAGCATGGACGAGATATTCGAGTTGCTGGACGTCCGCTGGCGCTAGGACCACACGGAGACCGACCGCGATGAGCCAACCGGAGCAATCAGAGGACCCGCCCCGCGACGAAGAGCGTCAGGACGGGCAGGACGACGCCGACCTGCTGCAGCAGCGCCTGGAGGAGGCGGAACGGGAGGCCGGCCAGTTCCGCACGATGGCCCAGCGCGCCCGGGCCGACCTGGCCAACTACAAGAAACGGGCCGCGGAAGAGGTTGAGGAGGCCAGGCGTCAGACCGCGGCCGGTCTCCTGCTGAGGATCGTCACCATAAGGGACGACATCCAGCGCGCGCTCGACCTCGTGTCGGAGGGCGGCGCCTCCGAGGGCTGGACGGAGGGGCTCGCGCTGGTGATGCGGAACATCGACAGCGCCCTGGAGGCCGAGGGCGTCACCCGGACGACGGCGCTGGGTATGCCGTTCGAGCCGTGGGAGTGCGAGGCGGTGCAGTACGAGGAGACGGACCGGGCCGCCGAGGGCACGGTCGTGAGCGTGTTCAGGGACGGGTTCAGCCACCGGGGAAGGGTGCTGCGGGCGGCCCAGGTGGTGGTGGCCAAGAGACCGGAAACAACGGAAGCGGCGCAGCCGCAAAACGAGAACGCTGAGGAGACTCTTTAGATGCCAAAGGTACTGGGAATCGACCTGGGAACGACAAACTCGTGTATGGCCGTCATCGAGGGCGGCGAGCCGCGTGTCCTGGAGAACGCCGAGGGCGGCCGGACGACGCCGTCGGTCGTCGGCAGCAACCCGAAGTCGGGCGAGCGGTACATTGGCCAGACCGCGAAGCGGCAGGCCGTCACCAACCCGGACGGGACGATCTTCTCCGTGAAGCGCTTCATGGGACGCAAGTTCGACGAGGACACGATCAAGCACGACGTGGGGCTGGTGCCCTTCGAGGTGACGCGGCACACGAACGGTGACGCGTACGTCAAGCTGGGCGACAAGGGCATGGCGCCCCCCGAGGTGTCGGCGATGATCCTGCAGAAGCTGAAGCAGGACGCGGAGGCGAAGCTGGGCGAGCGGATCACGCAGGCGGTCATCACGGTGCCCGCCTACTTCAACGACAGCCAGCGCAACGCCACCAAGGACGCGGGCCGCATCGCCGGGCTGGAGGTGCTGCGCATCATCAACGAGCCGACCGCGGCGTCGCTGGCCTACGGGCTGAACGAGAAGAACGACCAGACGATCGCCGTGTACGACATGGGCGGCGGCACGTTCGACGTCACGATCCTGCAGATCGGCGAGGGCGTCTTCGAGGTGAAGGCCACGAACGGCGACACGCACCTCGGGGGCGACGACTTCGACCAGCGGATCATCGACTGGATCGCCGAGGAGTTCCTCCGGGACCAGGGGATCGACCTGAAGGGCGACCGGATGGCGCTGCAGCGGCTCCGGGAAGGCGCCGAGCGCGCGAAGATCGAGCTGTCGACGGTGACGCAGACCGAGATCAACCTGCCGTTCATCACGGCCGACGCGTCCGGGCCGAAGCACCTGGTCATGCCGCTGAGCCGCTCGAAGCTCGATCAGCTCGTCGCCGATCTCGTGCAGAGGGCCGCGGGGCCCTGCAGGCAGGCGATGAAAGACGCTGGCGTGGCCGCGGGCGAGGTGGACGAGGTGGTGCTGGTCGGCGGGATGACCCGCATGCCGGCGGTGCAGGAGGCCGTGGTGGGCCTGTTCGGCAAAGAGCCGCACCAGGGAGTCAACCCGGACGAGGTGGTCGCGGTCGGCGCCGCGATTCAGGCGGGCGTGCTGCAGGGCGACGTGCAGGACCTGCTTCTGCTGGACGTGACCCCGCTGACGCTGGGGATCGAGACCCTCGGCGGCGTCACGACGGCGCTGATAACGCGCAACACCACCGTGCCGACGGCCAAGACGGAGGTCTTCACGACCGCGGCCGACGGCCAGACGAGCGTCGAGGTGCACGTGCTCCAGGGCGAGCGGACGCAGGCCTCGGACAACAAGTCGATAGGCCGGTTCATGCTGGACGGCATCCTGCCGGCGCCTCGGGGAGCGCCCCAGGTCGAGGTGACGTTCGACATCGACGCGGACGGCATCCTCAACGTGTCGGCCAGGGACAAGGGCACGGGCAAGGAGCAGCGGATCACGATCACCGCCAGCTCGGGCCTGAGCCAGGACGAGATCGACCAGATGGTCAAGGACGCCGAGGCGCACGCGGAGGAGGACCGTCGCAAGCGGGAGGAGATAGAGCTGCGCAACGGCGCGGAGTCGGCGGCGTTCGCGGCGGAGAAGCTGCTGGCCGACAACGCCGACAAGGTGCCTGAGGACCTCAAGACGGAGGTCGAGGGCAAGATAGCGGCCGTCCGCACCGCCCTGGAGGGCGAGGACGTCGAGGCGATCAAGTCGGCGTCCGAGGAGCTGCAGCAGGCGCTGCAGCGCGTCGGGGAGCACGTCTACAAGCAGGACGCGCCCGGAGACGAGGGGCCGCAGGCGCCCGACGACGGCTCAGGGCCGCGCCCTGACGACACGGTGGAGGGCGAGTACCGGGAGGTGTAAGGCCAGCGCTTGGAGCTCCGCGACACGACCTCTTCCGAGTCGTGAGATTCCCAGACTGAGGACCCCGGAGGAATCTGACCATGGCCGATAACGATAGTCTGCTCAGCTTCATCGCCCAACGGCATACCACAGACCTCGAGGATGTGGCCACGAACGCGCTGTCTTTCATCCTGTCCCACTCCTGCTCCGCCAGAGGGGCGTTGTCCGAGCTGCTTGGGGATGGATGCAGCCCGTTGCCCATCGCGAAAGCGGAACCCTGGAGGCCCGATGAACATGGAGCCGTCCCGGATCTGGCCTGCTACGATGGGGATTGCTACTTGGTGGCATTGATCGAGTCAAAGTTTTGGGCGGAACTGACCTATCACCAGCCGGTCACCTATTGGGAAGGACTCCCGAACAACAAGCCGACGGTGCTTCTGTTCCTGGCGCCAGATTGTCGCGTCCCAGGCTCGTTGTGGGATGAGTTGGTAGGTCGGCTGCGCAACTGCGGCCACGAATTGGGCCATGACGTTAGGGACGAAAGTCTGGCAACGGCGCCAGCCAAAGTCGGCCAACGCCGCCTGATGCTCACAAGTTGGGAATTGCTGCTCGATAGGATGGCGGAGAGAGCGAAGAAGGACGGCGATACGCAGGCGTGCTTCCAGATCGCCGAGCTGCGTGGGCTTGCCGACAGCGCCATCGCGGGCGACAAGCCAACACGCGATGAGAACCTGAAACGGTTGATCGCGGAGGCGGTGAAGCGCGTCGAGCAATCGGGCTGGGCCAACACCGATAGACTGACGGAGGGATCGGCAGACGGTTACTACTACGCGAGGTATCTTCGTCTCGCGGGTGCGTCCGCCGGGCTTCGTATCGATTACAAGGCCGTGAAGCAGATCCCGGACAAACCGCTGTGGCTGTGGTTCTACGGGGAATCCGATGACAGTGTGAGTGTGGAAGCGGTGCGCGGCAGTTTGGGCAGCTTGGCCGAACCCGGACTGGAATGGTGTCCCGGGGATGTATGTGTGCCAATCGTCTTGCCAGCGGGCGCAGACCGCGAGGCAACCCTCGACGCGATAGTTGCTGAGCTGGAAAGCATCGCCCAGCTCATTGACCCCAGTGGTCCGACCTACCGGGAAGCATGCTGATCGCTGGCGATGACCGGCCGATGGCTCGACCGGAGCCGGAACATCGTTCTGGGAGTCGGGGGCGAGGACGCGCGGTGACTATGGTGGTGTGTTGGAACATCGCCACTACGCACGAGCCGTGGCGGGAGCTGGTCGAGATGGACGCCGACGTGGCCCTGCTGCAGGAAGTGGGCACCGTCCCCGAGGACGTGCTCGACCGAGTGGAGCTGAGTCCCCACAAGCCGTGGCTGAGCCGCGACCCCGACACCGGGAAACCGAACTATGACCGTTGGCCCATGGTGGTGAGGCTGTCCGACCGGGTGAAGGTCGAATGGTTTCGGCAGATCGGACCCGTCTGGGTGGATCCGAAACGACCACGCGATATGGCCGTGAGCGGCATTGGGACGGTAGAGGTCGCCCGGGTGGTCCCTACGTCGGGCGCGGAACCCTTCATCGCGGCCTCGATGTACGCCCGCTGGCTCGACCCTCATCCCACCGCCGCCGCGAAAAGCTGGATCTATCCTGATGCCTCGGCTCACAGCATAATCTCCGACCTGTCGGCGTTCATCGGCCACTATGACCGCCCGGACAAACATCGGATACTGGCGGCCGGGGACCTGAACATGTCGTTTCAGAGCACCAACGAATTCGATCATCGGGCGCAGACCGTGCTGGACCGGTTCCAGGCCCTGGGGCTGGACTACCTTGGGCCGCGGTACCCTGCCGGTCGGCGGGCCGACCCCATACCTGAGCACTTGAACGAGGAGTCCCTGGACGTGCCTACCTACTACCACAAGCCGTCCAACACCCCTGACGGAGCCTACGTGCAAATCGACCACGTGTTTGCCTCTCGAGGCTTTCACGGCGAAGTCCGGGCGAAGGCGCTGAACGAAGCGGCGGAATGGGGCCCCAGCGACCACTGTCGGATCCATATGGAAGTTGGGGACGCCGGTTCCAAGTACGTCAAGGATATGTGAACCGGCAAGCCTGGCGCCGCTGCGGTAACCAAGACGGAGGTTGAGGGCAGGCGCTGCAGCGCGTCGGTGAGCATGTCTACAAGCAGGACGCGCCCGGAGACGAGGGGCCGCAGGCGCCCGAAGACGGCCCAGACTCTCGCCCCGACGATACCGTGGAGGGCGAGTACCGGGAGGTGTAGCCCGGCGGCCGGCGGGTCCGGCGTATAGGCCGACGAGAAGGGGGGACAGGCGATGCGAGCCTGTCCCCCCTCTTGTTTGACCGTGCCGTGTAGGGCCGCTACGACACCGGGAGCAGTCCGTCGTGCCGGCCGGCTCAATCGGGTGGGGAATCCGCGTAATCCAGGCTCATTGACCTGGTCGGTGGGCAATCGATAGAATGGTATGGTCAAAACAACTGGTTGGAGTCAGACATGCGTGAGATTCAAGCCACCGAAGCCAAGACGCGCCTGGCCGAGCTCCTCCGTGTGGTCGAGCACGGAGAGACCGTTGCGATAACCCGGCACGGCAAGCCGGTTGCGCACCTGGTTCCCGCTCCCGCGCAGGACCGCGCCAACCGCAAGAGAGCCGTAGAGCGCTTCCGGCAGCGCCGCACCGGTTGGGAGCGCGTGGCGTTCTCCACTGAGGAGATACTCGCCGCGCGCCACGAAGGCCACCGCCTGTGAGCGTGCTGGTTGTCGATGCATCGGTTGTCATGGCGTGGCTCTTCGACGATGAGGAGGAGCCGCGCGCAGATAGTGTGTTGGAGCTTCTCGAAGAGGACGGGACGCTGGTGCCGCAACTATGGCACCTGGAGACCCGCAACACGCTGCTGATCGCGGAGCGCCGGGGCCGTGTTTCGGCAGCAGGGATCAGGGAGCGACTGGACGCCTTGAAGGGCTTGCCCATCCGAACGGATGCGGACCCCGACCTTCAGTCCGCCTTCGAACTGGCAAGAGCCCACGGGCTGTCCATCTACGACGCCATGTACCTGGAGCTGGCCAGGAGGGAGAGCGCGGAGCTCGCGACGCTGGACGGGGCACTGGGCCGGGCTGCCGTCGCCGAAGGGGTGCCGCTGTCAGTCCCTTAGCTGTCCGGGACACCGTGGAAGCGCCCTGATCTGCTACCAGCGGTGCACTGTGGCGAAGGCTTTCCTGGAGGACGCTTGTCCGTCGTCGGCAAGCCGCACTGTGCAATCGGACACTTGTGTGCGACAATGTGGCCGTGAATGGAAGAGATTTCGTCAGGCGAGCCAGGCGCTATGCGAGGAAGACTGGACAGGAGTTCCGATTCGATCCGCGTCGAGGCAAGGGCAGCCATGGACGTCTCTGGGTCGGTCGCCGCTTTACAATGGTCGCCCGCGGCGAACTCAAGCTTGGCACCTTCCACAATATGCTGAAGCAGCTGGGCATCAGGCAGGAGGATTTCTGAATGCGATACTCGTACCCCTGCGTCCTTACGCCTGAAGAAGACGGTGGATTCTCCGTCTCCTTTCCCGATGTGCCGGAAGCTCTTACCTGCGGAGACGATCGGTCGGAAGCCGCAGCGATGGCAGAGGATGCCCTGGCCGGTGCTCTGGCGGGCTATGTTCAGGAGCAGTGGGACATACCGCGTCCAGGGCCCGTGTCGGATGGTCAGGATGTCGTCGCGGTTCCACCGGTGGTAGCCGCCAAAGTCGCACTCTATTTGGCCATGCGCGAGCAGGGTATCACCAGGGGTGACCTCGCCAGGCGCCTGGGACTGAGCGAGACGGCGGTTCGCAGGCTCGTCAATCCCGACCATAGGTCCCATATCGGCCAGCTACAAACGGCCCTCCGAGCCGTTGGCCGCACCCTGGTCATAGAGGACAGAGCGGCGTAGGGGTCGGCCGCAATCCGATGTGGCTGGCGGCGAGAATTCGGGCCCGGGGTCAGGGGCCTTCTTCGTGGTAGTGGCGGATGGCGCGGATGGGCTGCTCGACGTAGGGGTTGGCGAGCAGGGCCTTCTCGTCCAGGTCGAGGCCGAGGCCGGGGCGCTCGGGCAGCGTAATGTAGCCGTTCTCCACTGTGAGCGGGTCGACGGAGATCTCGTTGCCGGTGTCCTCGAAGTTGACGAAGTACTCGGTGATCAGGAAGTTCGGCATGGTCGCCGCGGCCTGGACCGTCGCGGCCAGGGCTACGGTGGTGCTGTTGTAGTTGTGCGGCGACACGGCGACGTAGTAGGGCTCCGCCATCGCGGCGATCTCCTTCAGCTCCAGGATGCCGCCGCAGTTGCAGACGTCCGGGTTGATGATGTCGGCGGCGCGGCGCTCGAACACCTCCCTGAACGCGGCCTTGGTGTAGAGGGTCTCGCCGGTGACGATCGGGATGCGCGTCCGCTCTCGGACCTCGGCCAGCGCGGGGACGTTCTCGGCGGGGACCGGCTCCTCGTACCAGAACGGCCTGAACCGCTCCAGCTCGCGGGCGAAGCGAATCGCGTTCATCGGCGACAGCCGGCGGTGCCCCTCTATCAGCAGGTCGACGTCCGGGCCGACGGCCTCCCGCACGGCGCGGACGACATCCAAGGCCGACCGCTCGACCTCCTTTGCGACGAACGACCGCCACGGCCTCGGGAACGGGTCGAACTTCATCGCGGTGAAGCCGCGGGCGACCGTCTCGGCGGCCTTCTCGGCGAACTCGTCGGGGCGCGACGAGCCGGCGTACCAGCCGTTGGCGTAGACGCGGACGCGGTCCCGGCACGGACCGCCGAGCAGGCGATGGACGGAGACGCCGAGCTTCTTGCCGACGACGTCCCAGAGCGCCTGCTCGATGCCGCTCAGCGCGCAGTAGAGGTCCATCGAGCCGCGGCGGCTGCTGAAGTCGTCGTAGACGATGGCGCTGAAGTGCTTGATGGCGAACGGGTCGCGGCCCACGAGGTACCGTCCCAGCTCGCGGACGTGCTCTTCGATGGCGCGGTCGCGGTCGAGCTGCGTGTAGGCCTCGCCCCAGCCCTCGATGCCCTCGTCGGTCTCGACCTTGACGAAGAGCCAGTTCTTGGCCCCGACGACGCCCGCCCTCTTGGCCGACGGCGTCACGAGAAATGTCTTCAGCGCGGTGACTTTCATCTGTCTTCTCCGGTCCGGGTCGGGGTCGGGTCTATCCCAGTCGATGTGTCGGGAAGACGGCGCGCTGGACTTCGAGCACGCTGCGCTCGGCGAACGTGCGCGCGTCGTCCCGCACCTGCTGCCGGATGGGGAGCTCCTCGGCGTCCCGGAGCGAAGAGACCCCGTACGTGTCGCGGTACGGCGCCGCGATCTCGTCGGGGAGCTCCTGCTCGGACAGCACGCCGAAGGCGAGCGTCCAGGCCCGCGCGACCGCCTGCAGGTCGTACCCGCCGCCGCCGAGCGCCAGCCACAGCGGCGCGACTCCCGCGAACGACGCCACGGCCTCCGCGAAGCCCTGCACCGTCAGCGCGAGGTGCGTGATCGGGTCGCGGTAGTGGGAGTCGATCCCGACCTGGGTCACGAGCGCGTCCGGCCGGAACGCCTCCAACAGCGGGACGACCGTCTCCCGGAAGGCCCACAGGTACGTCTCGTCGGTCGTGTAGGGGTACAGCGGGAGGTTGACCGAGTAGCCGCTGCCGTTGCCGGCGCCGGTCTCGTTGGTGAACCCCGTGCCGGGGAAGATGAACGCGCCGGACTCGTGGACCGACACTGTCAGCACCTCGTCGGTGTCGTAGAAGGCGGCCTGCACGCCGTCGCCGTGGTGGCAGTCGATGTCGACGTAGGCGACGCGCATGCCCGCCTTCGTCAACGCCTGGATGGCCAGCACCGGGTCGTTGAAGACGCAGAAGCCGGAGGCGCGGTCCGCCATGGCGTGATGGAGCCCGCCCGATATGCTCATGGCCGCCTCGACCTCGCCCGACAGGAGCATGTCCACGGCCTTGAGCGAGGCCCCGGAAGACCAGAGCGCGGCCTCGTACATACCTCCGTAGATGGGGTTGTCGCCGGCGCCCAGGTTGAAGGTGCTGGGGTAGGCCGGGAGCATCCCGGCGCTGAAGCTTCGCACGGCGGCGACGTACTCCGGGACGTGGAAGGCGACCACCTCGTCTTCGGTCGCCATTCTCGGCTCGACGAGCGACACGTTGGCGGGCGAGAAGGCGTCGAACGACTCGAGCAGCTCGTAGACGTAACGCAGGCGCACGGGCTTCATCGGGTGCTCGGGGCTGAGCACGTGGCGCGACAGGATGTCGCTGTAGACGAAGGCGGCCTTCCTGGCGGTCACGGCCTACCTCGTGCGGAAGATTCCGAAGGAGCTCGTGTAGCCGTGCAGGAAGGTCGTACCGCCGACCGGGCCGATCTCCCCGTTGCAGAAGAAGCCGGTCAGGGGCATGGCGTTGACCTTCTCGCGGAACATGTCGGTGTCGTGGTCGGCGCGGCCGAACAGGTTGAGGCCCCGCCCCAGGCATGAGAAGAGCAGCGCGCCCGTCTCCTCGTATATCGGGTGCTCGATGGAGTACCGGCTTAGCATGGCGTCCAGGTCCTCGGTCGACGTCCGGGCGTCGCGGAGATGGAACTGGACGATCTGGCCCTCCGACGGCAGCTCGCCGATAGCGAGGTAGCCGCGGGACTGGTCGACGCCCACGATGTTGCGGATCAGGAAGTCGCCCATCGACGGAGTCTCGTTCAACCTGTCCATGGCGACCCCCAGGAAAAGGGAGTGGCGCGCCAGGTTCCGGTCGCTCTCGTCCAGTCGCCCCATGATGTCGACCAGCGCCTGCACGGGGGTCTTGCCGTCCAGCGCCAGGAGCCAGTTGTCGGCGCAGGACGTGACCTGCATCGGAGCGCCGATCGGGCGGCAGCCCTGTGCGACGACCGTGTCTATGGTGACGGAGCCCGCCACCGCTATGCCGACGGCTCCGGACGTCCGGACGTCGCCGCCGACGTAGAGGGCGTTGCCACCCCGCGCGTGCGCGCCGCTGGCCAGGCCGCCTATCGTGGCGCTCCCGGGGTAGGCGTAGTCGAGGCCGGCGATCAGCCTGTCGGCCGCGAAGCTGAACGGGTCGGCGAGCAGAACGAAGTCGGGCCTGCCGTCCGGGTGGCTGCCTGCGAGCTTCCACCACCGCTCCGGCGGGGAGTCTTGGTCGGGCAGGTCGTCGTTCTCGACGTGGAACAGCGACAGCTCGGCCTCGGGCAACGCTGCCGCGGCGAGCGCGAGTCCGGGGCCGCCCTCCACCTCTCGGCCCGCGCCGATGACGCCGCCTCCCGAGCACCCCAGCAGGGGGCAGTCACCAAGCTGGCGGCGCACCAGTCCCGGTACCTGATCGTAGGCGGCCGCGTAGGCCGCGGAGGGAAACACGAACGCGAGATTGGGACGCGCACCTTCGAGTCCCTCCATCACGCCTGCGGCGCACTCCTCGACGGCCCCCTCCACGGAGGCGTCGTTGGATACGGCGGAGCTCCACTTCATGCGACGGCCCTCCGGTCTACGACCACTCGTCCTCCTCCTCGTCCGCCGGCTCGAAGCCCAGCGCGCGCAGCTCCTCCGTCAAGCTGGGGAGCCAGTCCCGCGTGGACGTCTCGGCGGGCACCGTGATCTCGACTCCTCCGTCCGCGCCGCGGGTCACGCTGCCGTGTCCTTCCCTCTCGAGCGGCACGCTGATCGCCTCCCGGTCGATGCCGAACAGGTCCGTCACCTCGTAGACCGCCATCATGTCGTCCATGCCGATGATCTGCTCGGACACCGCCGACTCCGTGGCGCCGCTATTCAACTCTAACGGCGCCGGCTAGAATGACCGCCCAGGCACATTGTACCCGTTGGGGATGCCGCTTACGACCGGACGCGCCCCGGATGCCGATGGGGGCGTGCGGCCGTCCCGGTGCCCTGGAACAAAGAACGTGAAGACACTGCCGGACTATCTCGCGCCGGACCTCGACATAGTGTTCGTGGGGATCAATCCCGGCGCGCACTCGGCGGAGGTCGGCCACTACTTCGCGACGCCGGCGAACCGCTTCTGGCCGGCCGTCAACCGGTCGGGACTCTTCCCTGAGCCGCTGACCGCGGAGGACGACCATCGCGCGCTCGAGTTCGGCGTCGGGTTCACCGACGTGGCGAAGCGGCCGTCCAGCAGCGCGTCCAAGCTGCGGGCCGCCGACTACCGCGATCGGCGTCGGCAACGGCACGTTGACGGGAGTGGCTACCAAGCCAAACGGCGATCAAGTGCTGGTCACCGCCATGCTAGTAGAAGGACGGACTTCGTGACAAAATAGACACATTTGTGTCTACTGCGGGGCCGATCCCCACGTTATGCTTGTAATATGCTGCATGGGAGGTGAACCGACGGCGGGATTGACGGCAGCGCCGCTGGTCAGTGCGGTGGATGGGTTCCAAAATTCCGCGGAATAGGGCTGACATGACCAGATACTACGCGATCAAGATGGCGAAGCGCTCAGTTTTCTACGTGGCCGGCCTGCTGTTCGCCTGCGTCGTTGTTTTCCGGTGGATTATGGCCCCATGGCCGTTGGAGATGACCGCTATCCGGTGGGGGCTCTACACAATCCCCTTTCTGGTTGCCCTGCCGGCAGTCTTGCTCGGGGCTTGGCTCTTCATTTTCGCAGAACGGCGGCTGCCTCGCCTGATGGGCGGATTGATGGCTGTAGGTGCTACGGCCTTTGCGGTCTATGTACTCTTCCTCTACGTAACCGGCTATCAGTATTGCCACTGGAAATCGGAGGCGCAGCTACTGCATGAGCTTCAACCGATAGAGCGGGTGTCGGGCCCCTTTATCCATTATCCGTACCACTGCCACCGCCCAGGTGAATCTCCAGTAGTGACATCCAGAAGTTGGTAGGATTTCCATAGAGCAGAAAGGATAGAAGAATGCCTTTAGCGAATCAGAAACATCGGCCACTGTTCAGCGGACTCGAAATTGACACGCGCATGCCATCACGGACCGAGTCAGAGATCGGCGTCGGCAACGGCACGTTGACGGGAGTGGCTACCAAGCCAAACGGCGATCAAGTGCTGGTCACCGCCATGCTAGTAGAAGGCCGGACTTCGTGACAAAATAGACACATTTGTGTCTACTGCGGGGCCGATCCCCACGTTATGCTTGTAATATGCTGCATGGGAGGTGAACCGACGGCGGGATTATATCGTGATAGCAACACCGCGACCCAGTGACCTGCCTGATTAGGACATGACCAGATACTACGCGATCAAGATGGCGAAACGGTCCGGCGGCTATCTGGCCGTGCTGCTGTTTGTGATGGTAGGGTCACACTATGCGGTCATCTATGATTCCCCGGTGAGGTTTGGCCTTCCCATCATCGCGGCTGTACCATTTGTTTGCGCCGGGGTCTGGCTGCTACTAACCGGTCGGCGGCCGCTTCAGATTCTCGGTGGGGTGTTGGCAGTCGGTACCCCGTTGCTGATGGCGGTGGCCTTCGTTCTGTACGTGAGCGACTATGTCCCCAAGGAGTGCCATGGGGACAACGCCATGTTCGGGTGGTACGTCCACTGTCATGAATCTGGATGGGTGTCAAAATAGCATCACAATAGCCAAGGAGAAGCCATGCCAAGCGTAACTACCAAGCATCGACCATTATTCAGCGGCTTGGAGCTCACCAGCCGAAGGCCAGCACCACCTGATGAGGCTCTGGGGGAAACGACAGGTATCTCGTCTGGGACGCTGACGGGAGTGGCCACGCGTGACTCGGATGGTGCTCTGGTTCTCGTGACCAACCTTCATGTCGTCCATGCCGATGATCTGCTCAGCCACCGCCGACTCCGTGGCGCCGCTACTCAACCCCGGCGGCGCCCGCTAGAATGACCGTCCGGGGACATTGTACCCGTTGGGGATGCCGCTTACGACCGAGGGACGGTCACCTGCCTCCGGGTTGGAGGTGGCGAGTCCGAAGGCGGGTTTGAAACCCGCCCCTACGATCTGGATTGACGGCGGACACAGATTGAAGACACTGCCGGACTACCTTGCGCCCGATCTCGACGTGGTGTTCGTCGGCATCAATCCCGGCGCGCACTCGGCGGAGGTCGGCCACTACTTCGCGACGCCGGCCAACCGGTTCTGGCCCGCCGTCAACCGGTCGGGACTCTTCCCTGAGCCGCTGACCGCGGAGGACGACCATCGCGCGCTCGAGTTCGGCGTCGGGTTCACCGACGTGGTGAAGCGGCCGTCCAGCAGCGCGTCCAAGCTGCGGGCCGCCGACTACCGCCGCTGGGCGCCGGTGCTCAGGGAGAAGCTGGAGCGCTTCGCGCCGTCGATCGTCTGCTTCCACGGCGTGACCGGCTACAGGGGTTTTCTGAAGTACGCCGAGGGCGTCGACGTTCGCCCGGAGCTGGGACTCCAAGACAGGCTATTGGGCGTTTCGAAGATATTCGTCGTACCGAATCCGAGCCCGGCGAACGCGGTCTACTCGGTCGACGACCTCGCTGCGTGGTACCGTCGCCTCAAAGACCTCAGGGACGGGCTGGGCAAGACGTGAGCGAGACTCTTCGGGCGTTCGTCGCGGTGGAGCTGCCGCCGGATGTCAGGGACGCGTTGTCGCACGTCGTCCGGTACCTGGACGGCCGCCGCATCGGCGGGCTCCGCACCGTCGATCCGGCGTCGGCCCACCTGACGCTGAAGTTCCTGGGCAACGTTCCGGCGTCACGGGTTGCGGCCATCGAGGAGGCGCTCGTCGACGCCGCCGCGCGGTCGCCGGCGCTTCGGCTCAGGCTGGACGCCACGGGGACATTCCCCGAACGCGGAGCCCCCAAGGTGCTGTGGGTAGGACTGGCCGGCGAGACGGACGGCTTGACGGCCCTCCGGTCGCGTATCGAGGAGGCGCTCCAGCCCCTGGGTTTCGCACCTGAAGGGCGGCCCTTTCATCCGCATCTCACGCTGGCCCGGATGGGCGACCGGAGTGCGCGTTCCGACCGGAAACGGGCCTCGGATGCGCTGTCGTCGTCGCCGTTCGAGCCGGGTCTGACGTTCACGGTCGAGAGCGTCAGCGTGATGCGGAGCATCCTGGGCCGCGAGGGCGCGCGCTACGTCCGTCTCGCCTCGATTCCGCTCGGAGATTCGTCCGGCACGCGGACGTGATTAGCTGTTCAGAGTTGCTGAGAGAAACACGGCCCACCCTCTCTTCGCCGGCACTGCGGTCGTCGAAGTCCTGGTAGGGGGGGGCCGTAGTCACACGACCCGTTCACCCTGAGTGCCCCGACGCTTCGTCGGGGTGTATCGAGGGGGGGGGCCGTAGTCACACGACCCGTTCACCCTGAGTGCCCCGACGCTTCGTCGGGGTGTATCGAGGGGGGGGGCCGTAGTCACACGACCCGTTCACCCTGAGTGCCCCGACGCTTCGTCGGGGTGTATCGAAGGGCCGGCGCAGCTCAGGCTTTGGGTGGGGCCGAGACCAGCATTGGCGGCAAGGTTGCGTGCGCCCCTCGATACGCGCCGGTCAAAGCACCGGCGCTACTCGGGGTGAACGGGTTGCGTGGGCCACTGTAGTCTGAACAGTTACAGGCGTGAGCGTTCCCTTGGCGGGGCTCGAATGCGGGTGCTATACTTGCCGCGTTTTTGAATCAGGCGGTACGTGAGGAGGGATAAGTGGGGAACGACAACTGGCCGGTGTGCCAGGCATGCGAGCGGGGCAGCCTGTTGCCCCTGTCCGACTTTGGCGGGCAGGGTGCCCCCATTCACTACAAGGCCTGGGTGTGCAGCACTCCGGGCTGCGGGTTCAACATCAAGATCCGCAACGGCGACGTCTATCTCAACGAGCCGATAGCCAGCGGCGCTTCTCACGCTCCACGTATCCGCCAGTAGACTCAGGCCACAGACCACGCCTCGCAAGACAGCGTGGTGACGCAATCGCCCGCCGTTCCACTGCGCGGCCGCGCAGAGCCGCCGCGCGGCCTGCCATGACGACGGCCGGGCCGTCCAAGGATTATCCCGGATGCTGGGCTTTCTGCGGCGCGCAACGCAAGAGAAGACCGACCGGGCCGTCGCGAAGACCCGCGGCGCCTGGTTCGGGCATATCTCGTCCCTGTTCGCCGGCGGGCGGCTGGACGACGAGACGTGGGAAGAGCTAGAGGAGCTGCTGGTCGCCGCCGACGTTGGCGCCGCCACCGCCCAGGACCTGCTGGGGAGGGTCAGGCGGCTGGTCCGGGACGAGCGCGTCGATGGGCCCGAGGGCGCGCTCGCCATACTGAAGCGGGAGATGGCCGCCATGCTGGCGGTCGAGGCAGAGGACCCGCTGCGGACTGAAGCCGACGGCCCGCACGTCGTGCTGATGGTCGGCGTGAACGGCGCCGGCAAGACGACGAGCGCCGCAAAGCTGGCGCGCCTGTACCTCGACCAGGACAAGAAGGTCCTGCTCGCGGCCGCCGACACCTTCCGAGCGGCCGCCATCGACCAGCTCCAGGAGTGGGGCCGTCGGCTTGACCTCGACGTGATCGCCCACCAGCCCGGCTCCGACGCCGCCGCGGTCGCGTTCGACGCCGTGGAGGCGGGCGTGGCGCGGGGGGTCGACGTCGTCATCGTCGACACCGCCGGCCGCCTCCATACGAAGTTCAACCTCATGGAGGAGATCAAGAAGGTCCACAGGGTCGTCTCGCGGCGCGTCCCCGAACGGTCTCAGACGGTCGTCCTCTCGCTCGACGCCACCACCGGCCAGAACGGTCTGGTCCAGGCGCGCGCCTTCACCGAGGCGCTCGAGTGCGACGGCGTCTTTCTCGCCAAGCTCGACAGCTCCGCCAAGGGCGGGATCGTGTTCGCGATCGCGTCCGAGCTGCGTATCCCCGTGCTGTTCATCGGCACGGGCGAGCAGCCGGACGACGTGGCCCGGTTCGACGGCGAGACGTTCGTGGAGTCTCTCTTCGGCGGGGTCGGCTCCGACTGAACGACGCCTGAGGGCCGTTTTCACGTATCATTTACGTGATGTCCAGCTTCATTCTCTGGCTCGCGGCCGTCGAAGCGATCGGTCTGGCGGCCTTCCCAATCTGCCACTTCCTGTTCCCGCGGCTCCGGGACAGAGGCTACGCCGTCAGCAAGATCTTCGGTCTGCTGCTGCTCGGCTACGCCTCGTGGGCCCTGAGCGCACTGCACATAGTGCCGAGCGTGCGTCTCACGATCGTCGGCCTGCTCGTCCTGATGGCGGCCGTGTCGGCCTGGTACGCGTGGGGCCGCCGCCGGGAGCTGGCCGAGTTCTTCAGGCGGGAGCGCGACGGCATCCTGTTGGCCGAGGGCGCGTTCTTGGTCGTCCTCGTCGCCTGGACGCTCTACCGCGCCTACGACCCGGCCATCACCCACACCGAGCAGCCGATGGACTTCGCGTTCCTGAACGCGTCGATCCGAAACGTCATCGGCCAGCCCGAGGACCCGTGGCTGCGCGGGGAGTCGATCAGCTACTACTACTTCGGCTACTGGGTCATGGGCGTCCTGAGCGAGCTGACGGCGCTGCCGTCGAACGTCACGTACAACCTGTCGTTGGCGCTGGTGCCGGCGCTCGCGGCCACGGGGATCGTGGGGCTCGTGTACGGGATGGTGCGCTCCGAGTCCCGCGGGCTCCACTACGCGGCCGTGGCCGGCGTCGCCGCGGTCGTGCTCGTCGGCTTCGCGGCGAACCTGGAGGGCGTGCTCGAGTTCATGCACCTGAACCGGATGGGCTCCGCCGGGTTCTGGGAGTGGCTGCGAGTGGCGGGCCTGGACGGTCCGGGCGCCGAAGCGTCGCAGTCGTGGAGGCCGACCGACCACTGGTGGTGGTGGAAGGCCACGCGGGTGATCGGGACGTTCGACGGCGCCACGCAGATCGACTACACGATCCACGAGTTCCCGTTCTTCAGCTTCATCCTGGGCGACCTGCATCCGCACGTGGTGTCGCTGCCGTTCGTGGTGCTGTTCGTGACCATGTGCTGGAACCTGCTGCAGTCGCCGGTCCACGTCTGGTCCGCGCCGAGCTTTCGCGCGTACGCCGGGCTGCTGGCGCTGGCGGTGGCGCTGGGCGGGATCGCGTTCACGAACATGTGGGACCTGCCCGTGATGGCGGCGCTGCTGATCGGCGTGCTGGCCGTCAGGTCGTACGCGGCGAAGGGCGGCGACGTCGTAACGATGGCCGCGGACTCCCTGCCGGTGGCCGCCGCGGTCGTTGGCGCCGCCGCCGTGCTGATACTGCCGTACCTGCTGTCGTTCACGTCCCAGGTCTCCGGCATCGGCCCGGTAGGCCACTATGATGACGTCAGGGTCGCTACGACCCGGCCGGTCCACACCTTCATCGTGTGGGGGCTGCTGCTGACGGCGGTTGCGCCGTTCGTCGTCGTCGAGTTCTGGCGCACCACCGTGACGAAGGACTGGCGCACGCTCATGGCATTGTCGCTGGCCGCCGCCGGCGGGCCGGTCGCGGTCTGGGCGGTCCGGCACCTGGACAAGGGCGGCGCCGAGGGCGAGGTGATAGGCAGGATAATACACGTGCTGCCCTACGCGCTGCTGATCATGATGGCCGTCTACGCGGCGCTGTGGCTGGCCCGACGTCCGCGCCCGCCGATGGGGCGCCTGTTCGCGCTGGCGCTGACCGCCTTGGGGCTGCTGCTGGTCATGGGGCCGGAGCTGCTCTACGTCGACGACTCGTTCGGCGGCGCTTCGGAGCGGATGAACACGGTCTTCAAGCTGTACTACGCCGGGTGGCTGCTGCTCGGCGTCGCGGCGGGCTTTTCCGTCTACTACTGGGCCGCGCTGCGGGACCGGCTCGCAGGATGGGGCAGGTTCATGACCGCGGTCTGGTCGGTCGCGTTCGTCGCGCTGCTTCTCGGCAGCGCGTACTACTCGCTGTCAGCGGTCGTCGGCAAGGGCGCGTTCGACCAGGCCCCGACGCTCGACGGGCTGGCATTCATCGGCGAGGACAGCGCCGAGTACCGTGCCATAGAGCGAATACGCGACGACGCGGGAAGCGAGTCGGCCGTACTCGAGGCCTTCGACTCCGCCAGCTACTATGGGAACGGGCCGTTCGGCCGCGTGTCGGCCAGCACGGGCGTGCCCACGGTCCTGGGCTGGGCGGGCCACGAGAGCCAGTGGCGGGGCTCTGACGCGCCGTACGCGGGCAGACCCGAGGACATCGAGACGATCTACAAGACACAGGAGGTCGAGCTTGCCAAAAACCTTTTGGCCAAGTACAACGTAGACTATGTATACGTAGGTCCGCTGGAGAGGCGGAAATACGGCGACGAGGGGCTCGAAAAGTTCGGGACCTTCATGGAGTTGTTCTTTAGCGAAGGCGGCATTACAGTCTATCGATGGAAGCGATAGCTCGACGCGGCCCCGACCGTTCACCCCACCGGCGGCCGGTCATACCCGTACACGGAACGTTAGATTGACGACGCAACAGGGCGCACTCGAAGAGAACGACGCCCCGCCATCGAGGTGGGCCCGCTGGGCGCGGCGTCTGCGGCTGCCCGAGGGCGGCGACTCCCCGTGCTCGGTCCCGCTGCTTCCCTGGGAGCTGCCAGGCTACGCGCTGCTGATCGTGATCGGGGCCATAATGCGGCTGTGGGACCTGGGCTCCCGCGCGATGCATCACGACGAGAGCCTGCACGCGCTGTACTCGTGGAACTTCGCGGAGGGCAGGGGCTACGCGCACGACCCGATGATGCACGGGCCCTTCCAGATGGAGGCCACGGCCGGCGTCTTCTACGTCCTGGGCGACGGCGAGTTCACGGCGAGGCTGCTGTACGCCGTCGCGGGCACTGTGCTGATCGCCCTGCCGTTCTTCCTTCGCTACCGGCTTGGACGCATAGGCGCGCTGCTCGTCTCCGTCATGCTGACGTTCTCGCCGGCCATGCTCTACTTCAGCCGATTCGCCCGCAACGACATCCTGATGTCCGTCTGGGTGCTCGGCCTGGTGATCGCCATGTGGCGTTACCTCGACTCCGGCAGGAACCGCTACCTGTACGCCGCCTCCGGCCTGCTGGCGCTGGCGTTCGCCACCAAGGAGAACGCCTACTTCATCGCGGGCTGCCTCGGGCTCTTCCTGCTCATCCTGTCGCTGGTCCGGAACTGGGCCACGATCCACGGCGGCGTCGAGATCGGGCGGACGTCGACGCCGGCGGCGGTCGGCAGGCTCGTCAAGGGAGCGTGGAACGCGATACCGTTCGGGCCCCGGCTTGCCACGGTGAGCCGGCCGGCCGGCTTTTTCATCCTGCTCTTCACGCTGTCGATGCCGCTCGGCGCCCCCTTCGTCGGCTGGCTGCACGACAAACTGCTCCTGGGCTGGACGCGGCTGCTGCTGATCACGCCGGACATCGACGGCGACCCGCGCGTGATCTTCGATCCGGGCAACCCGAACTACGACGCGCGCCTCGTCGACTTACGCTACGAGGGACTGAACCTCGCCGAGCCGATGGGCGCTCCGTCCGGCGGAGGGTTGGTCGTCGCTGTCCTGATCGCGGCCGGCCTGATCGCGGCCGCCATCTACATCGGGATGAGATGGAAGCCGAGGGTGTGGTGGCGCTGCGCCGCCGTCTTCGGCGTGATCTGGATGCTGGCCTACAGCAGCTTCTTCACCAACTTGACCGGCATCGCGTCGGGCGGCTGGCGCTCGGCCGGCTACTGGCTCGCGCAGCAGCAGCTTCCCGTGGCGCGGGGCAACCAGCCCACCTACTACTACGTGCTACTCACCTCGTTGTACGAGTTCCTGCCGCTGATATTCGCCGTCGCCGGCGCCGTCTACTACCTCCGCCGCCGGGACTTCTTCGGCGTGTTTCTCGTGTTCTGGGCGGGCCTGACGTTCCTGCTCTACACGATGGCGGGCGAGAAGATGCCGTGGCTGCTCGTCAACGTAGCCCTGCCGCTGATAGTCCTCGCGGGCCGGTTCCTGGGCGACGTGGTCGAGCGCGTCGAGTGGAGGCGGCTGGTCTCCGGCGGCGGGCTGTACCTGATCGGCGGCGTGCCCTTGACGATCCTGCTGCTCTACGCGCTGGTCTTCCTGGAGGTCTCGGTCGACGATCCCTTCAGCGTCGTCCTGCTCGCGGCGTCGCTCGGATCGCTCGCGGCCATCGCCGGGTCGGGCTACTGGATCGCAAAGCGCGTCGGCCATGGGACATTTTTCGCCTTCGCGGCGATACCGCTCGCCGTATTCCTGCTCGGGCTGACCGTCCGCACCGCGTGGAACGCCGCCTACGAGAACGGCGACATCCCGGTCGAGATGATCGTGTACACTCAGACGACGCCGCACGTGTCGGGGCTGTACGAACACGTCGGAGAGGCGCGAGCGCGGGGCGGCGGGCCCGATCCCCTGCTGCTCACCGTCGACGACACCAGCGGGTTCTCCTGGCCGTGGGCGTGGTACCTGAGAGACCCGAGTGACTACACGGTGAGCTACAACTCCTTCGGGGCGGCCGAGCTGCCGGGCTACGTGCCCGAGTCGTCGGTGCTCGTCGTCCACCGGAACAACCGGCAGAAGGCGGCCCCGAAGATCGGCGAAGAGTTCGGCGAGGGCACGCTGGTCAGGCACCGCTGGTGGTTCCCGGAGCACAAGTACCGCGACCTCTCCCTGGGCAAGCTGGTCAGGGGCGTCGCCGACAGGTCCACGCTGCAAGCCGTCATCGAGTACTTCCTGGACCGCGGCGTCGTATTCGACGACATCGGCAGCGAGGACTCGTACGTCTACTTCCGCGAGGGTTTCCCCGCCGACTTCACCCCACGCCCGTAACGGCCCGGCGACCAACCATGTTTGAGACAACGCAGCCAACCACCGCGGACGAGCTTCTCGAAATGTCAGATGACGGCTTTCGGTACGAGCTCGTGAGAGGGAAGCTGAGGAGGAGGCCTTACAGGGGACAGCGGGAGGGAAGCGTCGCTGGCTCGATGGCCGCATGTCTGGGCGGATATGTGAACCGGAACCGCTTGGGCGTCGCTACCGTAGCGTCGGGCTACAAGTTGGAATCCGACCCCGATCACGTGCTCGCTCCTGCCGTGGGCATCGTGCTGCGGGAGAGAGCGGAAGCGGTAGGGCGGACGGACGACTACTTCCCGGGTGCGCCGGACGTCGCCGTAGAGGTGATGTCGCCCAGCGACCGCTACGCGGACGTCGAGGAGAAGACCCGTGACTACCTCTCCGCCGGAACGCTCGCCGTCATAGTGGTGGATCCCCGCGGGCGAACCGTAACCGTCCATCGCCCTGACTCTGACCCAGACGCACTGACGGAAGACGACACGTTGGCCGTGGAAGACGTCGTCCCCGGCTGGCGAATGCCGATCAGCGAGATATTCGAGTAGCCCGAGACCTCGGTGGACAGCCCGCCGCCCGAATGGGAGCCGGTCGTCCGGTCGCGCGGTCCCCTCGAATCACCCGCCCTCCACCACGGCGATTTCGTCATCTGTCAAACCGTAGAGGTCGTATACGAGCCGGTCTATCTCCGCCTCCTGGGCATCCGTGTCCGCGTCCGGGCTGGCGGCCTTGGCTTGCAGGATGGCGTCTACCAGGCGCACAAACGGGCGCTGCTCAGCGTCAGGGATCTTAGGGATGGGCAGGCGTTCCACCGCGAACTTCTTCCACTGCATAAGACCCATTCCGGTCGTCAGGGCGGTGAACTTCATCCTCCATGTCACGACCGAACTGTTCAACACGGCGCAAAGGTATTTCAGGGAACTGCCGGTCATCATGTAGCCTTTGTCGTTGCAGTACTCTTCCACTTCAGAGTATGCAAACCTAGCCTCTGGAGACATGTCCATCCAAAACAGCTTCTCTTTGGCGAAGTCGTCGTAGTAGGCGCAGTTGCGGAGGTTGTAGGGCGTGCGGCCCTTGTCCTGCCTGGCTTTCAGCTTTGGGTAGAAGTGGTCGAGGTAAGCTTTGACCGCCAGGTAGTCGTTTACGTCTACCGCAGGAAGGTCGCCGTATCCGTTGTGCGTCGCTATCAGCCACTGGCCCGCCCGTCGCGCCTTGTAGCGACGGATGTCGCGGCCTCGGAGCACGGGTTCGATCACGTCGGCGGAGTTCGGGTCTTCGGCCAGCAGCGCCTTTCGGGTCTCGTCGTCTATGACGAACGCCTTGTTGTAGCCGGTCAAGATTCCGCGGTTTATGCTTACGTCCCACTGCGCGAGCGGCGTCCCCTCGGCCCCCATCTTGTCCATTACCCCCTGTTCCGTTGCCGAAAGCAGGCTCCACGGCCCTTCACCGCGTGGGCGGAACTCGCTCCAGAACGACTCGTCGGGTGGGAAGGTCTTGTCGTCCAGGCGGTCCATGTCGACCGCCCTGCCCGGCGCCGTGCTCTTGCCGCGTCGTCCGATCAGGATGCTCACGTCGACGATCACGTTGTCGAACACGTCCTTGCCCGCCTCGATCAGCCGAAGCACGGCGACGCGCTCCGACACGTGGCGGCGGGTGGACTTGCCGTACTCGGCCTTGAGCCAGCTATTGGAGGTGACGTAGGAGAGCACGCCCCCGCTCGCCAGCAGGTCGAACCCCTTCTCGTAGAATAGCTGGTAGATGTCGCCGGTTCGCGCGAAGGTGGCGTAGTCCGCCCCCTGGTACAGATCGGCCAGCCGGCCCCGCTCTTTCTGGAGCTGAGCGTAGGGCGGGTTGCCTATCACCACGTCGAAGCCGGCGGGCTTGCCGGACCCGGACTCCGCATCGCGCTGGACACCCTTCGATGTGCCAGCCTTCTCTGCCCCGGCGACGGTCACGCCGAACATGTACTCTGCGTCGAACCATTCGGCTCTGGCATTCTGGTCGTATGGGTCCCATCCGGCTACCATTCCCGCGTCGGAGGCGGGCATGCCCGCGCGCCGCAATTCCCGTGCCAACAGCCGCCGCAGCCGTACGTCCTCCCGCCGCAGTCTCAGCTTCTCCGGGCGGGTGTCTGCGTGGAAGTGCTGCTCCCTGTTGTGCTCCAGCCGCTCGTTCAGGTCGTGGATCTCGTTCCGGCCGCCCAGAGGAATTTGCGTGGGCTGGCCCAAGCCGAGCAGCGTGTCGGCGGCCACAAAGCGCGTTTCCAGGTTGGGCAGCGGCTTGATGCCGAGGTTGTCGGCGTCGGAGTCGGGCCGCTGCTCGATGGCCAGGGAGATGAATATCCGCAGCTTTGCTATCTGGGTCGCGACGGACTGAATGTCCACGCCGTAGATGCTGTTCTGGATGAGGTACAGCTTGCGCCCGAAGTCGGAGTCACGGTACCGCTCGAACGTAGCGCTGATGTCCTTGAGCTTGTCGTCTCGCTCCTTGCGGTCGGAGGTGTCGAAAGCATCCGAGGCGCGTCCGCCGGCCAGCTCCCTCTGCAGGCGCTCCCACATGTGGTTGTTCGCGTCGAGCCGTCGCAGGACCAGCGTGAGCTTGTGGAGGACGCTCATCGGGAACGCGCCCGACCCTACGGCCGGGTCCAGCACCTTCAGCCCGGAGATGCAACGGACGACCCTCTCGCGCTCGTCGTCGTGGAACAGCTCAGCGGCGTCCTTGAAGGCGTCGTTGTAGTCCAGCAGGTAGCGCAGTCGCGCCTCCCACCACGTCCGATCATCGTCGACCGGGTCTGCCTTCTGGAGCAGGGACGCAACCAGCGCCTCATCGACCATGTAGTCGACGACAGCGCGGGGAGTGTAGTAGGAGCCGGTCTGCCTGCGGGCGCTCTCGCGGGTCTCCGGGTTGTAGGCGGCCAGCAGGTTCTCGAAGACCTTTCCCAGCAGCTCTGGGTCGAGGGCGACCTCCTGTTCCACCGGGGTGTTCTCCTCCACGGTGAACTTGTAGTGGTTGAAGAGCGTGATCAGGCCTTCGTCGTCGAAGAAGAGGCGGTTGGGTATGGAGAGCCGCCGGTATTCGGCCGTGCCCTTCCGGATGACGTTGTCGCTGAAGTAGTCGATGCGATGGCCGCCGGCGCCCGCGGCCGCTTCGCTGTCGAGGCAGTCAAAGAGGCCGCCGTTGATGAAGGGCGTCCTGTCGAAGAGGCCGCGGAGAGTCTCCGGGTCGCTCATCTCGGACCTATACCTGCAGCGCGAGAAGTCCCGGTGCGTGGCGTTGGCCCTGCTGCTGAAGCCGCGCCGCTCGATCTCCGTGTTCAGGGTGGCGAAGAACAGGTTCTGGAGAACGGCGCGGTAGTAGGAGTCGCCCTCGTCGGGGTCATAGTCCTTCAGCAGAGCCTCCGCCCGGTTCTCGATGAAGAGGTCCTCGGCCACCAGCCCGTTCTCCTTGATGAACCAGATGAAGAGCAGACGGGTTATGAGGCGGATGACGTGTTCCTCAGGCTTCAGGACTTTACGGCCGGCGGTTGGGAAGCGAGCCTCCTCGACGGCGCGGTCGAACCAGTTCTTCAGCTCCCCGTAAAAGCGGCGGTTCAACTCCTCGGTGTCGAGAGCGTCCAGCCAGGCGGCTAGAAGGCCGTCAAAGTTGCGGGACTTGCCGTGCGAGTCGATCCACCTCAGCCGTTCCCTCAAGCTGAGTTCTTCCAGGATGTCCACATGGGCGCGATGGGCTTGCGTCGGGTCGATCTCGCGGACGAGCGAGACGCTGCCGATGACGTTGCGCTGGGGGTTGCGCTTGTTGGGGCGCACGTTGACGAAGGCCAGGGTGACGCGTCCGGAGGCCGTGCGGAAGAAGACGACGGCGGGTACAGCAGGAAAGCGCTTATTGATCTCACGGGTAAAGGCGGCGTAGCGGCCCCTGGCATAGCTGTCGTCCCTGAGCTCGACTGCGGTGAAGAGGAAGCTCCTGACGTTGGCTGCGTCAAACGTGTCGTCCCTGAACAGTCTCAGGTTGCCGCCCGCCTCTTCTATCTCCTCGTCCGTCACCTGGAAGATGATGCGTACGGACGAAGCGGCCCCTGTGAGCGCCTGCTCGGACCTGGTGTCAGGGTTGTCGGCCGGGAACCGCGCGATGAAGTCGGCCACAGCGCCGGACTGCCCGTGCAGGGTGCGCTCGCTGCGGTAGCCGAGGACCCTGAGCAGATTCTCCGCCTGCTCGTGGAAGTCGCCTTCCGGCGCGGAGCCGAGGGCGGCGCGTATCGCCTTGTGAAGGGCTAAACGAGTATCAACCACGTTATCAACTCGAAGTCGGCCGGCGCCTTTGGCGTCTCGGATGCCTTGGGCAGCATGAAGTCGCGGCTACCGCCTTGGCCAAGGCCGCGTGCGGCGTTGGAGCTCAGGACCTGCCGGATGTGGGCGATAACGCTGTCGGACAGGGAGTCGTAGAGCGACATCTCCTGGCCGTGACGCGTTTCCCGGTCGAACTGGTCGCAGAGGGCGGTAATGGGCTGTGTCCTGCCGACGGCTGCGCCCTCGAAGGCCTGCAAAGCCTGCCGCGCGTTGGAGCACCCGTACCTGATGGTCCCGTCCTCCTTGACGTAGACGAGGTAGAAGGGGTGTACGGGGCTGGCCGGGCGCTGGCGAGGGCCGACCGAGGCGGCGCTGCGCTGGCGCAGCAGGAATATGACGCCCGGCCCCTCTTGGGGGCTGGGCGCTATGGCGTATGCCCCCAGGGGGGTCCGTTCCAGCTCCGCCTTGTGCGACTCAAGGAATTGCCGCAACTGCGCTAGGAAGTAGTCCATGGAGAGATCGCTCATCGAGATGTTGTCGGACAGATCGTCTAGGTCGAGAACCTCCTCCTGGATACGCAGCAGTTGTCGGTCGCGGAAGTTCAACTCCAACTGCACGCCCTCGTGCAGCTCCGCCTCGGTGAAGGGGTCGTCGTCGCCGCTGCCGGTAGCGTCGACCAGCGCCATGCGCGCCATGACGCGATTCTCCAGCTTGAGGTAGGCGTCCATGTCCCTGGTGGGCCAGTAGTTGATCATGTGCACGGCGGAGCTCCGGCTGCCTATGCGGTCAACTCGTCCGAAGCGTTGGATGAGCCGGACAGGGTTCCAGTGGATGTCGTAGTTGAGTACGGTGTCGCAGTCCTGGAGGTTCTGGCCCTCGGAGATGCAGTCGGTCGCGATCATCAGGTCGATGTCGGGTCCGCCGTCGTGGTTGCCCCGGCCGCGTGCCATGGGCGCAAAGTCGGAAAGAACGGCGTTGAAGTCCCCGGTCGACGTGCCGTCGAGCACCTGGTCGCCCGACACCATGGCCATCCGCAGGCCGAGATCCTCGGCGTCGCGGCTCAGCTCGCCGTGCAGGTACAAGGCCGTGTCCTTGAAGGTGGTGAACACGAGGAGCTTGCGGTTGGGTCTGCCGTCCACGTCCGTCGTGGGTGCGTCGACCCTGTCGCGCACGGCCCGCCTGAGCTGTTGCAACTTGCCGTCCCGGTCAGGGGTGATGACGCCGACTCGCCCGCGGACGGCCGTGAGGGTGTCCCTGTCCCGCTCGATGTCGGCTTTCCACCGGGGCAGGTCGAGCTCGCCCAGGTGGTAGGGATGGCGGGCGCGGTTGATGAGGAAGTCCTCGTCGTCTTCGTCCTCGTCGGGCAGGTTGTCGCCTAAGTCTCCATCGGCGCGCGCGCGGTTCTCGTAGGCGTCGATGCGGTCCAGGAGGGCGTCCATCTTGCCGATCGTCCGCTGCAACGTCAGGTCCAGGGAGTGCGGAGAACTTTCGAGCCGCTTGAGGAAGTTGATCCTAAGCATTCCAACCAGGTAGTGCTCACGGTCCCGTTGGTTGAAGTTGGTCTGTTTCTTCTCCGTCTCCAACTCGAGCTGACGGACGGCGTCGACCAGATAGTCGGACGGACGGTAGATGGAGAGAGAAAACTTCTTGATCTGCGCCGAGAGCGCCTCATAGGAGAGCGCCCCGGCGAGGTCGGTCGCGGGATAGAAGTTCTCTGGAGGGGCGTGTTGTGGAAACTGGCCGATGCGCGACAACTCGGCTTCATAAAACTGGGTGATCTGGCGCCTCGACCGGGCGATCGAGACGGCGTCCAACAGTCGCAGGAAGTCGGCGCCGAGCCGGGCCAGGAGGCTTGCCTTGTCCATGCTGCCCCGCCCCGCCTTCTCCCGCTCCCATTGCTTGAACTCCCGCTGCGCGACGGACATCAGGTTCCCGACATGGCCGACTCCAACGCTCTCCCGGAAGTGCTCTTCGTTCTTCTCGGTCATCAGGTGGACCTGGCTGCGCAGGTCGATGAGGGACGTGTTCACCGGGGTGGCTGACAGCATGAGCACCTTCGTCCTGCCGCCGCCTTTGATGATGTCGTCCAGCAACCGTTCGTAGCGCTTGCCCCCGTCGTTGCGGAAGTTGTGCGATTCGTCGATCACTATGAGGTCGAAGGCACCCCAGTTGAAGGTGGCCAAGTCTATCCCGCCCGACCAGCCGCCGTCGCGGGACAGGTCAGTGTGGGCGATCAGGGAGTATCGGAACCTGTCCTCCACGAAGGGATTGCCCACCTGCATGTGGTGGATCTGGTAGAGCGCCCAGTTCTGGCGCAGCTTGTTGGGGCATAGCACGAGGACGTTCTCGTTGCGGAGCTCGTAGTACTTGATGACGGCGAGGGCGGTGTAGGTCTTGCCGAGGCCGACGCTATCGGCCAGTATGCAGCCGTTGTGTTGCTGCAAGCGGCTGATGACGCTCTTTACACCGTCCTTCTGGAACTCGTACAGCGTGTTCCAGATAGCCGTCTCGGTGAGGTGGTGCTCCCGTAGCTGCCGGTCGCTGTCGAGCTGCGCGTCCAGCCTGTCCTTGAATAGCTCGTACAAAGTCTTGAAGTAGATGAACTCCGGCGCGTAGTCCCTGCCGAGGCGATTGAGCGCGTCCAGCACGCGGCGCTCGACGTCGTGCGTCAGCGCCTCGTTCGCCCACAGATCGTCGAACCAACCCCGCAGCTCGGCCAGCAGGTCAGGATCGGAGACAGCGAGGTTGATTTCGAGGTTCGGCCTGTCGCTGCCTCCAAGACCGTTCTTGGTGAAATTGGAGCTTCCGACGACCCCGGTCTCAGGCGTGAGGTACATCTTGCCGTGGAGGAAGTTCGACCTTCTGACGGAACGGATGGAGACGGCATTGCTCTTCACCCACTCTGCGCATTGCTCCGCCAGGGGCTTCTGTCTGAGCGCCTGACTGGGAACAAGGCCGCGCTCCGTCAGGTCGAAGGCCTTGTCGTCCTTCTCCCCCGGTGTGAGGTCGTCCACCGATGAGGGGTCGCCGAACAGAAAGCGGGTCTCCCCGATCCGGGACAATTCAGCGGCGAGGAGACCGTAACCGTAGATGCTGAAGTACGCCGAGACTATGCTGAACTTGTCGGCGCCGGCGAGGTGCTTCTGCAGATAGTCGACAACCGTGAGGTCGCGGTTGTCCAACACGTGGCTACCCATTCTGGCCTCTTTGGTGCGGCTGCGGCTCGTACAGTCTCATACAGAGCCAACCCGTTCTGCAAGACCCTGTTCCCCTAATTTGCCGGGGCTTGGGGCGCGTTCTTGTATCATGGTACCGGGAGTCTTCATTTGCCCGGCAGCGCCAAGTTCTGGATAGGAATAGCCGTCAGCGTCGTCTTCCTGGCGCTGTTCGTCTTCACCGTAGACCTGGAGCGGTTCCTCGACGCGCTGTCGCAGGCCGACTACGCGCTGGTCGCCCCGGCGACGGGGCTCTACCTGGTTTCGCTGCTGTTCAGGACGCTGCGCTGGCAGCGGCTGCTGCGGCACCTGAAGCACGTGAGCGTCGTCCGGCTGTACCCGGTGGTCGTCGTCGGCTACATGGCGAACAACCTGCTGCCGATGCGCATCGGCGAGCTGGTGCGCAGCTACTACGTCGGCGAGCGGGAGGGCGTCAGCAAGACGACGGCGCTGATGACGATCCTGGTCGAGCGCCTGCTGGACGCGCTGACGCTGCTGGCGATGGTCGCCCTGGTCGCCCTGTTCGTGCCGGTGCTCGGAGTGGCCGAGGGGCTCGGCCGGCTGTCGAGCGTGCCGTGGCCGCTGCTCGTGGCCGCGATCACGCTGCCGTTCGTGCTCGGCTTCGCCGGCCTCGTGCTTGCCGCCCTTGCGCCGGACAGGGCCGGACGGTGGGCGAAGGCCGCGCTGCGTCCGCTCCCGCGAAGGCTGGAATCGCGCGCCGCGGAGGCGGTCGACATGCTGCTGGGCGGGCTGATCTCGCTGCGCAGCCCGCGGAGCGTTGTCGTGCTGTTCCTGCTGTCGGTCCCGGTGTGGCTGTTCGAGGCGGGGCTGTTCATGGTGATCGCGTACTCCTTCGACCTGGACCTCGCCTTCGACAACGTGGCCGAGATGAGCGCCGCCATCGTCCTCGTGGTGGCGATAGCCAACATCGGCGCCTCAGTGCCGGCCGCGCCGGGCGGCATCGGACTGTTCGAGCTGATCGCCCGCGAGACGCTGGTGCTGCTCCCGCTGGCCGCGGTGGACAGGGCCGACGCCGGAGCGTACGTCGCGGTCGTGCACGCGACGCTGCTGATCCCGATGATCGTGCTGGGGCAGGTCTTCCTGTGGACGCAGAACGTCTCCCTCGGCAGCCTGTCGCGCGCGGGACGCTCTGTCGCCTCCGAACGCGCCGCCGTCGCCGGCGCGGAGGACGGCCCGTGAGGGTCGGCGTGGTCGGGGGCGGCGCGGCCGGGCTGGCCGCCGCGTACGAGCTGTCCAAGGCCGGGGTGTCGGTCGCGCTGTACGAGCGTGCGCCGTTTCTTGGAGGGCAGGCCTCGACGTTCGACGTCGCGGGCGCCCGGCTCGAGCGCGGCTACCACCACCTGTTCAAAAGCGACACGGACATCATCTCGCTGATGGAGGAGATCGGGCTCGCCGACCGGGTCCGGTACATCGAGTCGAAGGTCGGCACGCTGTACGACGGCAAGATCTACAACTTCGTCACGCCCATCGACCTGCTGAAGTTCACCCCGCTCGGGCTGCTCGACCGGTTCCGTCTCGGCCTCGTCACGCTGATGCTGCAGCGCATGAAGGACTGGCGGCGCCTGGAGGACGTCGCCGCGAACGAGTGGCTCCGCAGGAAGGCCGGCCGGCGGGCGTACGAGGTCTTCTGGGGGCCGATGCTGCGGGGCAAGTTCGGCGAGAGCTACTACGAACAGGTGACGATGGCCTGGATCTGGGGGAAGGTGCACACCAGGTTCGCGTCTCGCGGCAAGGGGCTGTCGAAGGAGATGCTCGTGTACCCCGAGGGCAGCTTCGGCGAGGTTTTCGACGTGCTCGGAGAGAAGGTCTCCGAGTTCGGCGGCGAGATCCATCTGTCGCGCGCGGTCACGGAGATCGCGGTCGAGGACGGCCGGGCCGTCGGCCTGAACGTCGCCGACGCGCCGGCGACGTGGACGTCTCCCCAGCCTCTGGCCGACCCGGAGGAGGCTGAGGATGACGGCCCTGCGCCCGGTCCTCCGGCGTTCGAGCCCTTCGACGCCGTGATCGCGACCGTGCCGTCCTACTCGTTCGCGCGGCTGCTGCCGTCGCTGCCGGACGAGTATATGGGCAAGCTGACGGGCGTCCGGTACATGTCGGCGGTGCTGCTGATCCTCGTCCTGGACAGGCCCCTGTCCCACGTCTACTGGCTGAACGTCGCCGACCGGTCCATCCCCTTTGTCGGCGTCATCGAGCAGACGAACCTGCTCGGGCCGGAGCACTACGGCGGCAAGCACGTCGTGTACCTGTCCAACTACCTGAGCAGGGAGCACCCGATGTACCGCATGGAGCACCGGGAGCTGCTGGACGAGTACGCGCCGCACCTGAGGAAGATCAACCCGGAGTTCGCCCCGTCGTGGATCGAGGAGAGCTACCACCACCGGGTGGACGCGGCCCAACCGATCATCGGGACCGGGTACTCCCGGCGCATCCCGGAGCATCGGACGCCCGTGGACGGCGTCTACCTGGCCAACACGACGCAGGTCTACCCGGAGGACCGCGGCACCAACTACAGCGTGCGCATCGGCAAGCGCGTCGCCGCGATGGTGCTGGAGGACTACGCCTGACGGGTCCTGCGGGAATTAGGTTGTGTTGACATGTCATCTCAGCCATATGAGAGCGCCAACAAACCGCAGGAAGCCGAGGTACCTACTTGCGAGCTTGTCGAATCGGGAGAAGATGCGGGGGTAGTGCTTGATCTTGCCGACAAGACACTCGACGAGATGTCGCTCTCGGTATATGGACTCGTCATATGAGTGTGGCTCCCTGAGGTTCGAGCGAGACGGGATGACCCGGATAGCCCCGTTGGTGATGACCAACTCGCGGAACTCATGAGAGCGCGTCGCCTCAAGAAAAATGTTACCGAAGCGGAGCTATTGCCTCACGTAGATGTTACTGAAGCCAGGTCGTTGCGCCTTGATGGTGTTACGCAAACCACGGAGGCATGGATATGGTTGGAGACATTAGCCTGGCCACGAGGACCGAGGTGCTTTGCGCAATCAGGAACCGGTATCGTTGCTGCACAGCATACGCAAGTCCCAGTCTGCGCTGGCAGCAGTCGGCTCTGTCGAGTCGGGGAGCACGTCCAATGGGGAGAGTCTGGAGAGCTTCCTGTCGCAGCTACCCGATCTGTGGAGACGGAGAGAGGTTGGCCCAACACACACGCGGAGGGCCAGGGGGCCTGGCAGTTGGCGAACTCGACCGGATCCCTTCGAGGGAGTGTGGTGCGAGGTACTGGGCTGGCTCCAGCAGCAGCCTGACACGTAACTGTTCACACTTCGTGGGATCTTCTCGACCAGCGACGTCGCCCATACGGTCATTTGGCTTTGACCAATGCCACATCGCCAAGCTCACCAAGCGTTGGTCACCTCGACTACGAACAGTTACGCCGAGTACACCGCGTTGCGCCGACAGCACATCCGTGCTACTATGTCCGCGTGACAACCACACCCGAGGCCCAAACTATCCGCCATCCAAATATGGAACACCCCTGTTCCATTTTGTTCCGCCCTGTTCCACCTCAGATACGAACCGTGGAACACCACCTGTTCCATTTTTCGGCAAAGTGTTCCATCGCCCAGATAGGAATGGAACACTTTGGAACACAATGGAACAGCTCACACGGTGAACCGACCGCTCCCCTCAACTCTGAATAGTTACCCGGACACGACTGCCTTGGATTTGTTAGACCGGCTGATACTGCGCTACCCGGAGCGTTACAGCAGGCGTCAGTTGCGGACGTTACAGCGCAGAATCAGACAGTGGCGCGGTGCGATGGCGAAGCACCTGGTGTATGCTTCAGCCGACAGCAGTGAAACCGATGAGGTGCGACCGGTGGACCGCTTTCGAACCGTGTCGCCGGCAATTCACATACCTGTAGTCCCAGATTTGTGGCAGCGCGCAGGAGCGTTCTGTACACGCCGGGTGTTCGACCCTGTCCTCGCATACGGCTCCCCCGACTCAGCGCAATTACCAGCTTGGGGTGCACTACAGGGATGACGTCCCTCCAGAATCTAATCGCGCCATCTCCAAGGTGTCCTATAGGTACACGCGCACCCACTTGCGGACTTCTTCAAAGAACCCGGCACCGTCAACGTACCACAGCGATGGATGGGGGCGTCCGAGGACAGGATTGCGAACGTGGTCCGACGCATCAAGTAGCTCGTGCATTCTCCCGCTGCAGGACGGACTGCTCCCGGGACTTGGACCAACGAATACCATCCAGGCATTCGCGCTCCCACAAAGGACGAACTCTTCTCCCCAACTAGCTACGTGAACTTGAAGCTTGGTAGGGAGGTCTGTCAGCAGGTCGATGTCCTTCTGCGTTACGCCCGCCAGGCCATGTCCAATGATGTCATCTCTCAGTTGGGCGTTCCGCAGCTTTGTCCAGCCTTGAGCCTGTGCCCACTTCCTGGCTTCCTCCCATGGGACAGATGGGCCCGCAGAGAAGAGCACATCCGCATTCACATTGATGACCCACCTCCATCCATCCGCCTTGGACCTTTCATCTCTACGGCTCTAGGTGCTCGGGCTAGCGCCGGCCGAACTCTCGCTCAAGGCGTGCCGAGCTCATGTGGATCATCGTCGGGCGTCCGTGGGGGCAGGTGTGGGGCTGCTCGCAGGCCTCCAGCTGGCGGCCGAGCTCGGCCATCTCCTCGGCCGTGAGCGTCTTGCCGGCCCTGATGGCGCCGTGGCAGGCGATGGAGTAGGCGGCGCGTTCCTCCCAGGACTCGAAGCCGCCTCCCTCGGACATGAGGTCGAGGACGTCGAGGAAGCTCCGGGCCGGATCTCCCTCGGCTACCAGCGCGGACACGCCCCTGAGGATGTACGTCCCGCCGCCGAAGGGCTCGACCTGGAACCCCATTTGCCGTACCAGCTCGCCGTGCGCCTCCAGCAGCTCGCCCTGGCGGTGATCGAGGACGATCGTGACGGGCTCCATGAGCCCCTGCACCTCCGGCTCGCCGGCGAGCGCCTCGGCCTTGACGCGCTCGAAGAGCACCCGTTCGTGGGCGGCGTGCTGGTCGATCAGGTATACGCCGTCCGGGCCCTCCGCCGCGATGTACGTCGACTGCACCTGGCCCAGCACCCTCAGGCTGGGCAGCGCGGCCGAGGGCGCCAGCGGGGGCGCCGCCGGGATGGGCCCGAAGTCGTGGCCCTCGTGGCCTCCGGCTGCGCCGGCCGCCTGTGGCTCCGGCGCGCCGCCGGCCGACGCGTCCGGAGGCCCTGCCGGCCAGAACGAGTGCTCCACGGCCGGCTGAGTGGGGGTCGGGCGCGGGACCGTCGCGGCTCCGAGCTCAGGCACCGGCGAGTGGGCCGTCAGCGTCTGGCGGACCGCCTGCTGCAGCGCGGCGAACACGGCGCCCTCGTGTCTGAAGCGGACCTCCGACTTGCCCGGATGCACGTTGACGTCGACGTCGCCGTATGGCAGCGCGATCTCCACGACGGCGACCGGGTAGCGGCGCTCCGGAAGGAACCCGTGGTACGCCTCCTGCAGCGCGTAGGAGAGCATCCGGTTCTGGACCCAGCGGCCGTTGACGAAGATCGTGATCCGGTTACGGTTGGCCCGTGAGACCGACCCGGGCGCGATCATCCCCGACACTCTCGGCGCTCTGCCGCCGTCCGGCGGGCCCGGCGGGGCGAGCTCCAGCATCGCCTCGGCCACGTCCGCGCCGTAGACCGCCGCGACCGCCTCCCGGGCGTCGCCCGAGCCGGTGCTTGCGAGCACTTCGCGATCCTCGACGCGCAGGCCGAACCGGACGGCCGGATACGCTAGCGTGTACCGGTCCACCAGCGCCTGCGTCCTGCTCGCCTCGGCCGAGGCGGAGCGCAGGAACTTGCGCCGGGCGGGAACGTTTCGGAAGAGCTGCCGGACGGTGACCGACGTCCCCGGTGGGGCGCCCTCAGGCGAGCTGCTCACGACGCGTCCCTCGGACACCTCGATCCGGGTCCCTGAGGTGTCGGCGGGCGGACGTGTGACCATCGTGGCGTGGGAGACGGCGCCGATGCTGGGCAGCGCCTCGCCCCTGAACCCGAGCGTCGCTATCGAGCCCAGGTCGGACTGGTCTGCCAGCTTGCTCGTCGCGAAACGCTCGAAGGCCAGCCCGGCCTCGGCGGAAGGGATGCCCACGCCGTTGTCGACAACCCGGATGAGGTCCACGCCGCCCCCGCGGAGCTCGATCGATATCTCGGTCGCGCCGGCGTCCAGTGAGTTCTCTATCAGCTCCTTGACGACGGACGCGGGGCGTTCGGTCACCTCGCCGGCGGCGATCTTGGACGAGACGTCCGGCGGGAGCACGTGGATCGGCATGGAGAGGTCGCTACCGTTGGCGGGGAATGTTCATCGGGATGGACACGCTCGTGAGGACGCTGGCATCCGTGTGCTATCGTAGCAGGTGAGCTCCCTGGGGGTCACGGGACTGTCGGCGAGCGCTCGAACCGCGAATTCAGGAGGACGGAATTGACGGAACGGCCTACCCTGGGCGACGTGCTGGACGCGCGACGCCGCATAGAACCCCACGTCGTACGCACTCCGCTGCACCACTACCCGGCCCTCGACGAGCTCGTGGGCGCCAGGGTCTACGTCAAGCACGAGAACCACCAGGCGCTCGGCGCGTTCAAGATACGGGGGGCGCTCAACGTCGTATCGATGCTCAGCCCGGAGGAGAAGGAGGCCGGCGTAGTCGTGGCCTCTACCGGGAACTTCGGGCAGGGGGTGGCCGACGCCGCGCGGACCTTCGGGGTGCAGGCCAACGTCGTCGTGCCCGTGGACGCCAACCCGAACAAGGTCAGGTCGATGCGGCAGCTCGGCGCGAACCTCGTCTTCCACGGCGCGGAGTTCGACGACTCGCTGGCGCACGCGGAGCGGCTCTCCAGGGAGGAGGGGCTCCGGTTCATCCACTCCGCCAACGAGTGGGGCCTGGTCCCCGGCGTGGCCACCTATTCGCTCGAGATCATGGAGGACCTGCCCGAGACCGACGTGATCGTAGTCCCGGTCGGGGGCGGCAGCGGGGTGTGCGGCGCCTGCATCGTGGCCAAAGCCGTACGGCCCGGCGTGCGGGTCGTCGGCGTGCAGGCGGCGGCCGCGCCGGGAGCGTTTCTCTCCTGGAAGGAAGGCCGCATCGTGGAGGCGAGAGTCGAGACCGAGGCCGAGGGCCTGGCGACCAGAGTCGGTTACGAGTTGACTCAACGGATCATGCGCGAGATGCTCGACGACTTCGTACTGGTCGAGGAGCGCGAGATCGACGACGCGATTCGACTGCACGTCGAGCACACCCACAGCCTTCCTGAGCACGCGGGGGCGTCTCCGCTCGCGGCCGCGCTGAAGATCAAGGACTCGCTGGCCGGCAAGAACGTCGTGCTCGTGATGAGCGGCGGCAACATCACCGTGAGCCAGCTCACGACCTCCCTGGCCCATGCCGGGGCGTAGCCGAGGCGGACGGCACCGGAGGGCCGGCCTCCTGGTCGCCGCCGGCCTGCTGGCGCTGCTCGCCTGCGGACTCGCCGCGTGCGACCGGGAGACCGAGGCCGAGGAGCGCTATCGGCTCGGCGTCGAGCACATGGAGGCCGGCCGCTACGTCGAGGCGGCCTCCGAGTTCGGCAACGCGATGAACCTCGACCCGACCAACGCCCGCGCCTTCAACGGGCGAGGCGAGGCGTACTGGCTGATGGGGAACTCCGCGGCGGCGCTCCAGCACTACGAAGCGGCGATCCGGATAGACCCGGAGCTGGCGGTCGCGTACTACAACAGGGCCACCGTCATCAGGGGCGTCGGCGACCTGGACAACGCGCTCATTGGCTATGAGGAAGCGCTGCGCCTAGACCCCGGCCTGGCCCGCGCCTACGTCGGACGGGGCGAGGTACACATCTTCAACGGCGACATCCCGGCGGCCATACGGGACTTCGGGGCCGCCATCGAACGCGACCCGGAGAGCTTCGACGCGCTTAACGGCCGCGGGACCGCCTACGCCAACATCGGCCGCTACGAGGAGGCCGTGGCCGACTTCGACCGGGCCATCAGGATCGACCCGGACGTCGCCGCGACCCGGTACAACCGCGGCGTGGCCCTCGTCTCCCTCGGCCGGCATCTGCGGGCGCTGGAAGACTTCGACGAGGCGATCAGGCTGAACAGGGAGTACGTTGCCGCCTACGTCAACCGCGGCGTGCTGTTCGGCGGACTGAGCCAGTTCGACCGCGCCCTTGAGGACTTCGGCGCCGCAATCGAGATCGACCCCGAGGACGCTGCCGCTCACGGCAACCGAGCGCTGCTGCTGACGAGGATGGGGCGGGACGATGAGGTGGCGCAGGACGTGGACCGCGCCGTCGAGCTCGGCGCCGACCGCGAGGACCTGGAGCAGCGGATCGAGGAGATCAAGGCCGCCCGGTAGCGGTCCTCCTCAGTCGCGCCTGTCGGCCGACCCCGGCTCCATCGCGTACATGAACGCGTCGACGCCCTCGCGGTCCATTATCTTCAGCAGCTCCTGGCTGATCATCCTGGCGATGCCGGGGCCCCTGTAGACCATTCCCGTGAAGAGCTGGACCGTCGTGGCCCCGGCCTGCAGGGCGCGCCAGGCGTCCTCGCCCGAGAAGATGCCGCCGCACGCGTTGATCGCCACGCCGTCTCCGGCCTCGCTTCGAACGTGCGCGACCATCGCGAGCATGTCCTCGAAGACGCCGCGCCCGCTGAGGCCGCCTGCGCCCGTCGAGAGCCTGTCGTCGGCCGTGGGCCGGGTGTTGGCGACGGTCAGCGCGTCGACGCCGGCGTCGACGGATACGCGGGCCAGCGCGGCGAGCCGCTCTCGTTCCTCGGCCGCCCCGCCCTCGCCATCTCCCGAGACTCCACACCAGGGGAGCTTCACCAGCAGGGGCTTCTCCCGCCCGTCGTTTATCTCGCCTATCAGCCGGCCGAGCGCCTCGGGCTCCTGGAACACCCTCAGCCCGCTCGTGTTGGGGGAGCTGACGTTGAGCTCGATCGCGTCGACCAGCGGCTCCAGCCGCCGGTGGCACCGGACGAACTCGTCCACGGTGGTCCCGGCGACGCTGACGATGAGCAGGGCGCCTCCGGCCGCGTCTCGCGAACGCTCCAGGGCGGCCGCGGCGGCCTCGAGTCCGGCGCCGGGAAAGCCGAGCGCGTTCAGGAGCGACTCCTCCTTGGGCAGCCGGAGCAGCCGGGGCGCGTCGTTGCCCGGCCTTGGGGTCTCCGTCACCGTCCCGACGGTCAGGTAGCCGAAGCCGAGGCGGGACAGCCCGCCGACCATCTCGCAGTTCTTGTCGTAGCCGGCCGCGAGTCCCACCGGGTTCTCCAGCGTGACGCCGCACAGATCGACGAAGAGCCGGCCGTTGCGCACCTGCATCCCCGATCCCAGGACCGTGGACAGCGCCCGCCGGGCGAGGACATAGTCGGCCACCGCCTGCGCGCGCTCCGGGGGCAGCCGGAAGAGCAGCGGCCTCAAGACCCACCGGTATCCGTTGTCTATCGCGCCCGGCATCGTCGTCGATACGCCTCCTGACGATCAGTATAGCGCGGCGAAGACAGCGGCTGCCCGGCGCGCCCGGTCTCTACGGCGTATAATGGGCCGAGACCGGGCCGCCCGGTCGGCACGACATGGACTTGACCTTCGACAGAGGCAGCAGAGAGGAGCCGAAGGGCCACGCGCTGCTCTATTTCAGGAACAGGACCAGCGCCCAGGAGGTCTGGGCGACCTACGTGGTCATACTCCCCATCACGGTCGACGTCTCCAAGTACGTCCCGCCGTTCCTGATGAACCAGGTGGGCGAGCTCGGCCCCAAGGACCTGTCCGCCTTCGCGTTCCCGCCCACTCCGGAGCAGGTCGAGAGCTACGCCGTTCTCGACGAGCTCGCGCGGCAGCGGGACGACGACGTGCTCTTCGCTGGAGAGATCGATCCCAACGACGTCGCCCAGGGCATGATGTCGATCAACGAGGCCGTCCAGGAATACGCCGAGATGTACGAGCGGCACGCTCCCGCGCTCGGCGCGCCCCAGGATGAGCAGGACGACGCGGAGGAAGGCGCCGGCGTCAAGGACGTCCTCTACGAGCTGATGAGCGAGGGCGACAGGCTGGAGGAGCTGACCAAGATGGTCGGCAAGCTCCGGTTCGCCGTCGAGGGCTCAGACTCGCGCCAGGTCGAGGAGGCCGAGCAGGACATTCGTCTGCTCGCCCGCCACTTCCCGGAGAACCACAACATCCCCCGCCTGGTCCGGGCCGCCAAGTCCGATGACCGGCTCAGCGCGGAGCTTGCGGACCTGTACCTGCGGCGCTGCTACTTCCTCGTGCACGAGGAATACGCGAGGCTCGCGGAGGTCGAGCGCCGCCTGACGGAGCTCGAAGACGGCCAGCCCGCCGGAGAACCATAGCAGCGCCGTCGATTCTGGGGGCCCGCGGCGGCGCCCTTCGTGGCCGGCCCAGCGCCAAGCAGCACCTAATCTTCGCGGTCAGGTGACGCCCAGCAGCTTGCTGGCGTAGTCGCGACCTGCCGTCGAAGGGGGTAATGGCCTGTCCTCCCTTTGAAACAACGTGATCACCTCGTCGACTATGCCGCACAACTCGTCGAAAACCTCTTTTTCGTCGAGCCCGTGGCATCCGCCGTAGATCAGCCCGGGTGCGCTTCCTACGAAGCATTTGTCATCATCGGACCATTCGACGATCTTGACGTATCGTGCGCCGTCCTTCATCTCTCGGACTCCTCCATAGCTGCTATGGCCGCACTTACGGCCCGAACCTGATATTTCTTGGCGTCCTCGCCCGGACTACCGGACAGAGTAACTGGCTTGGGCACTCTGGGATGAACGAAATTTCGATGGCTACCGCGACCGCCCCGATTGGTGAAGCCTGCCTTCTCAGGTTTGGCGATCAACTCGCGTATCGTTGGCGGCACCGGGCCATCTCTCTGACTGTTCCGAGCCCATACGAGACAACTCGGCCTGACTGCAGGCGACCGTGGTCCATCCGTAGGGGGCATGGCTGGCGCAAGGCGCGCGCATAGGAGGATAGCACGCCACCTCACCGCGGGCGCCACGTCCAGCGACGATGCGATCAAGGCTGCGTAACAGTTCAGGCCTCGTGAGAAACTCCCGATAACCACAGCACTGTCATAACCGTCATTCTCGCGCAGGCGGGAATCCAGGGTCTGAGAAGCATTCGTCCCGACAAGTCTGAACCGTTACAAGGCTACGATTCTCTTGCCGCTTCCGAGCCTGCGCGGTAGGATGGTCGCCACCGACCGGTCAGGCAACGTCGTCACAACGTCACCCGTGAACGGAGGCAAGCCATGAACAACCTTCGCAGCTGCGCAGCCACCGCGGTCGCCCTGCTGGCCCTGTCTCTCATGGCGGCGGCGTGCTCCAGCGATACCGCGGAGGAGGCGGCGCAAGCCCCCGCTTCGGACGGGGACGGCGCCCAGGCAGCGTCGGACACCGGCGGGACGGGCAAAATGCTCGACACGCCGGAGTACAAGGTCTCCCAGGAATTTCCGCTGACCATGGAGGTGAGCAGCAGTGTCTTCTCCAGGATCAGGCGCATCCCGATCGAGTTCACCTGCGCGGAAAACTACTGGTACCCGGAGGCGGGCTTCGAGCCCAGGTACGGTGAGGACAAGTCGCCGCCGATCGCCTGGGCAAACGCGCCGGAGGGTACCCAGAGCTTTGCCATCATCGTGGACGATCCGGACGCGGTGGAGTATGAGCTGGGCGTGGTGTCGCCGCGGGTGCACTGGGTCATCTGGAACATACCGGCCGACGTCACAGAGCTGGCCGAGCACGTGGCGACCACCACCGAGGTGGCGGCCATCGGACCCAACACCCGCCAGGGGATCAACGACTACGACATTGTGGGCTGGAGCGGGCCGTGTCCGCCGCCCAACGTCATCTCCATCTTCCAGCGCGACGACTACATGAAGACGAAGAAGACCCAGTACCCCCACGGGTACGTGTTCACCATCTACGCGCTCGACGCCGAGCTCGACCTCGCCGCCGGCGCCAACAAGAACGACCTGCTGGCCGCCATGGACGGCCACATACTCGCCGCCGGGCAGCTCAGGGGCGAGTACATAAACAAGAAGCTGTACAAGTAACTCCCATTCGGGTCCCATAGCCGTCATTCCCGCGAAGGGAGACCCCTGTGTGATTCCAGGGTGGGGATTTCTCCGCCTCGTCTGACTCCCGCGACGGAGTTCGCGCAAGGGTCCCGGCTCGTCGTGCGCTGGCAGGGGCATGATGGCCGCCAAGTCGGAAGACCGGCGCGGCGCCGAGCTGGCCGACCTGTACCTGCGCGGAGCTACTTCCTCGCGCACGAGGGGTACGTTCCTCGCGCACGAGGGGTACGCGAGGCTCGCCGAGGTCGAACGGCGCCTCACCGAACTCGAGGACGGCCAGCCCGCGGGATAGACCCGGAGCGCCGTCCCGTCCCCGTCGGCGATCCTATTGCCGCATTCGGACCTGCGCGGTAGGATGGGAGTCACCAGTCGGTTCGTACAGGAGTGGCGACTTCGCCCATGAACGGAGGCAAGCCATGAACAACCTTCGCAGCTATGTGATCACGGCGGTCGCGCTGTTGGCCCTGTCGCTAATGGCGGCTGCGTGTTCCAGCGATACCGCGGAGGAGGCGGCGCAGGCCCCCGCCTCAGACGGGGAAGGCGGACAGGCCGCGGCGGCCACCGGCGGTACCGGCAAGATGCTCGACACGCCGGAGTACAAGGTCGCCCAGGAGTTCGAGATGACGATGGAGGTGACCAGCAGCGTCTTCTCCAGGATCAGGCGCATCCCGATCGAGTTCACCTGCACCGACAACTACTGGTACCCGGAGGCGGGCTACGACGCCAAGTACGGGGAGGACAAGTCGCCGCCTCTCGCGTGGGCGAACGCGCCTGAGGGCACCCAGAGCTTCGCCATCATCGTGGACGACCCGGACGCGGTGGAGTACGAGTTGGGCGTGGTGTCGCCGCGGGTGCACTGGGTTCTCTGGAACATACCGGCCGACGTCACCGAACTGGCCGAGCACGTGGCGACCACCACTGAGGTGGCGGCCATCGGTCCCAACACCCGCCAGGGAATCAACGACTACGACGTCACGGGCTGGAGCGGGCCCTGTCCGCCGCCCAACGTCATCTCCATCTTCCAGCGAGACGACCACGTGGGGTCGAAGAAGACGCAGTACCCACACGGGTACGCGTTCACCATCTACGCGCTCGACGCCGAGTTCGATCTCGCCGCCGGCTCCAACAAGAACGACCTGCTGGCCGCCATGGACGGCCACATCCTCGCCGCCGGGCAGCTCACGGGCGAGTACATCAACAAGAAGCTGTACAAGTAACTCCCGGCCAGAGGCCGACGGCCTCCGGCCATGCGGCACGAAGCGGTTACCCATTGTCAGAACGTTCCCAGGCGACTGATACCGGTCCCGTTCGCGAGTCCGGGCGGATAACCAGCCTCGACCTGGTACGCGGGGTCGCCGTGCTCGGCATCCTGTTGATGAACGCCGTTCAGTTCAAGCTCGGTAATGCTCCCTACTACAACCTGAGCGCGGGCGGCTCGGAGACATGGCTCGACTGGGCCGTGGGCATCCTCGGCGAGGTGTTCGTCGACCAGAAGTTCATGGGGCTGTTCTCGCTGCTGTTCGGGGCGGGAATGATCCTCTTCATCGACCGCGCCAGCGGGAGAGGCAGACGCGCGGTCCTGCTGAACCTGTGGCGAAACGCGCTGCTGCTGATCATCGGCGTCTATCACGCGATTCTCTGGGACGGCGACGTGCTGATGGTCTATGCGGTGTCGTCGGTCTTTCTGATCGCGATGCGGAAGCTGCCGAACTGGCTGCTCATCTCCGTTGGAGTCGCCGTGTTCGCGCTGTCCGTTGGCTGTGCGCTGCTCGCGCAGTACATCGCCGACACGACCAGCGCGTCGCTTTCGGGTCTCTGGAAGCCGGGCGAGGTTTCGACCGAGGAGGTTATTGGACTTCCCTTCCTGCTGGGCTACTTCCTGCGCGCACTCGGACTGATTCTCGTCGGCGCCGGCCTTTATCGCACCGGCTTCATGAACGGCGGACTGAACGCGAGGACGTATCGACTGACCGCGATGGTCGGGCTTTCCATCGGCCTGCCGCTTGCCGCCGCCGGCGTCGTCATCACCGCGGTGAACGACTACTCGCGCGACATCGCTTTCATCGGCCAGATTCCAAATACGATTGGCACGATTCCCGCCTCGCTCGGGTACATGAGCCTCGTCATCCTTTGGAATAACCGCGAGGACAACTGGCTCAAGCGGCGTCTGCGGTCGGTCGGGAGGATGGCTCTGACGAACTACCTGGCGCAGACGGTGCTGGGCGTGCTCGTCTTGACGACCCTGCTGGGCGACGCCGATTTCATAAACCGGAGCGCGGTGCTGGTGTTCGTGTTCGCGGTGTGGGCGCTGCAGCTCTGGTGGTCGCAGGCGTGGTCGAGTCGCTTCCTGTTCGGTCCCGCGGAGTGGCTGTGGCGAGTCGCCACGTACAGGAGCGGGCAGCCGCTGCGCCGGCAGCGGGTGGGGTCATGATGGCATGATGTGATGACGATGATTGGGAGATTGGACGCGATGAGACGAACACAGATACAACTGGACGAGACGACGTACGAAATGGTTCGCCGGAGAGCCTTCTCCGAAGGCAAGTCAATGGCGGCGGTCGTCAGGGAGGCCCTGACTCAGTGCCTGGCCCCCGGCGTTGCGCGACCGCTGACTATGGATAGCCTCACATTCATCGGCTCAGGGCGGTCGAAGTCAGGGGACCCTCGCCCGCTGTCTGAGCGTCACGACGAAGCTCTCGTAGACGACTTCGCGTCTTGATCTTTTCGACGCTACGGAGAGAAGACATGAACATTCCGACGATCATGGCAAAGGGCGGCAAGGGTGGCGGCGGCGGTAGTGCGAAAGGTGGGGGAGGCAAGAACCCAAACTTCCCGAGCAGGACGGGGAATCCGTCAGGTGGGGGAAGGGGCAACAACCCCTCGAAGAAGTAGCGTTCGCTAACGGCGGTACATCGCGGCGCTTACCCGGCGGCATTCGTGCTGGCGCCTTTGGGCTATCCTCGTAGCAGGCTCTCCACTTCGTCCAGCGAAGGCATGGCTGTCTGCGCGCCCGGCCGGGTGACCGCCACGGCTCCGGCGGCGGCGGCGAACCGAATCGCCGCTGCGAGGTCCCTGCCCTCGGCAAGGGCTACGCCCAGCGCGCCGCCGAACGCGTCGCCCGCCGCGACCGTGTCCACTGCCTCGACGTCGAACGCGGGTACATGGTCGGACGAATCGCCGGAGACGTACACGGCGCCCCGCTCACCCAACTTCACGATTGCCGTCTCGACGCCTCGGCCCGATAGCTCCACTGCCGCCGAGCGTCCCTGAGAGATATCGTCCACGGGGTGTCCGACCAACGCCGCAGCCTCCGTCTGGTTCGGGGTCAGAACGTTGACCAGGGCGTAGGCCTCGTCGGGCAGGGGCGACGCAGGCGCGGGGTCGAGGACGACGGGGACGCCCTTCTGGCGGGCAACACGCGCGGCCGCCAGCGAGACTTCCAGCGGGACCTCGAGCTGCAGCAGCAGGCAGTCGGCGCCGTCGAGCGCCGATTGCGTCTCGCGGACCTGCGCGTCGTCGCAGCGCATGTTGGCGCCGTAGACGGCGACGATGCGGTTCTCGCCGTCGGCGTCCAGCAGGATTATCGCCGTGCCCGACGGGCCGTCGGGGTCGGCGGCCACCCGGGACACGTCGACACCGTACGACTCGAGTCCCCGCAGGAGCATCGGCCCGAACGCGTCCTCGCCCACGCGTCCGACCATCCGGACCTCGGCGCCCAGCCTCGCGGCGGCGACGGCCTGGTTCGCGCCCTTGCCTCCCGGCGTCATGCCGAAGTCGTCGCCGGCGATCGTCTCGCCGGGCACTGGAAGCCGCGGCGCCATGACCACCAGGTCCATGTTGATGCTGCCCAGCACCACTACGACCGGTCTCTGTCGCGGTGCGCCCAACGCCCGGCTCCCGGGCTCAGCCAATCTCGCCGCGGTCGAGCAGGTCCTCGATCACGATGGCCACGCCGTCCTCCTCGATGGGACGGGCCACCAGGTCGGCCACCTGCTTTGCCTGCGAGACGGCCTCATGCGACGCGACGCCGAATCCGGCCCATGTCAGCATCTCGACGTCCTCGTAGCTGTTCCCGCAGGCCACGGTCTGCTCGCGGCGTATGCCCAGGTGGTCCGCGAGCCACTTAAGGCCGCTGCGCTTGCCGCCGCCCGGATGTAGGATCTCGCACAGGGTGGGCAGCGACCGGGTCACGTACAGCTCGCCGTCCAGCGCGGCGTTGAGCCGGCGGTCGAGCTCGCCGATCTCGTCCTCGGCGCCCAGCACGGCCAGCCTAGTCGGCTCGTCGTTGGCCAGCGTCCTCAGGTCGGACACTACTCTGACGCCGCCCCTGTTGCGCTCGCCGTACGCCTCGACCCAGGGCGTGAGCACGTTGGCGAACACGTCGTCGCCGATGTACGCCAGAATCTCGTTGGGCCAGCCGTCCAGCGCGTCCAGCGCGCGGATCGACATGTGGGGCTCCAGCGGCAGATGGTGCAGTACCTCGCCCGTCTTTGGATCGGCGACGTGAGCGCCCTGGAACGAAACGATGGGCGACGTGATGTCGAGCTCCGAGGTAGCCGCGATCGCCGACCGGAACATCCGGCCCGTGACGAGCGTGACGACGGCCCCGGCCTCTTTGGCCGACGCGATCGCCCGACGCGTCCTCTCCGAAGGCGGATGGTCGGCCGTGCGAATCGTGCCGTCTATGTCGAGCCCGATCAGCCTGAAGCCCATCTAGCAGGTACGCCGTCCTCGGCCGGGCTCTGGTAGAATCGCGCTCGCCGTGAAACTGTCGCCGAGAATGGTCCTCTGGCTGATCGTGCTGCCGGTGGTCATCTATATCTTGGTCCTGGCGTTCCGGGGCGGATGACCGGAGCCGTCGCCCGCCCGCTTCCGTGGCCGCTCGTCGTCGCCGTAATCTTACATCTTCCACGGCGCCCAAGGAATCCAGGGCCCTACGCGGTCAGTCGACGTTCTCGGCCTGTTCCGGCTTCGCCTGGCCGCGGGCCCGTTCGGCCAGGAACGAGCCCTCGCCGAACGACCCGAACTGGACCTGTCCGGACATCCGGTCTCCCTCGAGCGTGGCGCGGAAGGAGAGGATCATCGTTCCCATCGGGCCGGACATCTCGATCTCCCACTCGAGGTTGCCCTGCTCGAACCTGCCGCCGTCGAACTCCCTTCTGCCCCGAGGCCCCTCCCAGACGCCTGCGAACGACGAGCCGCGGGCGGTCAGCTCCAGCTTGACCTGCTGCGTTCCGCGCGGGGAGTTCATCGTCACGTTCCAGACGCCGTCGATGGTCGGCTCCCGGGCGCCGTTCGACTCGAAGGAGTAGGACTGCAGGCGGGCGTAGAGACCGTCGAGGGCCATCAGCTCGTCGTGGCTGCCCTCCTCGATCTTGCGCCCGTCCTCCAACACGACGATGCGGTCCGCGTTACGCACCGTGGACAGCCGGTGCGCTATCACCAGCGCCGTCCGGTCGCGCAGCAGCTCGCCCAGAGCGCGCTGGATCTGCATCTCCGTTTGGGTGTCTATGTTGGCTGTCGCCTCGTCCAGGATCAGCACGCGAGGGTCCGCCACGAGCGCCCGCGCAAAGCTGATGAGCTGGCGCTGGCCCACACTCAGGTTTCCGCCGCGCTCCTGAAGCTCAGTGTCGTAGCCCTCCGGCAGACGCTCTATGAACTCGTGCGCTCCCACGGCCCTGGCGGCGGACTCGACTTCTTCGTCGGTAGCCTCCAGGCGGTTGTAGCGGATGTTATCTCGCACCGCTCCGCCGAACAGGTACGGCTCCTGGAGCACCACGCTCATCTGGCGACCCAGAGAGTCCTGGCTCAGGTCACGCACGTCGTGGCCGTCGAGCGTTATCCGCCCCTCGGTAACGTCGTAGAACCGCAGCAGCAGCGACACCAGTGTCGTCTTGCCGGCGCCGGTCGGGCCGACGAGCGCCACCGTCTCGCCCGCCCTGGCCTCGAGGTCGACTCCCTGCAGCACGGGCACGTCCTGCTCGTAGAAAAAGCCGACTCCCTCGTAGCGCACGTGGCCGCGGACCCGGTCCACTTCGACGGCGTCGGGTTTGTCCTCGAAGTCGGGCTCGAGGTCCATCAGCTCGAAGATGCGGGCGCCGGAGGCCATTGCGCGCTGGAGCGAGCCGTACTGCATGGTGAGGTTGCGGACCGGCTCAAAGAAGCGCTGGATGTAGAGGGCGAAGGCGACCAGCACGCCCACCTCGATTGAGCCGTCGAGCACCATGCGGCCGCCAAAGAAGACCACCAGCGCTAGGCCCAGCGCGCTGAGGACCTCTACCGAAGGCATGAGAACGGCCGTGTAGCGAGTCGCCTCGAGGTTGGCGCCGAGATTCTCGCGATTGGCGGTGCCGAACTGCCTGATGTTGGCGTCCTCGCGGTTCAGGCTCTGCACCACGCGCACGCCGGAGATGTTCTCCTGCAGCCCGGAGTTGACGACGGCGATGGCTCGGCGCACCCGCATGAACGACCTTCGCGCGTACTGCTGCCACACGGCCAGCATCAGGAACAGCAGCGGGATCACCGTCAGCGTGATAAGCGCGAGCTGGAAGTCCATCAGCATCATGACGGACACGATTCCGACGAACGCGACCACGTCCGCGACCGTGAGGACGACGACCGACAGGAAGTCCTGTATCTGCTGCACGTCGTTCTGCACGCGGGACATGGTCATGCCGACCTCGCTCCGGTCGAAGAACGACATGGAGAGCCTGTGGATGTGGCGGAAGAGCCTGACCCTGAGGGTGTAGAGCACCCGCGCCCCCACGAAGGCCATTGCGCGGAGATGGACGTAGTTGGCGCCGAACTGGAAGGCCGCCACGGCGACGAATAGTGCGACGATCCAGTTGATGCCGCTCAGGTCTCCCGCGCGGATGTATTGGTCGATGATGATGTGGACCAGCCACGGTATGGCGACCACGGTAGCCGTGTAGACGAACATCGCGCCGATGGTGAGGAGCAGCAGCAGCCAATGCGGCTTCAGATAGTCGAACAGCCGCACTACGACCTTATGATCGTAGAGCTGCCCGCCGTCGTCGTCCTGGTCGAGGCCCATGCGACGCGCCATCATGCGTCCGCCCATGAACCCACCGCCGCCGCCGCCGGACATCATGCGGGGCCTCCCTCGGTCTGGAAGAGCGTGTCGAGCGGCGCCTCCTCCCCTGAGGCGAGCTGCACGTTGTGGATGCGACGGTAGAAACCGTCACGGGCGAGCAGCTCCGCGTGCGCGCCGCGCTCGACGATGCGTCCGCCCTCGAGCACGACTATCAGGTCGGCGCTGCGGACCGTGGAGAGCCTGTGAGCGATGACGAACGTGGTGCGGTCGCGCACGACCTCGGCGAGGGCCTGCTGGATCGCGTACTCGGTGCCGACGTCGACGCTGGACGTCGAGTCGTCGAGGATCAGGATCGGCGGGTCGAGCAGCAGGGTCCGGGCGATGGCGAGCCGTTGCCTCTGGCCGCCCGACAGCGTTATCCCGCGCTCGCCGACCAGTGAGTCGTAGCCGTTGGGCAGGCCGTCGATGAAGTCGTGGAGCTGCGCGACCTTAGCCGCGGCGACGATCTGGTCGTGCGTGGCTTCGTCGACGCCGTACGCGATGTTGTCCCTGATCGACGCCGCGAAGACGAACACGTCCTGTTGGACGATGCCCACGTTGGAGCGAAGCGACGCCAGCGTCACGTCCCGGACGTCGACGCCGTCGATGGTGACGGCTCCATCCGTGACGTCGTAGAAGCGGGGGATGGCGTGCACGACGGTGGTCTTGCCGGATCCGGGCCCGCCGAGAATGGCGACGAGCTGTCCCGGCCGCACCTCGAAGTCTACGTCCTCTATCGCGGAGTCGTCCTCTCCGTAGCTCAGTGAGACGCGGTCGAACCTCAAGTGGCCCCGCGGGCGGGGCATCGGGTCGGCGCCGGGCCTCTCTTCCACCGGCGAGACCGCGTCGAGGACGTCGAATATCCGCTGGCCGGCAGCGGAGGCGCGGGTGAACGTATTGACCATCCATCCGGCCATCCGGACCGGCATCTGCATGATGCCCATCAGCAGGATGAACGAGGCGAGCTCGCCCTCCGTCAGCCGTCCATCGACGACCTCGTTGCCGCCGACGAGAAGAATCGCCCCAATGGCCAGCGTGAAGACGAAGGTCATGAACGAGCCGTGGGAGGCGAACAGCCGGGTGGCGGCGTAGGTCAGATCGGCGACCAAGCCCGCCTTCTTATCGAACTTGTCCTCTTCGTACTTTCGGCCGCCAAAGGCCTTCACGACGCGTATCCCGGCGAGGCTCTCCTGGAGGACGGTGGTCAGATTCCCCGTCTCCTCCTGCACCCTCATCCAGGTCGGACGTAGCTTGCGGGACATGGTGAGGGCGCGCCAGAGTACGATTGGCACAAAGGCCATGCTGACCAGGCCCAGCCGCCAGTTGGTGGCGAGCATCAACCCGCCGGCCAAGCCGATGGTCACGAATATGGACAGGCCCCTGACCATCCCCATGCTGACGAACATCCGGACCGCGTCGACGTCTGCGGTCGCCTTGGACATCAGGTTGCCGGTCTGCTGCTTGTCGTGGAACCCGAAGCTGAGGCCCTGCAGCTTTCGAAAGAAGTCCTCGCGTATGTCGAAGGCGGCCCGCTGCGAGACGGACTCGGACAGATAGGTCTGGGCGTAGCCGAACAGGCCGCGCATGGCGCTGACGAGCATGATCGCGCCGGCCAGCAGGAGCAGCCTGTCGGACTCGCCGCTGGCCAGCGCGACGTCGATGGCCCGGCCCAGCAGTAGCGGCAGGAACATGACCGATACCGTGGAGGCCGCCATCGCGAGGTAGGCGCCCGCCAGGTAGCGCCGCTGCCTCCAAGCGTACGCGGTCAGCCGCAGGAGGACTCTCATAGACTCACGGCCCTGTCGGCAGCCGGCGCAGACCGCTCCATCTCCCGCCTTGCGGCGGCCCTGATGAATATGTCGAGCGCAGGCACTACCGCCTCCAGCTCGTCCAGGGTCAGAGCGTCGGCCAGGGCGAGACGCCGCTCCCTGCTCACCTGCCAGAAGCGCTCCACGGCTCTCTTGCCCTCGTCGGTGAGCCGGCAGGCGACGACGCGCCTGTCCGAAGGGTCCTCGACGCGCTCGACCAGCCCCTTCTTGACGAGCCGGTCCATCATGCTCGTGACGGACGGCAGCCCCCGTCCCAGATGCTCGGAGAGTACTCCCATGCGCGTTGGCCCCTGCCTGTGGAGCAGGGACATCGTTCTGGCCTGGGGCATCGTCAGCTCCAGGTCCTGCCAACCGCCCAGAGCGCGCGGCCGCATATGGAACCACATGCGCTCCATCAGCTCGACCAGCCTCTCTGAGAGTTGTTGTCTGTCCTGTTCCAACGTTTGCCTCTAATTATTCGTGCCACGCGAACTATATTAGCGAGGCGAAGGTTTCTTGTCAACCCCCGTATTTCCGGTAAAGGAACGTCTGAACTGTGATTCGTGGGATTTGGTGATTGGGATGATTGGGGCGGAGCATGAGTAGGTGAGCTCCAGCCGCGAGCATGACAGAAGGCCAAGGAAACCTCTGAATAAGTTTGCCAAGACAAGCCGCTTCGAATACAACCGCCTCGGCGTCAGTGGGCTTGTTCAGACCATTCCTAAATTGTCCTATCGGCGACGCCGCCCGGTCGAGCAGATCCCACGAAGTCTGAACAGTTACTATTTCCGCTACCTGCTCGACTTGAGACCTTGGCGTAACTCCTCTTACGTAACGGTGGGTGCGCCGCCGTCCGTCGTTCCCGTGGAGACGGGAACCCATCCCCCCACCCCTGGATTCCCGCCTGCGCGAGAATGACGGTTACGCAAGGGCATGCTCGACTTGGCCGGCTGGGCCCGGAGCGAGGCCGGCCGGCGATCAAGCTCCATCTCTCGTGGTGACAGAGTGCAGGCGGGCGTAGAGGCCGTCGAGGGCCATAAGCTCATCGTGACTGCCCTCCTCGACCTTCCGGCCGTCCTCCATCACCACGATCTTGTCCGCGTTCCGCACCGTAGACAGACGGTGCGCTATCACCAGCGCCGTCCGGTCGCGCAATAGCTCGCCCAGCGCCCGCTGGATCTGAAGCTCCGTTTGGGTGTCTATGTTCGCCGTCGCCTCGTCCAGGATCAGCACACGTGGGTCGGCGACCAGCGCTCGCGCAAAGCTGATCAGCTGGCGCTGGCCCACGCTCAGGTTTCCGCCCCGTTCCTGAAGCTCCGTATCGTACCCATCCGACAGGCGCTCGATGAAATCGTGCGCCCCAACCGCGCGCGCCGCCGACTCCACAGCCTCTTCCGTCGCGTCCACCCGGTTGTAGCGGATGTTCTCACGCACCGTCCCGCTGAACAGGTACGGCTCCTGCAGCACCACGCTCATCTGCCGCCCCAGGGAGTCCTGGCTCAGGTCGCGAATATCGTAGCCGTCCACGGTGATACGGCCCTCGGTCACGTCGTAAAACCGCAGCAGCAGCGAGACCAGGGTCGTCTTACCGGCGCCGGTCGGGCCGACGAGCGCGACCGTCTGACCGGCCTTGGCCTCGAAGTCGACGCCCCGTAGTACCGGCGAATCGGGCTCGTAGGCGAAGCCAACTCCCTCGTAGCGGACGGCGCCGCGAACGCGGCCCAGGCGCACCGCGTCGGGTTTGTCCCGGATCGCCGGCTCGATGTCGAGTATCTCGAAGATGCGGGCTACGGAGACGACGCTGCTCTGGACCTGGCCGAAGTCGCGGGTCAGCCGCTCCATCGGCTCGAAGAACCGCTGCAGGTAGAGGGCAAAGGCGACTACCACCCCCGCCTCCAGTGAGCCATCGAGCACCATGCTTCCACCGAAGAAGACGACCAACGCGAGGCCGACCGCGTTGAGCGCCTCGACCGAAGGAAAGAGCGCGGCCGAGAACCTGGTCGCCTTCAGGTTGGCGCCCAGGTTCTCGCGGTTGGCCTCGTCGAAGGTCTCGACGTTGGCCTTCTCGCGGTTGAGGCTCTGAATTACGCGAACGGCCGTGAGGCCCTCCTGGAGCTGGGCGTTGACGTCGGCCACGGCTTGCCGGGCGCGCTCGAAGGAGATGCGGGCGTAGCGCTGCCAGAACACCAGCAGCGGTATGACGACCGCGACGCACGCGAGAACGATCAGGGCCAGGCGCGCGCTCATGACGAACATCGCGACGGTCACTCCGACAAGGCTGACGACGTGGGCCACCGAGACGATCGTGATGTTCAGCAGCTCCTGGAGCTGCTGTATGTCGTTCTGCACGCGGGACATGACCCGGCCCACCTGGTTGCGGTCGTAGAAGCCCATCGAGAGCCGGGTCAGGTGCGCGAAGAGGTCGGTCCTCAGCGCGTAGAGCACCCGCTGTCCCAACACTACCAGACTCCGGTGGTAGACCAGGTCGCTCGCGTAGTGGACCAGGACGACCGCACCGAAAACCAGGGCCAGCGAGTCCAGGCCGGACAGATCGGCATCCTGCTTGACGATGTAGTCGTCGATGATCAGCTTGATGAACCAGGGGACTGCGACCAGCGTCGCCGTGAAGACGGCCATCGTGGCGAAGACGATCGCGACCGTGAGCCTGTGTACTAGAAGGTAGCGCAGCACTCGCCAGATCGTGCCGACGGTATGCAGACCGGTGCGGTGCTCGTCGTCGAGCAACGCTCCTTCCGATCTCCGCGGACTCGCGTCTGCGGTCGACATCACTCCCCCTCTCGAACAGCCCGATAGGCCTCGTCAAGTGATCCTGCCTGCCGGGGCGCAAGCTGCAGATCGTGGATCCGGCGGTAGTAGCCGTCCTGGGTCAGCAGCCCGTCGTGGGTACCGCGCTCGACGATCCGGCCGCGGTCCAGAACGAGAATCTTGTCGGCGTTCCGGATGGTGGAGAGGCGATGCGCGATGACGAAGGTCGTGCGCCCCTTCACGACCTCGGCCAGCGCCTTCTGGATCTGGTATTCGGTCCCGACGTCGACGCTGGACGTTGAGTCGTCGAGGATCAGGATGGGCGGATCGAGCAGGATGGTCCGGGCTATGGCGAGCCGCTGGCGCTGTCCGCCCGACAGCGTGATGCCGCGCTCGCCGACCCAGGTCTCGTAGCCGTCCGGCAGCCCGACGATGAAGTCGTGAAGCTGGGCGACCCGGGCCGCCCGGGCGATCTCGTCCATGGATGGGTCGTCGGCCCCGTAGGCGATGTTGTCCCGGATGGTCGCGGCGAAGGCGAAGGGGTCCTGCAGGACGATGCCGACGTTGCGGCGCAGCGAGTCGAGAGTGGCGTCCCTTACGTCGACGCCGTCGAGAAGGACTCGCCCGCCGGTGGCGTCGTAAAACCTCGGCACCATGTGCATGATCGTGCTCTTGCCGGAGCCGGGAGCGCCCAGCAGCGCGACGAGCTCGCCGGGCTGTGCCTCGAAGTCGACCTCGTGAACGGCCGGCGCGTCCGCGCCGTAGGCGAGCGAGACGTTCTCGAACCTGACGTGCCCGCGAGCCCTGGGGAGCGCCACGGCGTCGTCACGCTCCGCCACCGGCGACTCCGCGTCGAGTACGTCGACGAGCCGCCGCCCGGCCGCCATGCCTCGCGTGAACGAGGTGACCATGAATCCGGCCCAGAAGACGTGTCCCCCAAGAACGCCCATGTAGAGCACGAAGGCCGCGGCCTCGCCGGCGCTGAGACTCCCGGCGGCCACCTCGCGCGCACCGATCCAGAGGACGGTGACGATCGCGGCGTTGACTATCAGCCCGGAAAGCGCCTTCCGCGAGTCGGATATGAGGCCGGCGGTGGTCAAGAGCTCGCGGACCGACGACGCGCTGGCCGCGAACTTTCTCTGCTCGAAACGGGCGGACGCAAACCCCTTGACCACACGCATGCCGACCAGGGCCTCCTGGACCACCCGGGTCATCTGCCCGATCTCATCCTGGGCCGCGTGCCACGTCCGCACCATGGTCGGGATGACCGCAAAGCTGCGCCACAGTGCGACGGCCGCGAAGGCGCCGCACACGAGACCGAGCTTCCAGTTCATCAGCAGCATCAGCGCGATGACCCCGGAGACGAAGGCGGCCAGGTACGCCGCATGCGCGAAGCTCCACGAGAGCTGCTTCACCGCGTCTACGTCGGAAGTGGCGCGGGACATCAGGTCGCCGGTCTGCTGACGGTCGTGGAAGCCGAAGCTGAGGCTCTGGACCTTCCTGTAGAAGTCGTTGCGCAGGTCGTAGGCGACCCTGTGATGGACCATCTCGAGCAGGTATCCCTCGACGTAGCCGAACGCAGAGCCCAGCACGCCGACTCCGATGACCGCCAAGGCGAGCAGAAGCAGGCGGCTTTGGAGCCCGCTTGCGACGGCCTCGTCTATGGCCGTCCCCAGAAGTCTCGGGACCAGTATGAAGCCAAGCGAATACAGTATCGCCGCGGCGTATCCGCCGGCGAGCGGAACCTTGTGCCGCAGCCCGTATCCGGCTATCCGGAGCAGTACAGTCATATCGTTTCCATCCGTTCGCAGGGCAAAAGAAAAGGCCTCCCGATTCGGGAGGCCCTCATGGAAGACGCGACAATGCGTGTCGTGCCTAGTACCTCCCCAATCCGCCGCAGGCGCGGCAGAAGGCGGTCAACATCGTGTACATGTTCGCGTCGCGTCTTGTCATTGTCGTGGGTACTCTGGTGCGTGTCCAGGGCAATCGCATACTACCATATAAGCGCACATGCCAGTTGCAACATGGCCAAGAAGTTCCTTGCCTTCTTGTCGTATCTCACCAGAAGCCCACGACACTTCGAGAGCCACGCCAAAGTCCGCTCGACTACCCAGCGCCGCGCCGGAAGGCCTTTGGCCCTCGATGCATGCAGCTTCTCCTCGCCGATTCGCCGAATGTGCGGCTGATAGCCGTACATGGCCGCCGCTTCGTGCCCAGTGGGATTGTCATACCCTTTGTCCAGACACAGATGTTGAGGCCTGTCTTCGGTTGGGCGCGGGCGCTCTACCACAACGGACGCCAGAGTCGCTTCCAACAGCTTGGTATCGTGGACATTCGCTCCCCACCACGATGCTCAATGGCCCACCATTCGCATCTACGAGGATGCTGCGCTTGGTTCCCGGCTTGCCGCGATCAGTCGGACTCGGCCCAACTGCATCCCCCCCAAACGGGCTTTGCCCATCGCAGCGTCAGCCGACTGCCATTTCCAGTCCACTCCGTCCAACTCATCACAGCGGGACTGGATGATGGCCCAGACTCTGGGGAATACTCCCGCAGACTCCCACCTCTGGAAAGTGCGATGGATAGTGCTGTCATCACCGAGGCTCTTCGGCAGCTTGTTCCACTGGCAACCGGAGCGCAGGCGGAAGATGATCGCGTCAAGCATCTTGCGAGGGTCTTTCCTCTTGCGTCCGGTGGCTTTGGGGGGATCGAGCTCTCTGATCACCGGCTCGATCTCCTCCCAAAGGTCATCGGGCACTTCCCAAATCGTATCAAGTATCTCTTGCTTCGACATACAGTCTGCACTCCCTCGAACAAGATCGGAGTTCAGATTAACCGAAGTTTTGGACTTCATCTAGGCTTTTGAGATAGTTACTTAGTCGTTGGTGGCAACGTCAACGTTCACAACCATATCCGCAGTCGTTGGTGTGGACGTCGGCAGGCTGAAGCTGCGGAGCATGGTCTCTACGTCCGAAACGGCACTCAAACTCCCCGCGCCGCAAACCAGACCCTGCAAGACAACTCCGTACTTGATTCCATCGTGGGACGTGATCAGCACTCGTTCGATCAGGTCTATGTCACAGTAGTTGGGCGATTCGTGCCCATAGTAGAGGATCCAGTAACACTCTTGCCCATCCAATGTCTTTTTCTCAAAGGACTTAACCTCAGATTTGTCCCAGCCTTGCGTCCATTGCTCCCAGTTCTCGCGGCTCGATTCTGCCAGCCGCAGTAGCTGGTCGTCACCATCTGAGCCATCAGGCAAGCGTGTGTAGCTGATGCTAATTTCGGCCGAGGGGCTGGACAGCGCCGACTCGTAATCGCTTTCGTCTTCGACTTTCCATTCAGGCAGCAACTCTATGCTATAACCCAAAGTGCCGTGTTCATACGTGCCTCCGCTAGGAACAAACCATGGAAGTGGAGCGCCCGAAGAAGTCACATATTGAACGTAACCTGGGCGGTCCGTCTGCTGGGGTGTCAGAAGACCATAGAAATCTTCAAGAAACTCAAAAGCTTCAGGGAAGAATTGTTCCGCATGTCTCCTCGGTACATCGTGCCGGAAAAAATAGAGTTGAGACAGTCCAGCAAAAAACTCATCGATGTTGACCATAAGGCCCTGATCGAAAGGCGGCGCATCAAACCCGTAGACTGAAAGAACTTTATCAACCGAACTCTCGTGTATGTCTGACCATGTCTCATAATCCTTCTCTGTGAAGCAAAGATTCATCACATGGTGTCCAAACTCATGAACCGCTACCTTGTATAGCACAAAGGAATACCCGGGGTCGGTCAATGCTGGCTCATATACCGCCGACACACGGCCCGCCTTGGTGGCGCCCAGACCGTCGATTTGTCTGTTATCGTCGTAACGTTGGCCCCACATATCCGCTTTCCCCTTCAAGAACGAGAATTCTGGCAGCTCAGTGACACCCGCTCCCCTTGGGAATATCGCATAGGCGGAGCCCGACTCGTCAATACACTCGACGACATCTCGTCTCCCGTCCACCATTACCGCAACGATTTCTGCCGCCTTTTGCATCGCCGCTGGGGCTACTCTGGCGGGAGCCTTGACGGCAACGCCCTGTATGGTTAGGAACTGAGTGTAGTAAGTTGCTGGCCTGGTAACGATGCGGAATGTGTCCAGCACCTCTTTTCTGCTCACGTCGAGCCCCCCGGTCAATTCCCCCTCACACGCCACGTGGCGTAACCGGAATCCTTTCGTAGGCCCTGGAAGATGGGATCCCAAGGCCAGTTGCTCTACCACTTCGGACACACAGTTATCGGACGTTTGCTGCACACGGTACTCCATGAAGTAAGAGTCTTGGTCCTCCACCCGTCTTTGCTCGAAAGACGTTATCTCGAACAGCGACGCCGAAGGCCACCACTCCTGCCTCACGTTGTTTCTGACCGACTCTGCGAACTGATCGAGTTTAGTTCCGGCAGCCAGGTCAAGTTCTCGAATTAACAGAAAACCACCGGGGACGCTTCGCGTGTATTGCCCTTCGTCTACCCAGTCGTCCGGTATGTCGATGGTGTATCCATACTCCTGGTCTCGGGTCACGACTGGGTATGGGGTGGGTGTTGGAGTGGGCGTGGGTGCCGGAGTGGGCGTGGGTGCCGGAGTGGGCGTAGGTGTCGGAGTCGGTGTAGGTGCCGGAGTGGGCGTAGGTGTCGGAGTGGGCGTAGGTGTCGGAGTAGGCGTAGGCGTCGGAATGGGCGTAGGTGTCGGAGTAGGCGCGGGAATAGGAGTGTTTGTTGGGGTAGGTGTCGGAGTGTTGGCGGTTTTGGGCGTGGGCGATGGCTCCGGAGTAGGTGTACTGGTAGGCGTGTTGACGGGTGTGGGCGTAGTCGTAGGTTCCGGTGTAGGTGTAGGCGTGCTGGTGGGCTCGGGTGTGGACGTAGGCGTGTTGGTGGGATCGGGCGTGGGTGTAGGCGTGTTGGTACTTGCAGGGGGCAGGGACTCGGCAGACTGTCCGGGGCCGTCGGAGCATCCGGCGACCACGCCGATCAGTATGATCGATAGGAGAAGCAGTCGACACGAGTGGCCATTCATTGGAACCCCTTCACGGCAACAGGACGTAGGTCACTTGCCAAGTGTCGGCTTAGTGTCCGCAACGTGAACCGTGAGAGTTCACAGGAAAGCACAAGCACTTGGTGCGTGTCTCGGGGTTCGGTCTGAGGGCGCGAAGCTTAGCACGCCGGGGAGCCGGACCGCAACACCGCGGCGCGCCTCGGCGTCCCCGCGCGTCAATCAGACTTCAGGGGGAGTTTGGAGAGCACGTCGGGGTTGACGAGGTTGAGCGGCATTCGGCCGGTCAGCACGCGCGCCACCTCCTGGCCGCATCTGACCGGGACCGACGAGATGGCGGGATCGGAGTAGTACGCCGTGTGGGGCGTCAGGACGACGTTGTCGAGCTTCATCAGCGGGCCGTCGGGGTCGGGCGGCTCGAACTCCTGGACGTCGAGTCCCGCGCCCTCGATCCAGCCCTCCGTCAGCGCCCTCACGAGCGCCGCGTGCTCGACGATGGGGCCGCGGGCGGTGTTGATCAGATACGCCGTGGACTTCATCGCGCGGAAGGCCGCCTCGTCGAACAGGTGGAACGTCTCTTCCGTCCGCGGGCAGTGGACCGAGACGTAGTCGGACCGGGCCAGGAGCTCGTCGAAGCCGACCCGCTCGACGCCGTACTCGGCGAAGACCGAGTCCGGGACGTAGGGATCGACGGCGATGACGTCCATCTCGAACGCCGCGGCACGGCGCGCGAACACGCGGCCGGTGTTGCCGAGTCCGACCAGGCCCACCGTCTCGCCGTGCAGACTGCCCACGGGCGACGGGGTGATCGGCTCCCATCTGCCGCCCCTGATGTCGCGGTCGAGCACAAGGAGCCTGCGGTTACAGGCCAGCATGAGCGCGAAGGCGTGGTTGGCCACCTCCTTGATCCACAGGTCGGGCAGGTTGACCACGGCGATTCCCAACTCGGTGGCCGCCTCGACGTCGACGACGTCCACTCCGATGCCGGTCCTCAGTACCACCTTGCAGCGCTCGAGCGCCTCGAGCACCCGTCGGGGCATGGGCGACTCGCGGTCGATCACGCCGTCGGCCTCGCGGGCGGCTTCGAGCACCTCGTCCGGGTCGTCGGTGTACGGCGCGACTACGTGACGCGCTCCGACGCGCTCCAGCTCGCGCCGTTCCGGCTCCATCGTGTCGCGCGGGTGTACCCCGATGCGGACGACGGTGTATTTGAACTCGGGCATGGCTGTCATGGTGGAGGCGGCGGCCGGGCCGGAATTCTATGGCACGCTCGAGTCGGGTGTCAAAGCCAGCACGGGAGATATCGCGGCGAGCGCGGCCACGTAGAGCGCGGCCGCGATGACGACGGCCCACGTGAAGCCCAACGCCATCGCCACGAACACGACCAGGACCGCGCCGAGCACGGACGCCGCGCCGTTGATTCCCCACGCCCACGGCACGAAGTGGCGCGAGACGCGGGCGACGACGGCGAGGCCCGTGGGCAGCGGCATGCCCATGAGCACGCCGGGGACCGCCATCATGCACGCCGTGACGGCTACGCGGGTCCCGAGGGACGCGCCCAGGAGCGCGTCGAACAGCGGCGATTGGACCAGCAGCAGCACGGCGAGCGCGGCGGGAGCGCCGAGCAGGCCGACGGCGAGCCTGGCCGTCCGCCGGAGCGGCAGCTTCGAGGACGCGTAAGAGCCGATCCCCGCGAATACGAGCAGGGAGCCGAGCACGACCGGAATCGAGTACCCGGGGTGGCCGAGAAACAGGACGAAGCGCTGCATCATGCTGATCTCGACGAACATGAACGCCACGCCTATCAGGGCGAAGTAGGCGGCCGGCGACCACCAGCGGTCGACCCGGAGTCCACGCCGCCTGAACAGCGCGAGCGGCCCCAGGATCAGCACGGCCGACAGCACAGCGCCCACGCCGAGCATGCTGCCGAGCACTGTGATGGCCACCGGCCGGTTGACGCCCCTCAGCGACTCGTCCACGGCACCGAAGTCGTCGAGGAACCGGGACCACCTGTAGTACTCGAAGAAGAACGGCCGGTCGTCGTAGACCGGCGCGACGTTGTAGGGGTAGGCGTCGAGGAACTCCTCTTCCCGGCCGTCGGCGAAGGCCGCGAGCATGTCGGCGTAGGCCGAATTCGTCTCGACCCCCGGCGCCGCGAAGATGACGCCGTCCGCCTCCGCGGCGACCTCCTCGAGCGTCGCGACCTCGGCCATCGTCAGCGGCGAGCGCTTGACCAGAACCATCGCCAGCACGGGGTTCAGGCTCATCACGGCGACGTGGTCGGCCGGCTCGGCCGCGCCCAGGTCGTCGAGGGCCCGGTAGGCGATGGCGACCACGCGAAGCGTCTCCCGCGCCGGGGTGAGACGGAACCGGGACACCGCCAGGATGCCGTCGGGTTCGAGGTGGGAGAGCAGGTCCCGGAAGGCCTCCACCGTGTAGACGTAGTTCTCCGAGAGCACGTACGCGCCCGAGGAGAGTCCGGCCCAGGTGACGACGCCGGTCATCTGTATCACGTCGAACTTGCGTCCCGAGCGCCGCACGAAGCTGCGCCCCTCGCCGACGATGGGCTCGGCCAGGGGCGACTGGTAGATGTGGCCCGCGAACTCGGCGTAGGTGTCGCGGCCCAGCTCCAGCATCGCGGGATTCAGCTCGACGCCGGTGACCGACGACGCGCCCATCTGGTGGGCAACGAAGATCTCGTGGCCGCCGCCGGGCCCAATGACGAGCACGTCGGCGCCGGGCCTGAGCAGCATGGCCAGCTCGTAGTTGGTGAGCGCGGCCAGCTCCGGCCGCTCGACGCCGCCGCGTACGTCGGGCCTGCGGAAGACGTAGGTCTGCGCGTCGCCGTCTACGGTTGCCACCTTGATCGAATCGCCCGACCAGCCGGGCAGGAAGGGGTGGACCGAATCGTCGGCCTCGACGACGTCGATGCGCGAGATGGGCGTCCAGCGTGTTTCGACGATCCGGGCGCCGTCGAGGTCCATCGTCCGCGCGAGCGTCTTGGTGCCGGCGGGGCGGGCCGGCACCACATCGTCGGCCCAGGGCACGGCCGCCGCGAGAACGACGGCGACGGCTATGGTCCCGAGGCGCAGCCGACCTAGGCCCGAGCCGAGCGTGAAGACGACCCCGGCCGCGGCGAGCACGGCGGCCATCAGCAGGAGAGCGCGAGGCGCGCCCAGGGGCTCGATGAGAAAGTAGAAGAGGTAGCAGCCCAGGGCGGAGCCGGCGAGGTCGACGAAATAGACTTTCCCGATGCGGTCTACCCAGACCGTGAATACGATTGCCAGTGCAAGGCCGGCGAACAGGAACGGCGCCACGAACACGGCGTAGTAGACGGCCAGGGCGGCGTAGTCCCAACCGGACAGGTCGAAGGTGTCCAGCCGGACGCGCGCGGCCAGCGCGAAGGCCGCGACGGTCGACACGCCCGCCGCGCTCGCGGAGCCGGCCAGCCAAGCCTCCCACCGGGGCAGGATCCGCTCGCTCCGGGCGGCAAGCAGCGCGCCGCCGGCCCCGAGCCCGAGCAGGGCGGTGGATATGACCATGTAGGCGAGGTGGTGCCACAGCATGAACGACAGCAGCCGCATCTGGAGCAGCTCGATGCACAGCACGGCCGCTGTCAGGAGGAAGAGACCCGTATATAGGAAGGCGGGTCTCATCGTGCGACACGGCCCGGGCGTGACGGACGGAGCCGACCGACCGCTGCGGGGCGCAAGTGCGGGTTAGTCAAGGCCCACGGGGTCGACGTCGACGACCCAGCCCCTTGGGAGCGTCGCGTCTTCGATAAGGCGTCGCGGATCGGGCCCTCGCAGGTGCAGCCGCCAGCGGTAGTGCCCGCGGACACGCGCGGGGTATCCGGGCACGGGGCCGAGCACCTCGACGTCGGAATGGCCCCACGCGTCGCGCTCCCGGCGCAGGCCCTCCACCACGCGCAGCGCCTCACGCTCGCAGGCGGCCTGGTTGGTGTGCGAGTACTCCAGGCGGACCAGCCGCGAGAACGGCGGGCTCCCCTGGTCCCTGCGGTGGACGAGCTCCTGCTCGTAGTAGCTGGCGTAGTCCTGCGCGGCCGCGGCCTCGATGGCGTAGTTGTCCGGCTGAAACGTCTGTATCACCACGCTGCCGCCGGAAGGCCCTCTCCCGGCGCGACCCGACACCTGGCAGAGGAGCTGGAACGCCCGCTCGGAGGCGCGATGGTCCGGGATGTGGAGTCCCACGTCGGCCAGGACGGCCCCGACGAGCGTCACCGACGGAAAGTGCAGGCCCTTCGCTATCATCTGGGTTCCCACCAGGACCCGGGCTTCGCCGGAGCGGAACTCTTCCAACATCTGCTCGTGGGCCCTCGGCCCGCCGACCGAATCGCGGTCCCACCGCAGGACGCCGACCTCAGGATACAGGCCCCGGATCTCGGCGACGACCGCCTGGGTGCCGATGCCTCGGTAGCTCAGGCGGTGGCCATTGCACCGGGGGCAGGCGGCGGGCGCGGCGCGGCGGTAGCCGCAGCGGTGGCAGACCAGCCGCGATCTGTCCTCGTGGTAGGTCATGGCCAGGTCGCATCGTCGGCAGTCGACCGTCCCGCCGCAGCCGCGGCACTGCACGTAGGAGGCCGTTCCGCGGCGGTTCAGGAACAGTATGGCCTGGTTGCCCTCCCGGAGGCACGCGTCGAGCGCTGACTTCAGCGGCCGGCTGAAGATGCCGCTGTTTCCTTCCCTGAGCTCGCGGCGCATGTCGACGATCCGGGTGCTCGGGAGGGGCCGTTCCCCGGGCGCTCCGCCGTCGTCGCCGGGAGCGACGCGCCGGGGCAGGTGCAGCAAGCCCACGTCGCCGCGCCCGGCGCGATGATATGAGACGACGTCGGGAGTGGCGCTGCCGAGCAGGACGACGGCATCGGTGAGTCCCGCCAGCGCGAAGGCCACGTCCCTGGCGTGGTACCGGGGACTGGCGTTGTGGTCCTTGTACGTCCACTCGTGCTCCTCGTCGACGACGACAAGGCCCAGGTCCGGCTGCGGCGCGAATATGGCGCTCCGGGAGCCGATGACGAGGCCGTACTGTCCCTGGCGCACCTTCCACCACTGGTCGAAGCGCTCCCCGGCCGACAGTCCGCTGTGGAGGACCGCGACCTGACCGGGAAACCTCGATGCGAAGCGCTCTATCGTCTGCCGTGTCAGCGCGATCTCGGGGACGAGCACGATGGCCCTTCGTCCGAGCGCGAGGCACCGCTGGACGGCGTCCAGGTAGACCTCCGTCTTGCCGCTTCCAGTGACCCCCTCCAGCAGGAAGGTCCGGGGCGAGACGGTCCGATCGTCCAGGGCGCGGCCGACGGCGAGCGCGGCCCTGCGCTGCGCTTCGGTGAGGACGACGGGCCGGGCCGCCGGGAATACGTCGCCCGCCAGGGGGTCGCGGTCGACGGGCACGGTCTCGCGCTCGATCCACCCCTTCTCCAGCAGCGCATTGACTGCGTACCCGAACTCTTTATTGGCCTCGGGCTGAGGCATCGGCGTACCCCGCGCCTGCAGGTTTTCGAGGAGCGCGGTCTGGCGGAGGGCGCGGTTGGATAACGGCGGGAGGCGGTCGGGCGAGGAGACCGCCGCGTCGGCCAGCCTGACGAAGGTCAGAGTCTTGCGGGACACCCTGGCGCCCGCCCAGCGATGGGAGCGGACGACCAGTCTTCGGTCGACGAGCCGTGCCAGCGTCTGGCCGGCTCGGTCTCCCATCGCCCTGCTCGCCTGCTCCTCCGACACGAGGTCGCGGCGCCCCAGGAACTCCAACACCCTCCGCTGGAACGGGGTGAGGTCGTCGAGCTCCCCGCACGCGACTTCGCCGATCGAGTAGTAGGTCCTGCGCCGCAGGCGGCCCCCCGGGGGAAGCATCGGCGCGGCGGCCTCGAAGAGCGAACACAGGTAGTAGGAGCTGACCCATCTCGCCAGCCGAAGCTGGACGTCGGTCAGCGGAGGTATGGAGCCGGAGACGCTGAGGATGTCGCGGGTCTCGGGCACGGCGGGGGCCGCGGGCAGCGAGAAGACTACGCCCTGGAGACGCTGCTGGCCGAACGGCACACGCACCACGCTGCCGACCCGGACGTCCAACGCGGACGGGACCGAGTAGCTGAAGGTGCGCAGCGGAGCCACCGGGGCGTCTACGGCGACTTCGGCGAAGGTCATCGCCTTATCCGTCGGGAATGCGGGATACGGACTACCGCAGCTCAAACCGGCGGCCGACCGTTGGCCGCGGGACGGCGTCTACCGGGCGCGCCGGCGGTCTTCCTTGATCCTGGCCGCGCGTCCCGACCTGCCCCTGAGGTAGTACAGCCTGGCACGGCGGACCGAGCCGAAACGGACCACTTCGACGGCTTCCACCGCCGGAGAATTGGTCAGGAACGTCCGCTCGACACCGACTTCGTGGGCGACCCGGCGGACGGTGAAGGAGGCGCCGGGGCCGTTACCCCTGCGCCGCATGACGACGCCCTCGAAGAGCTGCGTCCGGACGCGGTCGCCTTCCTTCACTCTCGTGCTGACGCGAACGGTGTCGCCGGGACGGAAGTCATCCACGTCCGGGTTGGGTTCGATGTCGATCAGGTCGTGGGCATCCATGGTATATGGACCTGCGTGGTTGGTGCTGACGGGCGCCCGGCGGGCCCGGTTAACTGCCTCGCCGGGGAAGCCGATTCATTCTATCCATTGGAACAGCCCGCGCGCAAGGTCTACGGACGCGCCGTCAGGGCCTTTCGGTTATTGTGCACGGTGCGAGCGGAGCGATGTCGATCACCTCTTTCCGACCCCTTTCGCCGAGTGCGGCGGCGGCCGATTTCGAGAAATATGTGCCATTTTGTCTCATTTTGTCTCATTCCTATCTGAGCGGTGAGACACTGGGCGGAAGAATGACACACCGGGTGTCTCGCCGCATCCGGCGTGTGGGCGTCCCCGAGGGAGCTCGATCTATGTGCTGGCGAGTGCTTGTCACGAGCACAGAATAGCACGGTTGTGCTGCCCAGTACAATCGTCGGATGGCGACTGTTGAGAGGTGATGAGCCGAACGGCCAGACGAGAGCGTCGAGAGCGCCGGTCGTTTTTCGCCCGGAACTGTGCCATTCTGTGCCGTTTCTATCTGGCGGGTGGCACACCTGGCCGGTAGATGACACACCCTGTCCCGGATTCGCCCTATCGTCGGCACACCGCGACGCGCAATGACACACCGTGATCCGAGGCGGGCGTTATGCAAGGGGATACGGGATGAGCGTTGGGCGTGTTGCACGCGGGCACAGGCAGCACAGATGTGCTGCCCGTCGGAACCCGGCCTGACGAACCCAAATTCCCCACTCCGTCATTCCCGCGAACGCGGGAATCCATCCCCAACAGGGTGCGCCACTATGACACCGGGAGCAGTCCGTCACGCCCCCGGCCCAATCAGGTGGGGAATCCAGGACGGAGTGTAACTGTTTCAGAGTTAGTGAGCCGAATGTCCGCGGAGCGCGGGGATACGACCTTGCCCAAAGCTCCGTAGTGCGTCAGTCATTGGTCTTTCGCTTCAGCTAAGCTTCGGGATGTAAAACAAATTGCGAGGGTCATCAAGTGAAGCAGGCCTAGCACGATGGTACGGGTGACAACTCCTCAATCGTAACCTCTCCGTCACTCAGCGCATCCATACAAACCCGGCTACCCCAGAGCAGGGTCATGCCCAGCAATGGAACGCTATCCGATTGCAGTACCAGCACGTCGATTGGGCGACCATGCCAGGACACGGAGCCAATGTAGACCTGAAAGTCAAAGAGCTCGCCGTTGGCCAACTCAAAGGTGCGTTGACCTACGGACGGCAGCCCCAGTTGGCGGATGGATTCGGAGGGCAATGTCAGATATCCGGTAAACCCCGTGTCTAGGACGACCTCCAAGGACCGGGGCCGGCCTTCCTCGTCCATGATGTCTATAGCTATCGACGCCTGTTGATTGCCGCTTACCCTTCCTCTAATCACGGTTGCTCAGGGGCCCGAAAACCGCCGACGTGGCTGTATGCCGCGCGGTGGCCGACGCGCACACCGTATGTCACGGCGTCCGGCCTCCGTTTGAGCAGTCGTCGCGTGGCTGTCGCGTCCCTGGCGTCGATCTCATAGTCGCCGCTCTCTACGTCTATTACTACGAATGTTCCCTTCTCCACCGGCCCGATTCGGGTTCGGATCTGGTTCTCGTAGATGGCTTCTCCCAAGGCCGTTACTTCCCCGGGGCCGTAGTCTCGGCTTGCCATAGCACCCTCCTCATTTGGCAACGGCGAAGCGCCCTGTCAATAGTAAAGATACTCTCCATATCGTACCGTGGTCAATGATGTTGGAGCTTGGGACAGAATGGCGATCAGGCGTCGCCTTCCGGCGCTCGGGACCGTCACGCTCGATGCAGTTCCGTGTCGCCCAGACACCACAGTGACACCCGCAATCGTTGGTCCTCCTCTTCCTCCTCCCAGAGGTTCATCTGGAAGCCCTGCGTCGTCCGGTCGGGCGGATACCGCGGCGCGCGAGGCGTGCAGCCGTCGCTAGCGCTCGACCCGCAGCTCGTCGAGAAAGCGGCGGTCGGCGTCGGACAGGTCGGCGGCGTCGAGCAGGTCGGGGCGACGCTTCAGGGTGCGGCGCAGGGCCTCACGGCGGCGCCAGCGGGCGATCTCGGCGTGGTCGCCGGACAGCAGAACGTCCGGCACCTTCATGCCGCGGAACTCGGCGGGGCGCGTGTACTGGGGATGCTGCAGGAGGCCGGTGGCGAACGAATCGTTCTGGGTGGACTCTATCGAGCCGACGACACCCTCGACCAGGCGCGCTACGGACTCGATCAACACCATCGCCGCCAGCTCGCCGCCGCCGAGAACGTAGTCGCCGATGCTGATCTCGTCCGTGGCGAGATGCCGCCGCACCCGCTCGTCGAACCCCTCGTAGCGCCCGCAGACGAGCACGAGGTCGTCGTTCCCCGACAGCTCCTCGACGACCGGCTGGGTCAGCCTCCGGCCCTGGGGCGACATGAGAACGACGGGGACGCCGTCGTCAAGATCGGCGGAGGCGCGGACAGCCTCGACGGACTCGAACAGGGGCTCCGGCTTCATGAGCATCCCCGGGCCGCCTCCGAAGGTGTAGTCGTCTACCGTCCTGTGGCGGTCGTGGGCATGGTCGCGGATGTTGACGAGGCTTATGCCGATGGCGCCGCTCCTCCGCGCCCTGGCCGCTATTCCGTGATCGAACGGGCCGGAGAACATCTCTGGGAAGAGGGTCAGGATGTGGAAACGCATCTCTGCCTGCTCGGAGCGAAGGCCGACGTCGTAGACTTAGCGGGGCGGGTGACCGCGCCGCCCCTGGAGCATCTCGAGGCCGTGGGGGATGGCCTTGATGGCGACCTCCAGCGTCTCGCGGACGCCTTTGGGGCTGCCCGGCAGATTGACGATCAGGCATCCGGCGCGCACGCCCGCGGCCGAGCGGCTCAGCATCGACAGCGGCGTGACGCGCAGCGTCTCCATGCGCATCGCCTCGGCGATCCCCGGCACCTCGAACTCGACCACGTCGCGGGTCGCCTCGGGCGTGACGTCGCGGGGACCGAGGCCGGTGCCGCCGGTCGTGACGATGACGTCGACGGCGCCGCCGTCGCACCACTCGGCGAGCCTGGCGGCGATCAGGTCTCTCTCGTCGGGGACGATGTCTCGAAGCACGAGCCCGAAGCCGGCCGCCGTCATCATGTCCACGATCGCGTCGCCGCTCGTATCGGCGCGCTCTCCTTTGGCGCCGGCGTCGCTGACTGTGAGGACCGCCAGCTTGAATCGACGATTTTCTTCAGACAAGAGGCTTTCTCGAAAAAGTCTTAAATTAGTACAGAAAAACCCTTGCGGCTTCAACGGGGCCTTTGGGACACTGCGGCGTACCTGGGCCTGACAACCCCAAATCAACCGTTTGGTCACAAGTTTAGCACGGCGCGTTCTCAGGCCCATGAGCGCCCGAGGGGGCGGAGGACGGTGCAGCCGGAGAGGTTAATACGCCATACCCCAGTGCTCCTCGAGGAGGTCATCGACTCTCTCGGAGTCAGGGCTGGCGGGGCGTACATCGACTGCACAGTAGGAGAGGGCGGACACGCGGAGGCAGTGTTGGACCGCGCCGCGGGTGAGGTCCGACTCCTGGGGATCGACCTGGACGCGGAGGCCCTCGAGACCGCCCGTCGGCGCCTGGGTGGGCACGGAGAGCGGGCCGTTCTGGCTGAAGGCAGTTACCGCGACCTGCGGGAGCTGGCCACCGGCCGGGGCTTCGTTCCGGCGAACGGGGTGCTGTTGGACCTGGGCGTATCGTCGTTGCAGCTGGAGTCGGCCAGGAGGGGCTTCAGCTTTTCGAGGTCGGGGCGGCTGGACATGCGTTTCGGCGCGTCCCAGCGGACCAGCGCACACGAGGTGGTCAACGGCGAATCGGAGAGCGGGCTGGGCGAGATCATACGCAGGTACGGTGAAGAGAAGAGGCCGATGAGGATAGCCAGGGCGATCGTGGCTGCCAGACCGATAGAGACGACTGTGGAGCTGGCCGAAGTCGTGTCCTCCGCCGTGGGCGGGAGACGCGGCGGCGTGCATCCAGCTACCCGCACGTTTCAGGCGGTGCGCATGGCGGTCAACGAGGAGCTTCAGAACCTGGAGCGCGGCCTGGCGCAGGCGGTGGAGGTCCTCGCTGCCGCGGGGCGCCTGACCGTCATCTCCTACCACTCGTTGGAGGATCGGATGGTAAAGGGCTTCATGAGGACCGCGCAGAGCGAGTGCGTCTGCCCTCCCGCGGTCCCCGAGTGCGTCTGCGACCACGAACCGACCTTGAGGCTATTGAACAGGCGGGTGATCCGGCCGGCGGCGGCAGAGCTGAGGATCAATCCGCGAAGCCGGAGCGCGCGAATGCGAGTGGCGGAGCGGCTCTGAGACACCGGACTACGGAGCGATTCGACATGGCGACGACAACCGAGACCAGACCAAGGCAGAAGACGAAATCGACATCGGGCGCGTCCAAGACCCGCCCCGTGTGGCGGGAGAAGGACCTCGTCGCCGCGATCGACGTGGGTACGACCAAGGTGTGCGTCGTACTGGCCGGACGGTCGGCGTCGGGCCAGCTCGACGTGGTCGCCTACAGCTCGGTGCCCTCGGGCGGCGTCCGGAAGGGCACTGTCGAGGAGGTGGCGGACGCCGAGCGGGCGGTGCGGCGATCGATCGAGCAGGTCCGGGAGCTTTCAGGCTTCCGGGTCCAATCGGCCTTCGTCGGCATCACGGGCACGCACATCGCGTTCGAGAACCGGCATCACACGTTGGACGGCGTGGGCAGGGACGGCGTGATCATCGGATCGGACCTCGCGATACCGGAGGACGAAGGCATCGAGAGCGACGGCCGACGCCGGCTGCACGCGATACGCATGAGCTACTCGGTGGATGGCAAAAAGGGCATCCGCGACCCGCGGGGCATGCATGCCGACAAGCTGGACGCCGATACCCACGTGATCTCGGGTGAGGCGGAGTTCATAGACAGGCTCACGCAGGCGGTCGAGAACGCCGGCGTCACGGTGGCGGGCATGGTGCTCGAGCCCCTGGCCAGCGGCCTGGCCGTTCTCACGCCCCATGAGATGGAGCGGGGCGCGCTGCTCGTAGACATCGGCGGCGGCACCACGGACATCGTCGGTTACAAACGGGGCCGTATCTGCTACACGGGCGTAATCCCAGTCGGTGGCTGGCAGTTCACCAACGACATCGCGGTCACGTTCGGCACGACGTACGAGGCCGCGGAGGCGGCCAAGCTCGAATGCGCGGACACCGAGATCATGGCGCACATCAGCGAGAGCATCCCGATGGGAATACCCGAGGGCGGCGATCTGCAAGTGCCCGTGATCGACATCTGCCAGCTGACCAGGGAGCGAGCGCAGGAGCTGGCCCGGCTGGTCAAGACCCATCTCAAGGACGCTGACCTCGGCGACCCGTCGCAAGTGTCCCTCGTCCTAACGGGCGGCGCGTCGAGTCTGCCGGGCATGACGTCGTTGATGGAGCGCCAGATCGGGATCAGGACCCGCCAGGGCATACCCGGCTTCAAGGGCGAGGCCCCGGACGAGCTGAGAGCGCCCGCCCACGCCACCGGCCTCGGGATCTTGATGTGGGCGGACGCGGAGCACAGAGCGGGTGTTCAGGCAGCCGGCACAAGCGGCAAAGGAAGGACACGAGGGGACCGCCAGGGAATCCTGTCACGTCTGATAGGCAGCGTGGCGAAGGTCTCACCCTTGAATCTCTTTGGAAACAGGAAACGGAGGAGCTAATGGTTGTCAACAATCGGGAACCTAACACAGTGGCAAAGATCAAGGTCATAGGAGTCGGAGGCGGAGGGTCGAACGCGGTCTCCAGGATGTTCCGGGACCGGATGCCGGGTATCGAATACCTGATCCTCAACACGGATAACCAGGCACTGATGAGCTGCGACGTGCCGTTGCGGATCTGCATCGGGGACCAGCTCACCGGCGGCAAGGGCGTCGGGGGCAACCCTGAGATCGGCGCACGCGCAGCCGAAGAGAGCCGAGACGAGCTGCACGACGCCGTGCGCGACTCGGACATGGTCTTCGTCGCGGCCGGCATGGGCGGCGGCACGGGCACCGGTGCGGCGCCGGTTCTGGCCAGCGTCGTGAAGGAGACGAGCGCGCTGACCGTCGGCATCGTCACCACGCCGTTCGCATTCGAGGGTCTTCGACGGTCCAGGGCCGCCGAGGAGGGCATCGAGCGCCTCAAGCAGGAGGTCGACACCCTGCTCGTCATCCCCAACGAGCGCCTCCACATGATCTGCGAGGAGGAGATAACGGCCGAGAACTCGTTCAAGATGGCCGACGACGTCCTTCGGCTGGGCGTGCAGTCGATCGCCGAGCTAGTCACGGTCTCCGGGGAGATCAACCTGGACTTCGCCGACGTGCAGGCCGTGATGCGCAACGCCGGGCCCGCGTGGATGTCCATCGGCCACGGCCGGGGCGAGTGCCGCGCCAAGGAGGCGGCCCAGCAGGCGATCACCAACCCGCTGCTGGACGTATCCATCGAGGGCGCGACGGGCGTGCTGTTCAACATCACCGGCGGCTCCGACCTGAAGCTCTCCGAGCTGCACCAGGCGGCCGAGGTGATCCAGCGCGTAGTGGACCCGGACGCCAACATCATCTTCGGCATGGTCACCGACCTCAAGATGGAGGAGGAGGTCAAGCTGACGGTGGTCGCGACCGGCTTCCCGACGACGGAGACGATCCGGGAGAAGGAGATCGAGATGGGCGACATCCTCAACTCCACGCTGCCGGCCGACGACGGCCACCTGGACATTCCCCCGTTCCTGCGCCGGATGTCGAAGTACCGGCGGAACGGCGACCGGGAGATGGTAGCCTCCTAGCCCGGTCCTCCAACCGACAACGGCAGCTCTCAGCGCAAGGGCCGCTCCCCGACTCCGGGGGGCGGCCTTTTTTCGTTCCATGCTCCACGGCAACTCCATGCCCCAAATATCCCCCGCTCCGCCCCTGCAGCGTTCTCCTGGGTGCGCCCGACATCCGATCGCCCTGAGCGCCCTGACGTCTGACACAACCTCGTGAAACCCGCGCCCGCCGGCCATGGTCCGGGCCCGGAAATTGGCCGGCACGTCCCGTAATTTTCGATTGACAACCACAAGATGTGGGACTATGATATCCCGGCTCATACGATAAGTTGTGCCTCTAGCGGATTTCGACCCCTACGGCGATACCTTGAAGGCCGGTCGACGGATGCCGGGGGTACAGCCATCTCAGGGGGGACTGGGCTCGGTGGTTCGTGTACTGCTCATTCTGCAATCACGACGACTCTAAGGTCGTCGACTCGCGGGACTCGGGCGACGGCATAAGGCGGAGGAGGCAGTGCCTCCGCTGCGACCGCAGGTTTACGACCTACGAGCGCGTCCACGCCCGCGAGGTGCTGGTCAAGAAGCGGGACGGGAGAAGCGAAGAGTTCAGCCGGGACAAGCTGTGGTCGAGCCTGACCAAGGCGTGCGCCAAGCGGCCGATGCGACCCGGGGCCGTCGACAGGCTGGTCGACGAGATCGAAGCGGCGGTCATCGAGTCGGGCAAGGCCGAGATACCGGCGCGAGCGGTGGGAGACCTTGTGATGGAGAAGCTGAGAGGCCTGGACCGGGTAGCGTACATCCGGTACGCGAGCGTCTACCGCGACTTTCGCGACATCGAGGCGTTCCGAGACGAGATCGACGCGCTGCTCGTGCCACCGAAGCCGGCGGCCGAGCCCAGCAGCCAGCTCTCCTTCCTGGAAGACGAAGCCATCGCGCCGCCCTCTCGCAGGCGCAGGGGCCGCCCCCCCAAATCCCCGACCCCAGGCTTATAGCGGCCCGGCCCATACCGGGTCGGCCGTACTAGACCAGGCGTTCTGATCTGTGGTACCCTCATCGGCAAAGCGGTTTGCACCATCTATCCCCTCTAGGAGTCCAGCGGAATGACGACGGAGAAGACGAACGGAGCGCACGCACACGGGACGGTAGCCGGCAGCAAGAACGGGCACGTCGAGATTTCCGACAACGCCCGCGTCGTGCTGGAAAAGCGCTACCTGCGAAAGAACGACGATGGCAGCATCGTCGAGACCCCGGAGGGTATGTTCCGACGTGTCGCCCACGCCATCGCCAGGCCGGAGCTGGACTACGGCGGACCGGAGGAGGCGGAGAAGTGGGAGGAGCGGTTCTACGAGGTGATGGCGCGCCTCGAGTACCTGCCGAACTCGCCCACCATGATGAACGCCGGCATCGAGCAGCCTGAAGGCGGGGGCACCGGCACCCTGTCGGCGTGCTTCGTCATCGGGCTGGACGACAGCATGGACGGCATCATGACCACCGCCAAAGAGGCGGCGATGGTCCAGAAGTTCGGCGGGGGCACGGGCTTCGCGCTGTCCGAGATACGTCCCAAGGGCTCGCTGATATCGACCACCCACGGCAAGTCCTGTGGGCCGATCGCCGTCCTGCGGCACCTGTCGTCGGTGTCCAAGCTGGTGACACAGGGTGGCAAGCGCGACGGCGCCAACATGGCCGTCATGGACGTGCACCATCCCGACATCCTGGAGTTCATCGACTGCAAGCACGTCGAGGGCGAGATCCACAACTTCAACATCTCAGTCGGCGCCAGCCACGAGTTCATGAAGGCCGTGAAGGCGGGGACCGACTATCCCCTCCGCGCCAAGGAAGACCCGCGGGACCCCGACTCGCCCGTGGTGGAGGCGGGCCGGCTGAACGCCCGAACGGTCTTCGAGAAGATCATCGACGGCGCGTGGCGCAACGGCGAGCCGGGAATGATCTTCCTCGACTGGGTCAACCACAAGAATCCGACGCCGCACATCGGCCGAATGACGGCCACGAACCCCTGCGGCGAGCAGCCGCTTCTGCCCTACGAGTCGTGCAACCTGGGCTCGATCAACCTCGTGAGGTTCGTCAAAGAGGTGGACGGCGTGCCGAAGGTGGACTACCAACGCCTGCGGGAGGTGGTCAACATCACGGCTCGGTTCCTGGACAACGTGATCGACGCCAACTCCTACTCGGTGGACAAGATCGAGGAGATGACCCGGGCCACTCGCAAGACCGGTCTCGGCGTGATGGGATTCGCCGACATGCTGGCCAGGCTCAGGATCCCCTACGACTCCGAGGAAGGCCTGGAGACGGGCCGCGCCATCATGAAGTTCATCCAGCGGGAGGCCGACAGGACGTCCGAGCAACTGGCGGAAGAGCGGGGCGTTTTCCCGGCCTTCGAGGGCAGCATCTACGACGCGCCAGGACAGCCGAAGATGCGCAACGCTTGCCGGCTGACGGTGGCGCCCACGGGCACGATATCGATGATAGCGGGCTGCTCGAGCGGTATAGAGCCGCTGTTCGCCCTGTGCTACCACAAGCACAACATCCTGGGCGGGGAGAGCCTGCTGTACGTAGACAGCGGCTTCGAGCAGGTTGCGCGGGAAGAGGGCTTCTACAGCAAGGAGTTGATGGAGTACCTTGCCGAAGGCGGCTCCCTGCAGGAGCGCGACGACGTGCCGGAGTGGGTCAAGAGCGTGTTCGTGACCTCGGCGGACATCTCCCCGGAGATGCACGTCAGGATGCAGGCAGCGTTCCAGGAGAGCGTCGACGCCGCCATATCCAAGACGATCAACTTCCCGAACGAGGCCACCAAGGAAGACGTCACGCAGGCCTACACGCTGGCTTGGGAGCTGGGCTGCAAGGGCATCACCGTCTACCGGGCCGGCAGCCGGGAGGCCGAAGTGCTGACCGCGGGCGCGGACGACGGCGCCAAGCGCAAGACGGAAGAGTCGGCGGCGCAAGGCCGCACGGCGCTGCTGGTGGAGCGTCAGCGGCCGCCGGTGGTGCGGGGCATCACCGAGCGAGTGCGTACGGCCCACGGCAACCTGTTCGTCACGCTCAACTACGACGAGGACGGGCTGCCGTTCGAGGTATTCGCCGCCCTGGGCAAGGCGGGCAGCACCGAGTCCGCGCAGCTGGACGCGATCGCGCGCCTGGTCTCGATGGCGCTGCGCGCGGGCGTCGATCCGAACCAGATCATCGACCACCTGAAGGGCATCACGGACGAGCCGGTCTGGGACTCCGGCAGGCTCGTTCGGTCGGCGCCCGACGCGGTGGCGCTCGTTTTGAGCCGGCACCTGCGGGAGGAGCCCGCGAAGGTGGCCCAGACCGAGGCGCCGGAGGATGCCGGCGCCGCTCAGCCGGCGCTGTTCCAGCTCGCGCGGCCGCAGCGCGCGCCCAAGAACGGAGCGGCGACCAACGGCCACGCGCATCGGCCGAGCACGAAGTGCCCGGACTGCCAGGGCGCGCTCATACACCAGGAGGGGTGCGCGCGCTGCCTCGACTGCGGCTACAACAGGTGCGAGTAGGAGGCCCCACCCTTGGATATCTTCACCCGAACGGCCCTCGTCCATGAGCGTTGGGAGCTCGTAGCAGAGGCTGAAGACATCTATGTCGGCGCTCGACAGGCCGAGCTCGAGAAGAGCAGGGAGCGCGTCCGCACCGCGTTGGACCCTCGTACTCGCCGACTGGTGGATAATTTCGCCCGCCAGGACGAGATAACCGTCCTCCTCGCCAGGTCCTGACGGGCCGCCGGGAGTGTCTTGACTACCGCGCTCCCGCCTGTCATTCTGGGCACAGCCAAGAACCCTCCCCGCGGTTCGCCCACAATCGCTCTCGGCCTCCTTCGGCGTCCCGCCGAATGAGGCTCACGTCGGCAAGAGTCGGGAGTCAACGCGGCGGGGCTGGCCTGAGGTCGGACTTGGCATCTGATTCGCGACCCGCTATCGCCGTCACGATGGGCGACCCCTGTGGGATCGGCCCCGAGGTAACCGCGAAGGCCCTGTCGCGGCCGCTCGTCTACGAACTATGCCGCCCCATCGTACTTGGCAGCACCGCCGCGCTGCGGGCGGCCATCGAGACCGCCGGGAACGGCGTCAGCGTGAAGGCAGTCCACTCGCTGGGCGACGCGGCGGGCGACCCCGGCGCGATCGACGTGCTCGACCCGGAGAACCTGGACTACGGCTCCATCTCGCCCGGCGAGCTGTCGGCCGAGGCGGGCAGGGCTTCGGTGGAGTGGGTGCTGAAGGCCGGGGAGCTGGCCGCGTCGGGCGCGGTGCGGGCGATCGTCACGGCGCCCATCAACAAGGAGGCGTGCGGTCTGGCCGGCTACAAGGACGTCGGCCACATGGAGATCTTCCAGCGACAGACCGGCGCGGACGAAGTGGCGACGATGCTGATGGCCGAGGAGCTCAAGGTCGTGCATCTGACCACCCATCGATCGCTGCGGGTCGCGTGCGACTACGTGACCCGCGAGAACGTCCTGGCGAAGATCGCGCTGACCCACAGATCGTTCGAGGAGTGGGGTTACAATTCACCGCGAATCGGAGTCGCGGCGCTGAATCCCCACGCCGGCGACGGCGGGCTCATCGGAGACGAGGAGGCGACCGAGATCGCGCCCGCGGTGCGGGCCGCCCGGTCCCGGGGCATCGACGCAGTCGGACCCGTCCTGGCGGATACTGTGTTCAATCAGGCGATAGATGGTAAGCTCGACGTAGTGCTGGCGATGTACCACGACCAGGGGCACATACCGATCAAGGTGCACAACTGGGCGAAGAGCGTCAGTGTGAACCTCGGCCTGCCATTCGTCAGGACGTCGGTCGACCACGGCACCGCATTTGACATAGCGGGAATGGGCGTGGCCGACGAGACGAGCATGATCGAGGCGATAATGGTGGCAGCGGCGCTGGCGGAAGGCAAGGGACTGCGGGCTGGAGGCTAGGAACCGGAAGCTATGCGAATATCGTTCGTGGGCGGCGGCAAGATGGGCGAGGCTATCGTGGGCGGCATTCTGGAGGCCGGAGTGGCCGCCGGCCGCGACGTGAGAATCGCCGAGCCGATCGAGGCCCGCCGCGACTATCTGTCCAAGAAACTCGGCGTCGAGGTGAGACCGGCGGCGTCCGACGTACTGGATGGCGCCGATCTGGTCGTCCTAGCCGTCCAGCCGAAGGACCTTGCCGCTGTCATGGGGGACGTCGGCGCCGGGCTCACCGACGGCCAGGTCGTCGTATCGATAGTCGCGGGCGCCGTGATGAAAACCCTGTTGAACGGGCTGGGCCACGACGCGGTCATCCGGGTGATGCCCAACACTCCGGCCCAGATCGGCGCGGGCATGACGGTCTGGACCGCCTCGCCGGCCGTTCCGGAGGCGCAGATCGAGGCGACGCGGCTGATGCTGCGTACGCTGGGCGAGGAGCTCTACGTCGCCGACGAGAGACTTGTCGACATGGCGACGGCGCTCAGCGCGAGCGGCCCCGCGTACGTGTTCCTCTTCATTGAGGCGCTCATCGACGCGGGCGTCTATCTCGGAATGCCGCGGGACATGGCCCGCAAGCTCGCCCTGCAGACCGTGGCGGGCAGCACCCGGCTGGTCGACGAGACGGGGCTCCACCCGGCCCAGCTCAAGGACATGGTGACGTCGCCCGGCGGTACGACGATAGAGGCGCTGCGCACCTTCGAGCGCGGCCGGTTCAGGGCGACGGTGATCGATGCCGTGAAGGCGGCCTACGAGAAGTCACAGGCGTTGGGGACGCCGAGATGAGCAACTTTCTGATCTACTTCGTGGAGACCCTCGTGCTGGTGTTGAACCTGGCGATCTTCGGCAGGGCGATTATGTCGTGGATCTCACCGTCGGGCAGCGACCCGCTGAGCGCCGTGCTGTACCAGATCACCGAGCCGATCCTGAAGCCCGTGCGACAGATCATGCCGTCGACCGGCGTGCTGGACCTCAGCCCGCTGGTCGCCCTGATCCTGCTGAACGTAGTCACGTACTTCCTGGTGCTGCCCGCGCTGGGCAGGTGAGGGCGGCAGTCAGCCGCCGGAGCTCAGTCTGCTGAGAACGGCCCGGAGCGCGGCGTCCTCTATCCGCACCAGCTTGTTCCGGCTCCTCCTGCCGCCGACTATGGCGACCCGACCTGGGGCGACGTCCAGGCGGTCGGCGATGAGTCGCACCGCCGCGTCGTTCGCCCTGTCGTCGTGGGCCGGCGCCGTCACGTAGACCCTGACCCGCCCCTGGTCGTCGACCGACAGCTCGTCGCGGCCCGATCTCGGCTGCACCCGGACCTCCAGCTTCGCGTGGCCGGGCGTTCCGACGTCCGGGCCCGCGCCCGGCGCGGCTCTCCCGCCACGCCTTCGGGCCGCCGCGTTCAGGCCTGCGACGGCTCCGAACGAGGCGCGAGTCCACCGGGAGTCTTCAGGGCCGATGGGAGTGTCGTAGTAGGACCGGACGTTGTACGCGCCCGCCGCGGCGAGGATCAGCCCCGCGGCCGCGAACGATACCGCGGGAGTAACCCTGCCTCGCAGCAGCTCGACCAGGCCGTCGAAGGCGTAGCCGGCGGCTGCGTATACGGCGGGCAGCGCGACGATCAGCCGCCCGTACATGCCGTCGTCCCGCGTGAAGCCGGCCACCACTACGGCCGCGGCGAGGGTGGACCACAGGTGGAACGCCTCCCGCCGCCGCCACCTCCACAGCGCGGCGAGCAGCCCCGCGGCGGCGAGCAGCGCGGTGGCGGGATCGACCAGGCGCCGCGCGTCCCCCTCCGCGCTCAGGGGCAGCGCTGTTGCCGTCGAGACGATCCTGCGCATCTCGAAGCGCCACCGCTCCATCAACCCCGGCTGCCGGACGTACTCGGCCGAGCTCGACAGGCCGACGGCGCCGAGGCGGCCCCCGGCTTCGTCCGAGTGTGAAGCCAGAGACCACACGTACGGCGCCGCGACGATCAGGGCGGCGGCCAGGAACGCGGCGCATCTGCCCAGCACGACGGACACGGCGTGCTCTCCGGACAGCAGCTCCCGCGCCCACCACAGGCCCACGGCGATGGCGAAGACGTAGAACGCGTTGTGCGTGTAGGCCGCCGCTCCGAAGACGGCGCCGGCCAACGCGAAGCTTCGCGGCCGGCCCTCCGACTTCAGCGCCGTCAGGAGCAGGTAGCTGGCGGCAAGCTGGAGTAGGACCAGGGCGCCGACGGGCACTGCCAGCCTGGAGTAGCCGATATGCCAGAGGCTGAACGCTAACAGCATCCCGCCCAGGAGGGCGGCGCGAGCGCCGAACATCGCCCGGCAGTAGACGAAGAAAATCGCCACGGCCGCGAGTCCAAGCAGGCCGGACGCCATCCGGAGGGAGACCGCGCCCTCGCCGAAGACGGAGCCCCACGCCGCCAGCCAGTAGACGAAGCCGGTCGGCTGCCCGCCTGCTGCCTCGGACCAGGGGCCGACCGGCCGGCCCTCGAGTATGCTCGATACCGCGGCGCGAACCTCGGTCTCGGCGCCGACAAGGCCGTCCGGGTACGACCCGAGTCCGGCCATCCTGGCGAAGACCGCGAGCGTCAGGAACGCGGCCGCCGCCGCATAGAGAGCCACGCTTGGCCGGGAGCCCGCGGGTCGGACGTCCTTCGACGGCTGCTGCGGCAGGCCCGCGGCGACGGGCAGCGGCGCAGGCGGCGCCACGGCGGCCCGGGTGCCCCCCAGCGACAGGCCGCACTCGTTGCAGAACCGCTGGCCCGGCGGGTTGGCCGAGCCGCACGACGGGCAGGTCGCCCGTCCGTTCAGACGCGCGCCGCAGCTACCGCACACGGCCGCGGCAAGGCGGTTCTCGTAGCCGCAGCCGCTACAGGGTATGGGCATCGTTGGCTCCGGACGAAGTGCGCGTCAACCGCTCCCCCATCGGCAGGCGGCCCTAAGCGTGCGCCGTCGCGCCGCCGTCGACGTAGATCGTCTGGCCGGTGACGAAGTCGCAGGCGTCGGAGGCAAGGTATACGACGAGGCCGCCGATGTCGTCGGGGCTTCCCCGGCGGCGCGAGGGGATGAACCGCGCCAGGCTGTCCTCGAGGTCGGTCGGGCCGGTGGTGAGCCATCCCGCGCCGACGGCGTTGACGCGTATGTTGTGGCGCGCCCACTCCAGCGCGAGCGATGACGTGAGCTGCCGCACCGCTCCCTGGCTCGCCGCGTAAGCGGCTGAGCTCGACAGGCCGCGGGCCGACAGGCCGGACGAGATGTTGACGATGCGACCGCCGCCCTGCCGCAGCATCCGCCTTCCCACGGCCCGGCAGCACAGGAACATCGACTTGACGTTGACGTCCATCACGGCGTCCCATTCCGCCTCCGTCACGGTGTCGAAGGGCTTCCCGAGCTCCACGTGGGCGCCGTTCACCAGCACGTCGATACGCCCCATCTCCGCGGCGACGCGGTCGACCATCGCCTCGACGTCTGCCGCCCGCGTTACGTCCGCGTCGACGGCGAACGCCCGCCTGCCCGCGGCCTCGACGGCGCGCGTCGACTCGGCGACCTCCGGCGGGTACGAGCCCGCCAGCGCCACGTCCGCGCCCGCGCCCGCCAGCGCGGCCGCGAGGTGACGCGACCAGCCGCGCCGGTCGGTCGTGAGCAGGGCGACCTTGCCGCTCAGGTCTGGCGGTCCCGCCGGAAGGCCCATCACAGCTCCAGCGGCACTACCGGAGCGTACCCGGTCGGCGCATAGCCTCCGGCCAGTCCGCCGCCGTCCGCGACGAAGAGCGCACCGTTCATGTAGTCCGACGCGGAAGACGCCAGGAATACGGCTATGGGGCCCAGCTCCTTCGGGTCTCCGACCCTGCCCACGGGTATGAAGTCAGGCCGCGGCAGCACCTCCCGGGACGCTTTCGGTCGCCTCGGTCGGGAAGTAGCCGGGCACGATGCAGTTGCTCGTCACGCCGTACCTTCCGAGGCTCGTCGCGAGCGTGCGGGTGAGCTGTATGACGCCGCCCTTGGCGCAGGCGTAGGCGTAGTTGTCCCGGCCGCCCCTGAGGCCAAAGCCGGATGAGACGTTGATGATCTTGCCGCCGCCCCCGCTCGACCATGTGCCGCGCTATCCCCTGGGAGCAGAGAAACGCGCTTGTCAGGTTGGCCTCCAGTCCGGCTCTGAACTCCTCCACGGGTATCTCCCAGATGGGCGTCCCGCCGTGGGCCGTCACCATACCGGCGTTGTTGACGAGCACGTCCACGCGCCCGAGCTCGTTCAGGACCTTCTGGAACATGTCGCCGACGCGGTCCGGATCGGTGACGTCGGCGGTGACGGCGAGAGCGCGCCGGCCCAGGTCGGCCGCGTCCCGCGCTACGTCCTCCAGCGGCTTGGGGCGCCGGCCGACGACCGCGAGGTCGGCGCCCGCGCCCGCGAGCGCCAGGGCCATCTCCCGGCCGAGGCCGGTGCCGCCGCCCGTGACAACGGCCACCTTCCCGGCCAGCTCCAGCGACTCATCCATCGTTCACGTCTGCAGCGTCACCTCGCCCGCGATCGCCGTTCGGACGGACCCGTCCGCACCGGTCAACAGCAGGTTGCCCTCGTCGTCCACGCCGGTGGCGAGCCCGATCATCTCGCCGTCCCCCCAGCGCACGCGGACGGTCGCTCCGAGCGTGTCGAGGCGGCTGGCCCAGCGGTCGGTGAGCGACTTTCCGCCGCTGACCTCAGTGTACCGGTCGTCCACGTCCTCGAGGATGGCCCGCAGCACGTCGGCGCGGTTGAGCGGGGCGCCGGTCTCGGCCATCAGGCTGGTGGCGGTCCCGGCGATCTCCGGGAACGCCGACGTGTCCAGGTTGACGTTGATCCCGATGCCCAGGACCGCGTGTCTCAGTCCCTGCGTGTCCATGGCGCTCTCGATGAGGATGCCTGCCAGCTTCTTCCCGCCCATGCGGACGTCGTTGGGCCACTTGACGGTCGCCTCGACGCCGGTTAGCCGCTCGACGGCGGAGGCCACGCCCAGGGTCGCTGCCATGTTGAGCTGGCTCATCCGGGACGGCTTCGGCCTGAGGACGACCGAGAAGGCTATGTTTTCGCCGGGCCCGGTGACCCAGCTCCGGTCCAGCCGGCCGCGGCCCTCGGTCTGCTGTTCGGCGAGCACCACCGTGCCCTCAGGATGCCCGGCGTCGGCGAGAGCGGCGGCCTCATCCATCGTCGAGCTCACGACGTCACGGTAGACGATGCGGCGGCCTATCGCCCGGGCTTCGAGCAGCGTCCGGAGACATCGTATTTCACTGGCCGTCCATCCCACTGCCGGACCGCAGCACCTCGACATAAGCTGAGGCGATGGTAGGGTCGGCCGTAGAGGGTGTCAAGAAAGGGGGCGTGTCGGTAACTGTTCAGAGTTGCTGAGAGGAACGCGGCCCACCCTGCAGATTCTTTCTTTCGTCGGCATGACTCTGCTGCGCTCGTCGAGTCCTGGAAGGGGTGGCGCCGTGGTCACACGACCCGTTCGCCCTGAGTGCCCCGACGCTTCGTCGGGGTGTATCGAAGGGCCAGCACGACTCAGACCCTGGATACCCGCTTTCGCGGGTATGACGGTGGGGAGGTTGCGTGCGCCGTTCGATACGCGCCGGTCAAAGCACCGGCGCTACTCGGGGTGAACGGGTTGTCTCGGCCCCTCGAGTCTGAACCGTTACGCGTGTCGGCGTGTCGACCTGCAGCCTTCCGCGTTCGGTGAGGCCCCGGTTACGCCGCTCGATACGCGCCCGGTGAAGCATCGGCGCTACTTAACGTGAACAGGTCGTGGGAGTCCCAACCGTGAGCAGCCTCAACGAGTACAAATTCGTTGCCGGCCAAAAAGCCTCGTGATACAATTCCCCAAGCTCCCATGCCGAGTGGCAAAGACGTCCCGCTTTCGGCGAATACTGCTACGAGAGTTTTCGCGACGCTTGCGACCGACGAGGAGTATCCAGCTTCCAGGAAGGAGCGTCGCGTGAACATCTATGTAGGCAACCTGCCTTTCGAACTAACCGACGAGGAGCTTGAGGCAGCATTCACGGAGTTCGGAGAGGTATCGAGCGCGCGGGTGATAATCGACCGTTTCTCGGGCCGGTCGCGTGGTTTCGGCTTCGTCGAGATGCCCACCGACTCGGAGGGCGAGGCCGCCATCGCCGCCATGAATGGCAAGGAGATGATGGGCCGCCCCCTGACCGTGAACGTGGCCCGGCCGCGCGAAGAGCGGCCGAGACGAGACTCCCCCCGATACTAGGCTAGAGACCGCGCGCCGGGGGTGCGGGCGCGCTCCCGGCCTCGGCCATCCACAAGTCCGCCGATGGGAGCTGCGGCGGTGTCCCTATCCGCCAGCGGGCCCTGTCGCTGTCCGTGAACGCTGCGGCGGCAACCGCCCGCGCGACCCTCTCCCGTCCGCCCGGACCAAGTCGTCGCATACGGCGCGTCACGGGGCCCGAGGGCCCGTGGTCAGACCTACCAGCCGGCGGCGTGGCCGTCCCTGCGGGGGTCGGCGCCGCCCTGGAACACCCGCTGGTCGGCGTTGTACCGGATGGCATGCGCGCCGCCGACGCCCATCCACCATGCGTCGACCGCCTTCACGTCGTGTCCGCGAGCCGCGAGCGCCGCGCGGACGTGCCGCGGGAACCGCTCCTCAATCTCGATCTCCCGGCCCGGAGAGCACTTGAACCGCGGCGAATCTATCGCCTGCTGGACGTTCATCCCGAAGTCGAGGACGTTGACGAGCATCTGCGTCGTCGTCTGGTGAATCCCATATCCGCCGGGCGTGCCCATGCTCAGGAGGAAGCGGCCGTCGCGGAGAGTCTGGGTCGGCGCCACCACGAAGTCGACCCGCCTGCCCGGACCGATAACGTTGGGGCTCGCCGGGTCGAGATCGAAGAAGGTGGTCATGTTGTTCAGGAAGATCCCCGTATCGCCGATCGCCACGGCCGAGCCGAAAGCGCCGCCCAGGGTCTGCGTGATCGTGACGACGTTGCCCTCGCCGTCCGCGGCCGCGAAGTGCGTGGTCATGCCGCCGCTGTGAGCCGATACCTCGCCCGGGGCAAGTGAGCCTTCGGGCACGTCGGCCGTGTAGCGCTCCCATCGCAGGGACGCCGCGTTCGCCATGTCGATGCGCTTGCGCTGCTCCATCGCGTAGCTCTCGGACAGCAGGCCGTCGAGCGGGATGTCGACCTGGTCGGGGTCGCCCGCATAACGCGCGCGGTCGGTCATCGACAGCTTTACCGCCTCGATCGTCGCGTGGAGGGTGTCTGGATGCTGGAACGAGAGCTCTCCGCGCGGGAAGGTCTCGAGAAGCTTGAGGGTCTGAAGCACCTGAAAGCCGCTCGAGTTGGGCGGCACGGTGAAGACGTCGAATCCGCGGTAGCGGACGCTGATCGGCTCGACCCAGCGGGCCTCGTACCGCGAGAAGTCTTCGGGGGAGTAGATTCCTCCCATGCCGCTGCTCGCCTGCACGACGCGCCGGGCGAGATCGCCGCGATAGAAGGCCTCCCTGCCGCCCGCGGCCACGGCCCTGAGCGACTCCGCGAGCTGGGTCATGCGGAGACGCGTCCCCGGCGGAGGGGCGTGTCCAGCGCCGTCGAGCATGATCGCGGCGGAGGACGGGAACTGCCTCAGCCTGTCGGCCGCATCGGCGATCTTGGCGCTGTTCAGATACGTGATGGGGAAGCCGTTCTCGGCGTAGTCGATGGCGGGCTCGAAGAGACGTTGGCGGTCCAGCCTGCCGTAGGTCTCGTGGAACGTCAGCCAGCCCGCGACGTTGCCCGGCACCATCGCCGCCAGGATGCCGGTCTCCATCGTATCTTCGCTGTACAGCGCTGGGCGAGCCGCCAGCGGGGCGCAGCCCGAGAAGTCCAGGGCCCGCACTCTACCCTCGTCCGCGACGTAGGCGAGGCCCACGCCGATGCCGCCCATGCCCGACATGTAGGGCTCGACAACGTTCAACACCGCGGCGGTGGCGACGGCGGCGTCGAAGGCGTTGCCGCCGTCCATTAGGACGCGCAGGCCCGCCGTCGACGCCAGCGGGTGCGCCGCGGACACCATCCCGTTCACGCCCATGGCGACCGGCCTCGTCGGCTGCGGGTACAAGTACGGTCTGTGCATGTGGACACTCCTGGAGCGGGCGGCGCCGCGGGACAACGCTATTCGGCCCCTGTCGCTCTTGTCAAGCGCCCGTTCCCGCCCAAATCCCCCACCTCGGCCATTCCCGCGAAGGCGGGAATCTATCCCCGACTTGGTGAAGCAGTCCGTCACGCCGGCCTTGCGTATTCTTGCGTATCAGGTGGTGAATCCGGGCCCGCTCGCGTACGGCATCTACCCGAACGAGGCCGGAGCCTTTGTTCCGCGGGCCGGTACCGCTTTACACTGAAGTCGGGCGCTGGATATAATCCCACAGTTGGGCCGCGTGGCTGCGGTATGTCTGACGATCGCCACGCGCTTCCAGAGGCGGGATGGCCGTTCTTCCCATAGTCGAGTTTCCCGATCCCCTGTTGCGCCGGCGAGCCAAGCCGGTGCGCGGCATCGACCGTAGGACGCGGCGGCTGATCGACGACATGGTTGATACGGTACGCGCGGCGTGCGGCGTGGGACTCGCCGCCAACCAGGTTGGAGTGCTTAGACGAGTCATCGTGATACAGATGCCGGACGAGACCGGGCCGAGGGCATACGTGAACCCTCGGATCGTCTACCGGCACGGCTACAGGGACGTCGTGGAGGGATGCCTGAGCGTTCCCGGATACTCGGCGGTCATCACCAGGTCGATCTGGGTCAGGGCCGCCGGTCTCGACGGGGAGCTCCGGATCGTGCGGCTCCACGCGGACGGCCTGCTCGCCCAGGCCCTCGAGCACGAGATAGATCATCTGAACGGTATTATGTACATGGACCATCTGAAGAGCCACCAGGAGCTCGTCGAGGACCGACAACAGGTCGAGCGGCTTCCTGTCGAAGCCGCGGTAGCTTGACGCTCCCAACACCGACAATGACCCCCACAGGCGACGTCGAACGCCCTCCGGAGCTGGCCGTCGGCCGCTCTCCCGAGATGCTGACTTCGCTGGCCAGCTTTCTCTCGGTACTGGGTATCGAGGCCTATCTCGTCGGCGGGGCCGTCCGGGACATGCTGCTCGACCGGGAAGTCCGCGACCTCGACGTCGCGGTAAAGGCCGACGCCGCCGAAGTCGCCTCCGATCTGGCGTCCTTCCTTGGCGGCAGCGCCTTCCCGCTGGACATCGAGCGCGCCATCCACAGGGTGGTGCGCCCGGGCGCCGCGATCGATCTGGTGGGAATCGACGACATCCGGGCGGACCTGGCGCGGCGAGACTTCACGGTGGACGCAATGGCGGTCTCGGTCTCCGAGCTGGCGGACGGGCCGGCGGCCTCGCTGATAGATCCCCACGGCGGCCTGAGAGACTTGGGGGCCCGCGAGATCAGGATGGTGTCGCCGACCGCGTTTGTCGACGATCCGGGCCGGCTGATGAGGGCCGCGCGGCTGGAGACGCAGCTCGGCTTCACGATCTCTCCCGATACCGAGGCGCTCGTCCGCGGACAGGCCGGCATGGTCGGCCTCGTGTCCGGAGAGCGCATTCGGGACGAGCTGCTGAGCATCCTGGCCGAGCCCGGTGCGACGGACTCGCTGCGGAGGCTCGACGACCTGGGGCTGCTGTCGGCGGCGCTCCCGGAGCAGGACGATTCCAGGGACGTCATTCAGCCGAAGGAGCACTACTGGGACGTGTTCGGCCACGCGATGGAGACGCCGGGGCAGGTCGAGGCGCTGCTCGCGCCCAAGGCCGGGTCGGAGGGGTTCGTCGCGGGCCGTACGCCCCGATTCGAGGGCATGGACGACTACTTCGCGGAGCATGCCGCGGACGGCCACACGCGCGCCACCATGCTGAAGCTCGCGGGGCTGATGCACGACATTGGCAAGCCGGCAACGAAGACCGTCGAGCCGTCGGGCCGGATCCGCTTCATCGGCCACCATACCGAGGGAGCGGAGATCGCCAGGGCGGCGCTGAACAGGCTGCGCCTCAGCCGCCGTGGCGTCGACATGGTCGGCCGGATGGTGTGGCACCACCTGCGGCCCGGCCAGATGGCCCAGGGGGACGATCTGCCGTCGGCCAGGGCCGTCTACAGGTACTATAGAGACGTGGGAGACGTGGCTGTAGACACCGTGTACCTGAACCTCGCCGACTACGCGGCGGCGCGCGGGCCCATGCTCGGCGAGGAGGAGTGGGCAGACCGCTGCCGGACGGCGGCCCACATCCTCAAGGCGGGCGTGGCCCCCGACCGGCCGGCCCCGCCGCGGCCGCTGATCGACGGCCACGATATCATGGATGTTTTCTCGCTCGAGCCGGGGCCGGCGGTAGGCGCGATGCTCGAGACGGTCCGGGAGGCGCAGGCCGCGGGCGAGGTTGGATCGAAGGAGGATGCGTTGGAGCTGGTCCGGGAAAAGCTGAAGACGGGAGCCGCAGGTGCGTAGATACGGCACCACCCTGATACTGATCGCGGTCCTCCTGATAGTGGGCGTGCTGCTGCTTGGCTTCAGGACGATCAGCGTCGCGGGGTTCGAAAGGGGCGCCGAGAACTCCCTGTTGGGGATCGAGTTGGGGCTCGACCTCCGCGGCGGCAGTGAGCTGCGCTACCAGGCCAGCCTCACGGACGCAGATACGGGAGAGTCGATACAGCCGACGGGCGACCAGATGAAGGCGCTGAAACGCTCCATCGAGCGCCGCGCCGCCGCGTCCGGGTTCGGCGAGCCGACGATCCAGATCCTGGGCGACGACCGGCTGCTGGTACAGCTTCCGGGTATCAAGGACCTGGCCAGGGCGAAGGAGATCATCGGCGAGACGGCACAGCTCGTCTACTACTACCGGACGTTCGACATATCCAATCAGGTACCGGGCCTTTCCGAGGAAGACATCCTCGGAGCCTCGATCGTGAACCTCGACGAGAGCGGCAGCATCGTTGCGCCAACCTCGACCGCCACGACGACCCCTTCGGACGACGGTGGCCAGGAGGCCGCAACCTCGACCGCCACCACGACTCCTGCGGATGGCGAGTCCAACGCAACGTCCACGCCGGACGACGCGGACGCGGCGACGACTACGCCGGAGACTCTCGACGAGTCCGCCACGTCTACGCCGCTCGTTCCGGCGATCAGGATCGACCTCACGCCGCAGGGCGCGCAGGCATTCGAGAAGTTCGTGGAGCGGCTGTCGTCGAGCCTCGAGGAGGTCCCGGGCACCGAGCAGGCCGACGAAGACGGCAACCTGGTGCCAGGCACGGGCGACAAGTACCCGAACTTCCTCGCCATGACCTTCACCGCGGGTACGTCGACCGAGATCCGGATAGCGCACTCGCCCCTGGTGATGATCGGTCCGGGCCAGGCCGTTGTCCTGTCCGACGTCCCGAACGTCGTCAGGGTGGACGACACCGACAGCTTCACGGTCAGCCTGATAGGCAGGGTCGCCGACCTGGACGATGCCGTCGACGTGTTGGGAGAGACGCCGGACGTGCGGCTCGCCGAGGTGACGGGCAAGGTGGACGAGGACGTGGGACTCACCGGAGACGACATGTCCCGCGCCTACGCGGGCCAACACCAAACGTCGGGGCTGCCGATCGTCAACATCGAGTTCAACGCGGAAGGCACCCGGAAGTTCGGAGAGCTGACCACACGGGTGGCCGGCACGGGCAACCAGGTTGCCATCTTCCTCGACGACCGGGAGCTGTTCTCGTCGGGCGCCAGGCGTCCGATCACGGGCGGGGCGGCGTTCATCGAGAGCCCCCTCTTCACCTTCGAGCGGGTGACGGACCTGTCGCTGCTGCTCGAGTCGGGCCGACTGCCCATCCCCATTACGCTGATCCAGGAGCGGACGGTGGGCGCGACCCTCGGAGACGAGTCGCTCGCCAAGAGCCTGGTCGCCGGCCTGGTCGGCCTGGGGCTGGTGCTCCTGTTCATGGTGCTCTACTACCGCATGGCGGGAGTCGTGGCGGCAGTCGCCCTCGTGACCTACGCCGTGCTGTTCCTGGCGATCGTCAAGGCGCTCGCCATATCGATGACGCTGTCGGGCGTGGCGGCGGCGGTCCTCTCCGTCGGCATGGCCGTCGACGCGAACATCCTCATATTCGAGCGCATGAAGGAGGAGCTCAGGGCGGGACGGACGCTGCTGTCGGCGGTCAACATCGGGTTCAACCGCGCGTGGACGGCCATCCGCGACGGCAACGTGTCGACGCTGATCACCTGCGCCATCCTGTTCTGGTTCGCCGACACTCTCGGCGCCAGCATCGTGCAGGTGTTCGCCATCACACTCGCCATCGGCGTAGGAGTCAGCATGTTCTCGGCTATCACGGTCAGCCGCACGCTGCTCAGGGTGTTGACGGCGACGCGGCTCAATCGCAAGACATCGTGGTTCATACCATCGGGTGGCTCCGAGCTGCCGCAGCGGCGGACGGCCGAAGCGAGCTAGGAAGGCGGGCAAGTGGACTTCGTAGGCAGGCGGCACTGGTTCTTCCTCATATCGGCCCTCGTGTTGGTGCCGGGTCTGGTATTCCTGGCTATCGCGCCCGGGCTGAAGCAGGGCATCGACTTTACCGGCGGGTCCTCGCTCGCCGTCAGGTTCGCGAGCGCGGTGGACGAGGTCGATATCCGGACCGTCCTGCAGGACAACGGACACCCGGACGCGAAGGTGCAGAGGGACCAGGACTCCGACACGACCTTCTTCGTCCAGACCAGGGAGCTCCAGGAAGAGCAGAAGAACGAGGTGGTCGATGCGCTGGCGGTCCTGACCGCCGGCGCGGAGGTCGAGCTTCTGTCGTTCGACCTGGTGTCGGCGGCGTTCGCCAGGGAGATACTGGTCAACGCGCTCTGGGCGGTGCTGGCGGCCGCGGTGGGGATATTCTTCTTCCTGTGGTGGGCGTTCCGCAGTGTGCCCAACCCCATGCGGTTCGGCGCCGCGGCGCTCGTGGCGCTGCTCCACGACACCCTCATCGTGGTCGGTATCTTCGCCATGCTAGGCGTGCTGTTCGACGTCGAAGTCAATACGATGTTCTTCATCGCCTTCCTGCTGGTGTACGGATACAGCGTCAACGATACGATCGTCATCTTCGACAGGCTCCGCGAGAACGCCATCAACTACCCCACGCGGACGCTCAAGGACAACGTAAACGTCAGCATCTCCGAGAGCATCGGACGGTCGCTCAACACGAGCCTGACGCTGATGTTCACGCTGCTGGCGCTGCTGCTGTTCGGCGGCCCCACGATCAGGGAGTTCCTGTGGGTGCTGCTCATCGGAGTAATCGTGGGAACGTACAGCTCCATAGGAATCGCCTCGTCCGTGCTGGTCGCCTGGGAGGCCGGCGACTTCGGCAGGCTGCTTGGACGCGGCCGCCGAGCCGCGAGCGCCTCCGGACAGGCCTGACGCCGAGGAGCCTGTAGAAGTACGGCGCCCGGCCCTCAGGGCGGTCAACCGGCGCGCAGCCTCCGAGCGGGGACGGTGCGGGTGATCAAGTACGGCTGGGTGATTGTCGCGACCGGGTTCGTGATCCACTTCTTCGGAGGCGGGTCCCGGTTCGCGTTCGGCCTGATGCTCAAGCCGATGGTCGACGACCTGGAGTGGAGCCGCACGACCGTCTCGCTCCTGGTCACCTGCTTCATGCTCGTCTCGGCGCTTGCGATGCCGGTCGCCGGGCGTCTCGCCGACCGGTACAGCCTGAGGGGCATACTGGCCGCGGGCGTGGCGGCCGGCGGCGTCGGCCTCGGCCTGATGAGGAACGTCGCCGCGCCCTGGCACGCCTTCGCGCTGTACGGGGTCGTCAACGGGCTGGGGAACGCCGGCGCCTCGAATCCCACCGTCGGCGTGATGGTCAGCCGCTGGTTCCGCGAGCGCACGGGCGCCGCTGTCAGCATCGCGACATCGGGCAACGCGGTGGGACAGCTCGTGATCATCGCGGCACTGGCGTCGACCATAGAGACGCTGGGGTGGCGCAACGCCTTCGCCGTGCTCGGCGCCGCCAGCCTCGTCGTCGTGCTGCCCACGGTGCTGCTCGCGGTGCGCGCCCCGTCCGCGGGCGACGCGACGAGCGAAGGGGACGACAGCCCCGCGGCGCCTGGGCAGCCGCCGCGCCCGGACCTTCGCGCCCTGCTAGGGTCGCGGGACCTGCTTCTTCTGATGGCGGTCTACGTCGTATGCGGCTTCCAGGACTTCTTCGTAGTCACGCACGTGGTCGCGTTCGCGGACGACGTCGGCGTTGGGGCGACGCTGAGCGGCAACATACTGGCGCTGATGGGCATCCTGGGCCTGGCGGGCGTCATCGTCTCGGGCCTGATGTCGGACGCCTACGGCGCCTCGCGGCCGACGGTGCTGTGCTTCGCCGTCAGGATCGCGGTCTTCGGTGCGGTGCTCTACTTTCAGCAGACGCCGGGCGTGCTGCTCTTCGCGCTGGCCTACGGGTTCACGTTCATGATCACCGCGCCGCTCACCGTGGTGTTCGCCCGCAACACGTTCGGCGCGGAGCGTCTCGGCCTCATCGCCGGGCTGCTGTCGATGGTCCACCAGATCGCCGGCGGGCTGGGAGCGGTGTTCGGCGCCGCGGTCTTCGATTGGTGGGGGAGCTACGACCGGGCCTTCATGGTGATGGCGGTGCTGGCGGCCGTGGGAGCGGCCTGCACGCTGGCGGTCCGAGAGCGGACCGTCCCCGAGCCTGCGGCGCGCCTCCCCTGAGACGCGTGATGCAAATTAGCAATGGGACAGGAAAAGTTTAGGAAAGTATCGATGAATGGTATAAGCTAGCCTTATCCCGACCAAAGGAGGGCTGGCCATGACCTTAGACCTCGACACTTTCCTGACGGCATTGTATACGATCGTGGACGACCTCTATAACAAGCACTACCTCCACCTCAAGCCCCGGCGCCCGGGTAGACGTCCGCGGCTGTCCGACAGCGAGGTGCTGACCCTTGCCATCTGCGCCCAGTGGTCTGGGACATCTGAACGGGCCTTTATTCGTCACGCCTCGGAGTACTGGCTCAGCTATTTCCCGAGGCTGCTGAGCCAGAGTGCATATAATCGACGCTTCCGAGACATGACCGGGTTACCGTGTTGCGTCAAAAGTAACTGTTACCGAGGGGCATACGTTGCCTCAAAAGTCGGTGTTACCGAAGACTCGTGGTTCTGACGCCGATCCGCGGTGTCCCACAGGGCCTCAAGGGCGGCGTCGAGCCGCGCCTTGAGGCGAACAGGATTGATGGCCCGATAGGTTGTGTCGAGGGCCTGACGCTGCTCGGCAGTCAGCCCGTCCCACTCGCGGAGCCGCTCGTAGGGCGTCCTGGCCGTGTCGTAGACCTTGCGCACCTTCGCTCCGTTGCGGCTCTTGTGCTGGAGCTTCATGACCGGCTGAAGGAAGTTCATGTACTGGTTAGACAGCCTGTGGACCTTCTCAAGCTGGGCCAGGGCGGCCCGGGTCGAGTACCGGTCGTAGCCCACCAGCCGTCGTACCACCGTCCAGTTCTTCTGCTCGACGTGGGCGTTGTCGTTCTTCTTGTACGGACGCGAGCGGGTGAAGGTTATCTCGTTGCGCTGACAGTAGGTATACAGGTGGTGGTTGATGAACTCGCCGCCGTTGTCCGAGTCGAGTCCCAGCAACTCGAACGGCAACGCCTTGGACATCTTGTGGACGGCTCCACCGACTCGGTCCTGACCCTTACCCCACACCGCCTGGCACTCGACCCAGCCCGTGGCTATGTCCACTCCGGTGAGCGTGGTGAGGTAGAACCCTTCGGTGCTCTCGCCGCAGTGGGCCACCAGGTCGACCTCGATGAATCCGGGCCGGTCCTCGTTCCACTCAGCGAAGGTCCTGATCGGTATCGAGCTCTTCAGCAGACTGCCGGGCTTGGTCGTGCTCAACGGCCCCCTGAGCCCTCTGTCACGGTAAGGCTTCATCAGCCGGTCTATGGACGATGCGCTCATCCCGCTCAACTGCTCGGCCACCTCCGGCGTAACCTGCAACTCCTCCCACGCCTGCAGCCTGCCCACCAGCTCGCGCATGAAGGGCGCAAGGCGCTTGCCGCAGATCCGGTCTGCAACCGTCCACACCTGGTGCAGCGCCGAAACCACCACATCGTCATAGCTCCGCGGGCGACCGAGTTTCTTCTTCGCACCCTCCGGCCGACTCTCGCACCCCAACAGCCTGATCGCCGACTTCCTGTGGTATCCGGTCACCTCAGTGAACTCGTCCAACAGCCGGCTCTTCTCCGTTCGACTCGCTCCTCTGTAACGCCCTCGCATCAATTCTGCATACTCTTCCACGCTGCTTCTCCTCATGCCACCCCCGGTAACAATACTTTTGAAGCAAACGATACCCCCTTCGGTAACATTTATTATGAAGCAACCCGCCGGCTGGCGCGGGCGGGGCGGCGGTGGTACCCTGACGGCCCAAAATCCGACCCGCGGAGTTTCTCATGGCACTGATCGACATCGGATCCACCAAGCAGCTCTTCCTCGACGACTATCTCATCGAGAGCATGACCAACCTGCGGCAGGTGCTGAACCCCGCCGTGAAGGCCGACAAGAACCCGGTCCTCACGTCCGAGATGCCGTGGGAGGGCAACAACACGCGCCCGCTGCGGGTCATCTACGAGGAGGACGAGGGGCTGTTCAGGATGTGGTACGCCACCCGCGACCTGAGGGTCGACCCGAACCTGACGCCCGGCGGCCAGACGGGCATCGTAATCCTGGGCGAGGACGAGCCCGCGCTCACCTGTCTGGCCACGTCCGAGGACGGGATCAACTGGGAGCGCCCGGACGTCGGCCTGGTGGAGTTCCAGGGCTCGAAGCGCAACAACATCGTGCCCGGCGACGGCGACGATTACCGCGTGCCGCAGTTCAAGGACCCGGTCGAGACCGACCCGGCGAAGCGGTACAAGCACCTGGACTGGACGAAGGACACGATGGCGCCGATGCGGGCCTTCCTGCACTACTCGCCGGACGGCTTCGACTGGACGCCCTACGAAGGCAACCCGGTGATGGACACGACGCCGGTGATCGGGCGCTGGGGCCCGACGCAGGTCATGGGCTGGGACCCGATCCGGGAGACGTACGCGGCCTACGTCGAGTGCAGCCACCACATGCGGGCGCCCTTTGGCAAGCGGATCATCGGCCGCGCCGAGAGCCCCAACATGATCGACTGGACCGAGGCCGAGACGATCCTGATCCCGGACGAGCTCGACTTCCCGGACACGGAGTTCTACCGCCTCGTGGTGCTCCCGTACGAGGGCCTCTACGTGGGAGTGCTCTGGATCTTCCGCACGACGAACCTGACGCACCACCCCGAGATCATCGTCAGCCGGGACGGATTCCACTGGGAGCGCAACTTCCGCGAGCCGTTCATATTCCGCGGCGGCAGGCAGGTCGACTTCGACTTCGGCAGCGTCTACGTCGGCGACGCGATCGTCCACGGCGACAAGATGTTCTTCTACTACATAGGAACGAACCGCCGGTCGCCCGAGCAGATGCGCGACCTGGGCGACGACGGCGGCGAGGGCATCGGCCTCGCGGTGTCGCGGCTGGACGGCTTCGTATCAGTGGACGGGGGCAAGGGCTGGGTGCCGCACACGGCGACCGACGAGCAGCTTTCGCAGATGCGCAACCGGGAGCACCTGGTCGACATCTCCAAGGGCCCGGAGTCGTTCGGCCAGCTCGTGACGCGCTCCTTCTCGTTCAGCGGCTCGCGGCTGCACCTGAACTCGACGCGGGCGCCCATCGCCGCGGGCCCGGGCATAGGCGAGATCAAGGTGGAGCTGTTGACGTTCAACCACCACAAGATCGAGGGGTTCACCTTCGACGACTCGGACCCCATCCTCGAGTCCGGGCTCGACCAGGTCGTTACCTGGAACGGCAGCCCGGATGTCAGCCGACTCGCGGGCCAGCCGGTCAAGGTCCGGTTCTACGTGAAGAACGCGAAGCTCTACTCGTTCCAGTTCCGCTAGACGGCGGCCGTCGCACGGCGACGTGCCCCGGCGCGAATTGTCGCCCCGAACGAAGTGGGGGGTCTGGGGTGGGGTCGACACGCCGCAAAGGTCGAGCCGCCCCCGCCCCAGGTCCTTCGCGTTGCTCAGGACGACAGTTTCTTCGCGTCCCGCTGAGGTGACCCGAGACGGGCGAGAGGCCAAAGGAGGAGCCGATGTATACGACTGACATGTACGAGGGCATGGTGGCGGAGACGGTCACGCTGAACGGCCACGGAGGCGACCCGGTCTACGCCTACCTCGCGAGGCCGATCGGGGCCGGCCCCTTCCCCGCCGTCGTGCTGATACACCACCTGCCCGGCTGGGACGAGTGGTACCGCGAGGCGGCGCGCCGGTTCGCCCACCATGGCTACGCGGCGATCAGCCCCAACCTCTACCACCGCGAGGGCCACGGCGACCCGGACGACGTCGGCGCAAGAGTCCGCGCCGCAGGCAGCGTGGCGGACGACCAGGTCGTCGGCGACGTGGCCGCGGCGATGGGCTTCCTGCGCTCCGCCGTCTACTGCACCGGCAAGGTCGGCGTAATCGGGAGCTGCTCCGGGGGCAGACACGCCTTCCTGTCCGCCTGCCGGCTGGACGGCTTCGACGCCGTGGTAGACCTGTGGGGCGGCAACGTGGTCATGTCAGCGGAGCAGCTAACCGAGAAGCAGCCGGTGGCGCCGATCGACTACACGCAGGACCTGTCGTGCCCGCTGCTCGGCCTGTTCGGCGAGGACGACGACAGCCCGTCGCCGGAGCAGGTCGTGGCCCACGAGCGGGAGCTTCGTGCCCACGACAAGGACTTCGAGTTCCACATGTACGAGGGCGCCGGGCACGGCTTCTTCTACTACCACAGGCCGATGTACCGCCAGGAGCAGGCCGTCGACGGCTGGGCCAAAGTCTTCGACTTTTTCGCGAAGCACCTCGGCGCATAGAAGGCCCGGACGGCGGTAAGAAGGAGACGCGGCATGTGCACGATGATCGTCGAGAAGGCGGAGATGGCCGGCAGCGGCAAGGGCGCCCGGGGCTGGTTCAGGTTGGACGGCGCGAACGTGGCCTTCGACCATCCGACTCACGCGCCCTACGATCACGCCCTCAACATCGACTTCGTCAACGAGGCGCAGGGCCCCGGCGCCAGGGTCGCGGTCGAGCTCTCAGCCGAGTCCGCGCGTGAGCTGGTCAGGGCCATCGAAGCGGCCCTGCACAGAGGCGAACAGCACCACCCCGGCATGTAGGATGGACCGGGTTACGGTCATCGGCGTCAGCGCGGTCAGCGGGGGCGGGAAGACTGAGGTCGCCCGGCGCCTTGCGAAGGTCCTTGGCGACGCCGTAGCCCTTCACTTCGACGACTACGACGACACCAACGTGCATCCTGGCGACCTCCAACGTTGGTCCGCGGACGGGGCGGACTACGATGCATACCAAACCCCCGTCTTCAGTCGTCACCTACAGGCGTTGAAGGCCGGACAGAGTATCTGCTATCCGATCGAGGGCAGGACCGTCGGGCCAGCAACCTACGTGGTTGCTGACGCTCCGATGGGTCGAGCGCACTCAGACTCGGGACGTTTCATCGACCTGATGGTATTCATCCACACGCCCCTCGACGTTGCGATGGCGCGGCGGGTCCTGCGAGGCATCGGGCCGGCGGCCCGATCTACAGCCGACGAAGCTCTTCAGCACGTGAAGGGCGAGCTATCCGGATATGAGGCTCGGGCCAGGCCAATATACGAGCATTTCCAAAAGCGGATGCGGGCGGGGTCCGATCTCATTGTTGACGGGACCCTCGGCATCGACCTCATCATCGACAGAATACGTTCTGAGATAGAGTTGCGTTGGGCAATCCGACCTGAGCGCTGCGTAACGCGCTGATTGCCCATCTACTCCCTGGCGAGACTCAGCCGATCTTCTTTTCGAAGCCCAAGACTTCGAACCCTGCCTTCCTGCTCCTGCCGACCTCGTCGTACCCACTTCGTGTGTACAGCTGGATCGCTGCTATCTGCTGAACTGTCGTCTCCAAGGTCAAGGTCCGGAAACCCAACTCGGCTGCGCGCTGTTCGAGCGCCGACAGCATCTGCTTCCCGAGGCCCTTCCGTTGGACGTGCGGATGCACTCTCATGCGTCGTATCTCGGCCCGGTCGTCGGACTGTCTGAGGAGGGCGCCCATGGCGACGATACGACCGTTGGCCGTCCCTACGTAAAACTCCCCTCCCGTGGCAATGTACTCGGCCTCGACACGGTGGAGATCGTCGTCCCAGGGGCCGTTTCCCGCATGGGCATCGACTTGGAGCAGCGCGACGTTGTGGAGCTCCCAGACGGCGTCATGGTCCGTCGCGAGATATCGGCGAATCTCCATCAGCCATGCGTCGGGGTTCTAGTCGGGTTCGTAGGCGCCCTGGCGGGCGTATGCGGTCATGGAGGCGCGGCGGAGGTACTCCTGCTGCACGATCTCCCTGTTCGCCATGTCGCCGCCCCACGCCTTGAGCGGGGCGGCCTGCAGCCCGCGCCCGTACGAGAAAGTCAGCTCCCACGGGGCTCCCTCATCGTTGGCGAGCCGGTTGATGGCGTCGAGGTTCACCGTCGACTCCTCGTCGCCCTGCCCGCCCGACAGGAAGGCGATGCCGGGGACCGCCGCCGGCACGGACCGCTCGAGGCAGGCCAGCGTCTTTTCCGCGACCTCAGGGGGGGCAGCCCGGACGGCCGCGTCCTTCCCTGAGAGCACCATGTTCGTCTTGAGTATCGTCCCCTCGAGGACGACCCGGTGCGTCCCGAGCTGGTAGTACATCTCGCGCAGCGCCGCCTCGGTCGCGTCGAAGCAGGCGTCGATATCGTGGTCGCCGTCCATCAGCACCTCGGGCTCGACCATCGGCACCAAGCCCGCTTCCTGACTCAACGCGGCGAAGCGGGCGAGCGCGTGGGCGTTCGCCTCGTTGCAGTAGCGGCTGGGCATCCCGTCGCCGATGGCGTATATGCCGCGCCACTTGGTGAACCGCGCGCCGAGGGCGCCGTACTCCTCCAAGCGGTCGCGCAGGCCGTCGAGGCCCTCGGTCACCTGCTCGCCGGGGGCGCCGGCCAGCGGGTGGCCGCTCTTGTCAACCTTGATGCCGGCGATCATCCCCTGGCCCTGTATTACGTCGACCAGGGGCGTGCCGTCGGCGCCGTCCTGGCGCAGCGTCTCGTCGTACAGGATTATCCCGCTGATGTACTCGTTGGCGCCGGCCGTCGTGAACAGCATCTCGCGGTAGTCGCGCCGGTTGCGCTCGGTCGACTCGACGCCGATGGAGTCGAACCGCCTCTTGATCGTGCCCGAGCTCTCGTCCGCCGCAAGGATGCCCTTGCCGGGGGCGACCATGGCCCGCGCCGTCTCGTTGAGCTTCTGGATGTCCACGCTGTCCTCCTTGGCGGGTGCCGATCGGCTGATCGTCAGCCGGTCTCGGCGCCCGTGATGATCGACACCGTCTCTTCCACTTCGCGCCTGTTGCCGAGTATCAGCGGCGTTCGCTGGTGCCGGGCCTTCGGCTCGATGTCCAGGATGCGCTCGCTCGAGGAGTAGGCCGCGCCGCCGGCCTGCTCGACCACGTACCCCAGCGGGTTCGCCTCGTACATCAGCCGCAGCTTCCCCTCCGGGCTCTTGACGTCGCCCGGGTAGAGAAATACGCCGCCCTTCAGCAGGTTGCGGTGGAAGTCGGCGACCAGGGAGCCGACGTACCTGAGCGAATGGCCGCCGCGGAGCTGCGACACGGCCCGCTGGGTCGGCTCGTCGAGCTTCCCGAAGTTGCCCTCGTTCGTGCTGTAATACTCGCCACTTCTCCGGGACGCGGATGCCGGGGTGTGTCAGGACGAATTCTCCGGACGCGCCGTCCAGGGTGAAGCCGGTGACCTGCCCCCGGAGTCGCCACGACCATGACAGTGCTCGACCCGTACACGACGTAGGCCGCCGCCACCTGCTCGCTCCCCGGGCGCAGCAGCAGCGCCTCGGTCACGGCGTCTCCCGGCTGGCGCCGCCATATGCCGAAGATCGAGCCTATGGTGACCGCGACGTCTATGTTGGACGAGCCGTCCACCGGGTCCATCTGCACCACGTAGAGCTGCGACTCGCCGTCGCCGACCGTCTCGACGCCCTCGATCTCCTCGCACCCGATGGCCGCGACGCTTCCGCTCTCCCGGAGCTCCTCCACGAAGATGTCGGACCCGGCTTCGTCCAGGACCTGGACCATCTCGCCGTGGACGTTCGTCTCGCCGGTGGCGCCCAGCGCGCCGCTGATGGCCGCCGCCTGCACCTGCTCATGCACCTGCCGCGCTCCGAGGGCGATCGCGGCGACGACGGAGTCGAGCCCGGCCAGCGAGTCGTCGCCGGCCCACGCCGACTCCATGAACCCGCTCAGCGTCTGTCCGGCCGTCGAGGTGGTCATGGGTCGCAACTGTCACCCTCACCCCAGCCCTCTCCCGTCGAGGGAGAGGGTACTCCCCCGTCCCTCTAGTAGACGTCCAGCGAGAAGCGGGCGTCTTTGAAGTCCATGACCGCCTTGGACAGGTGCTCGGCGAGGCCCGGGTCCACCAGCAGCACCGTCTCGCCCGAATAGTCGACGACCACGTCGTCGTCGCCGGGCTTGTCGATCACGACGCCGAAGTCGCCCTCGCCGATCCAGACCGGCGGCGTGGCCAGCCTCAGGAACTGGCCCTCCTCCATGTCCTGGATGTCGACGATGCGTTTCAGCTCCTCCCGCGCGCTGTCTGTCACCTCTAGCATACGGCTCACTTGCTCCGGCGGCTACCCGGTCAGCTCGGCGCGCACGATTCGCGTGCCGGCCACCATCGCCTCCAGCTTCAGGTACGACAGCCACCGGGGCAACTGGAAGAACCCGCAGTCGGGGCTGACGTAGAGCCGTTCCGGCGGCGCCTGGTCGAGGAAGACGCGGATGCGCTCGGCCACGTCCTCGGGGGTCTCGACGTAGAACGACTTGATGTCGATCACGCCGGCGCCCAGCTCCCGGTCTACGCCGAACTCCTTCCAGAGGCCGGTCTCGGTCATCTCGCGGTTGGCGTACTCGAACACGAGCTGGTCGGCGTTGGCGTCGAGGAGGGCCGGGAACATCCACCGGTAGCTGCGCTTGCCGCGTGGCCGGCTGCCGAGGTTGCCGAAGCAGACGTGCAGCGCGAGCTTGGCGTCCACCCCCTCGACCGACGCGTTGTACAGCGAGACCCACTCCTCGAGCTCGCCGGGGATGATGGCGAAGGACGGCTCGTCGAGCTGGATGTAGTCGGCGCCCGCTTCGACGAGCGCCTTGAGCTCCGCGTTGATGAGGGCCGCGAACTCCCAGGCGAGCTCCAGTCGGCTGCCGTAGCCCTCCCGCGGGCGTATGTGCATAGTCAGGGTAAGCGGCCCCGGGCACGTAACCTTGATCGGCCGGTCCGTGTGCGCCTTGGTGTACTCGTACTCGCTCACGATGCCGAGCCCGTCGGGCACCGTGACCTTGCCGGTGGTGCGATAGCGCGGCGGGCTGTCGTAGCCGTACAGGCCGACCTTGCGCAGCGGGGGCTCCTGCTCGATCCCGGACATGCGCCGGTAGAAGCTCTGGACGAAGTACCAGCGGCGCATCTCGCCGTCGGTGATGATGTCGACCCCGGCGCGCTCCTGGTCCAGTATCGCCATGTTGACGGCGTTCGTCGAACGTCTCTCGTATGTCGGTCTGGCCGTACTCGCCTTTGTCGATCTCGCCGAGAGCGGTCCACAGCCAGCTCGGGGTGGCATGGCTGCCCACGACGGTCGTCGGCAGCAGGCGGTCGGCGTCGTCCATCTCGGTCTCCTGATCGGAAAGCTAGAACGTCTGAACTGTGATTTGTGTGATTAGAGGATTGCCATGATTAGGGGGAAGTCGGGCCAATTATAGAGCATCGACGCGCCCGACCGACGACGCGTTTGCCGCCGATTTCAGGCGGGCATATAATCCCGCCGACCCGCGTCAAGATCGGAGGGGCGATGGAAGCGTTGAAGGTCGGAATCGTCGGCGCGGCCGGACGCGGCGGCAGCTTCAGGACGGCCATAGAGGCCATCGACGCCCTGACGGTGCACGCCGTGTGCGACCGGAACCCCGAGGGGCTCGACGCGGCCGCGGACCTTCTCGGCGCGCCGGAGAAGTACCTCGACTACGAGGAGATGCTGGACCGATCGGACGTCGACGCGGTCGTGATCGGCACGCCGATGCAGTTTCACGCCCCGCAGGCGGTCGCCGCCCTGGAGCGGGGCGTCCACGTGCTGAGCGAGGTGACCGCGGCCGTCTCGCTGGAGGAGTGCCAGGCGCTGGTGCGCGCGTGCCGCGAGAGCCCTGCCACGTACATGATGGCTGAGAACTACACGTACAGCCGGCCGAACCAGATCGTCAAGGAGATGGTGCGGCGCGGGGAGTTCGGCAAGACCTACTACGCCGAGGGCGAGTACCTGCACGAGGTGAAGGGGCTGAACGAGAGGACGACCTGGCGCCGCAGGTGGCAGACCGGCATCGACGGCGTCACCTACGGCACCCACAGCCTCGGCCCGATCCTGCAGTGGATGCCCGGCGACCGCGTCGAGCGCGTCTGCGCCGCCGGCAGCGGCCGACATCACGTCGACCCCCGCGGCGACGCGTACGAGAACCAGGCGTCGTCCGTGATGCTGTGCCAGATGAGGTCGGGAGGTCTCGTCAAGATCCGCCTCGACATGCTCTCGGACCGCCCCCACTCCCTGACCAACTACCAGCTACAGGGCACCGACGGCTGCTACGAGTCCGCCCGCGCGCCCGGCGATCCCAACCGCGTCTGGCTGCGCTCGCGGGACACGGCGAACGCGGGCGCCGGGCCGTACGATGACGCGCACCGCGAGTGGAGAGACCTCGATGAGCTCGCGGAGGAGTTCCTGCCCGATTCGTGGAGGGTGCACGGGGAGCTGGCGAAGAGATCGGGTCACGGGGGAGGCGACCTGCTGGAGTTCCTCGACTTCGTGGACGCGATCGAGCGCGGCGTCAAGCCGGTCATCGGCATACACCAGGCGATGGACATGACGCTGCCGGGGCTGATCAGCCAGCAGTCGGTCGCCCAGGGAGGACGCTGGCTCGACGTCCCCGACTCGCGGCACTGGTAGCCGGCGGCTTGCCGCCTGAAGAGTAAGCGATTCCGGTACGTGGGCCTGCTACGTTGCCGACGAGATCACGACTCCGGCTCGAATACCAGTTCCGGCACCACAACCTCCCAGCGGTCACACAGAAGACCGTCTCGGTACTCCGGCTCCGAACTCTCGCGGTTCCACGTGGCGATTGCCAGCACCTCGGCCGAAATACATCGCATGCCTGAGGGGCCTTCGAATCCGCCTGCAAGCCGACCTACAACCGTCCCATCGCGATCCAGCAGACTCCAGCGATTCGATCCTGCCCGTACCTGCAACGGATCACCGGGCGAGAGCGCACCAATGGCGCGATGCACGGGGTCGTCAGGCTGCCTGTAACCCGCGAAACTCAGAAAGACGTCGCGCAGGCTGAGCCGTCGATATCTGCGGGCAAGCTCTGGCGCCGCCGGTGGAAGGCTGACGGGTTCCCGGCGGCAAACCGAGGGACTACCTCGCAAAGCGTCCTGGAGCCGATTCTGTCCTGGGAGGCGTGCGAGAGTGAGGCTCTTCCGTGCGCGGGTCATGGCGACGTAGTAGAGGCGGCGCGGCGCATCCGCATCCTCGTCCCGGCCAACTCGGTCCCAACTGCCGTCCAGCACGACCACGTGGTCGAACTCCAAGCCCTTGGCACGATGGGCGGTCAGCAGCAACAGCCCTCGCTGGCGGCGGCGCACGCCCCGTGCCCATTCGGCCAGCCATTCGATGAAGTGGTCCACCGCTGTTTCCGCGCCGCCGGTCTCCAACGTGTACTCGACCATGGCCTCCTGCAGCAGCTCGATCCAGGGGCCTTTGGATTGCCCGACCAGCCAGTCGTTCAGCTCCTCGCTCTTCAGCAAGTAGGAATCTCGTCCGCGTACCCAGTTCACGAGCGCCCGGGTCTCCCGGAGATGCCAGACGCCCGAAAAGTCTTCGTTCGCCATCTCGACCGGAATGCCCTCGAGCTGGCAGAAACTCCGCACCGGGTCCAGGTAGCTCCACTGGCTCGCCACCACGGCGCAGGCGGACCAGTCCCAGTTGGAAGTCAGACCTGACAGCCGCTTCAACTCGGCGACGACCGCCTGCGCTTGGGAGATATGGGTGTCGCCAGCCGGCAGTATCTGGACTCGACCGCGGGCGACGGGGTCCCGTTCAGCCCACGCACCGCCCGGCGGCTCCTTCTCGCGTGCCCGATTGACGTGGATTGGATGCCCCGTCTTCATCCGCTGCCGGGCCGGTTCGACCACCGCATTGGCTGCCGCTATGATGTGTCCGGTGGAGCGGTAGTTGTCGGTCAGGAAGGCGGGCTTGGCTCCGTAGTCGTCTTCGAAACGTCGGATAAACTCCACCGACGAGCCTTTGAAGGAGTAGATGTTCTGATCGTCGTCGCCCACTGCGAATAGGCTGAGCTTATCGTCTTCGTCGGGCAGGGTCCTGCCCGCCAGGGCGGAAATCAGTCCGTACTCATCACGACCAATGTCCTGGTACTCGTCCACCAGAATCCAACGGAAGCCCGCCAGCAGCCGCGTCCGATACTCGTCCGCTTCATCGGGCGGCAGTCCGTCCCCGCGCAGGAGGGTCTCCGCCTGTTGGAGTATCTGCTGGAAGTCGGCGTCGTCCAGGCGATTCGCGCGCCCCGTGAAACTGGCGCCCACCAGCCGCATGGCGAGCGCGTGGCAGGTGAGCACCATGACTCCCCGCGCGTCGTCGCCGACGAGGTCTGCAAGACGGCGGCGGATTTCGACGGCGGCGTGCCTGTTGTAGGCGAGGGCCAGGATGCCGCGCGGGTTCTCGCGCCTTGCGCGTATCAGGTAGGCAATACGATGCACGAGCACCCGCGTCTTGCCGGAGCCGGGTCCGGCGAGCACGAGTACATTCGTCTGCTCGCGGTCATCCGCCACGATTCGGCGCTGGACGGGATTCCTCAGACTCTCGACGATGGCCAGCCACGATTCCGGCGTGGTCTGGCGCGAGATTTCCGGGTCTCGATCCGGTAGCCAGCGCCGCAGGAAGTGCTGTTCGGGGAGTGTGAAGTAGTCCACGGCCAAGCGGATGGCGTTAGCCATGGACGCAAGGCCCTGCTGCACGTATTCCGCCATCACGTGAATCTGTCGTATCTGTCCGTCGTAGTGGAGCTTCAGGTCTACAAAGTCGGTCTGAGCGAAGCCGCGCCTTTCCGGCTTCAGGCGAATGGTCATGGCCGGGCGGAACACCGTCAGTCCCCTGTTCAGCCTGATTATCTCCTGCTCGTGCAGCCACAGCAGGGCGCGGTCCATCAGTCTGGCCATGGCCTCATCCTTGACCTCGCTCCTCAGGGTCATGTCGGACTTTACTGCCGACAGCAGCTTGCCCAGGGTCGACTCGGCCAGCAGGTCCGTGCCGCGGCTTCCCGGAGGCAGGCTGGCAAGCAGGTGGTCCAGTAGCCGCAGGGCGGCTGCTCGGCGCAGCTCTGCAAGTCTGTCTAACGCTTTCCACTCTCGCTGCAAGGTCACGTGCAGGGTCTCCCCGTCGCGACCGCGCACTTCGAGGCTTCCCCCACCTCCGCCCTCGCCCCGCCCGTCGGCGGAGATGCTGCGGACGATCCGCCGCAGAAGCTCAGGCAGGGCGTGCTGGTGACCTTCGTCTTTGAGCCGCTGCGTGGCGATACGGAGATGCAGAGGGGACGTATCGCCCTTGCCCATGTCCGGGTCCGTCTCCCGCAGGAGGTCGATCAGAGCTTTCTCCAGCGCAGCCGCCTCCGCGAAGCGCTGCTGCGAGCCTCGCCTCACCCCCGCGTGTACGAAAGCGGTCAGCACGGTGTCGTTGCTGGCGATGCCGCAATGCTCCAGGTCGTAAAGCGCGCCTCTCACTTCCTCCGACGTCAGACCCGCAGCGGCCATCAGCTCGTCCGTGGAGATACCCTCGTCCGCATCTGCCTCGATCAACGCCTCGGCGATTGCCAGCAGCTTGCCGCGGTAGGCACCCGTCATACGGGCACTTTCGAGCTTGGCCTTGGCCTGCTCCTTCGAGCTCACGCGCAGGGAGGATGGGAACACCTGCACGCGGTTCTCCTCTCGGGTCAGCAGCTCAACCTCCTCCAGCCATGACACCGCGGTCCGCACCCGGTTATCCTCGGTGACCGAATCCCTCGCAAATGCCCTATCTTCGTCCTCGGTGAGGATCTCACCTGAAGTAGCCACCACCTCACCGTGCAGGCGCTTCTTCCGGTCCAAGTTCCGCAGCGCCCTCAGGACTCCGTGGATTTCCCGGCGCGTCAGACGCGAACGAGCGGACATGCCGAACTGGCGCTCGACGTCGTCCATCGTGTAGAGAAGTACGCAGCGCGCTGCCCGCTGATCCCGCCCGGCGCGGCCAGCCTCCTGCAGGTAGTTCTCCAGAGAACCAGGGATGTCGGCATGAACCACCAGACGCACGTCTGGCTTGTCTATACCCATGCCGAAGGCGTTGGTGGCTACGATTACCCGCAGCTCGCCACTGATGAAGCTCTGCTGCACGTTCTTTTTGGTTTCCGGTGAGAGCTCCGCATGGAAGTAGTCCGCCTGCAGCCCCTTCGCCACCAGGAACTCGGAGACCTCTTTGGTCTGTCGTCGCGTTGCGCAGTAGACGATGGCGCCGCTCCGATCGTCCGCCGGCAGATCGGTCTCTATGATCTGGTGGATGTGAGCGAACTTTCCCTCGCTGCTCGTTGGCACCACCACAAAGTCCAGATTGGTACGTTGGGCGCCACCGTCGAAGACCTTTAGGTCGATCTCGAGCGCCGTCCGAAAGTAGTCCACGATCTCCACCATAACGTCGGGCTTGGCGGTCGCCGTCAGACAGAGAACCGGCGGCACCGGGTCGTCTCCCGCCCTCTCGCGGATGAAGCGTCCCACGTAGCGGTAGTCGGGCCGGAAGTCATGCCCCCACTTCGAGAGGCAGTGGGCCTCATCCAGGACCCATGCGCCGATCTCCCGTTGACCGAGGACCCGACGCACTGAGACGCTGCGAAGCTGCTCCGGCGAGATGATGAGGATGCCGGCATCTCCCAGCCGCACCCTGTCCAAGGCGTCGGCTCGCTCGGGCATGGACAGAAGGACGTTGATGGTGACGCAGGAGCCGATGCCCCGCGCCTCGAGCCCCGCCACCTGATCGGCCATGAGGGCGACCAGGGGCGAGATCACCACCGTCAGTGCGCCGGTCTTGTCGTAGCGGGACAGGGCCGGCACCTGGTAGCAAATCGACTTGCCGGCGCCAGTGGGCAGGACTGCCAGCAGGTGCTCCCCCGCCATCGCCGCCTCAACGACGGACTGCTGCATGGGCCGCCCGGCTTCGTCCGTCGGCTCCGGACGAAAGCCGGGAAAACGGAACCAGCGGGCAAGCTCCCTTCGGGCATCGTGCCGCTCCCGGCACCATTCGCAGGAGGGATCGACGCACGCGGCGTCGCGCAGCCGGCGCACCAGCTGTCCCGCCTCGGGGAACTGGTGGCGTACCCAGGGCGGCATAACCGAGTTCCCTCCGGACACCGACAGCCACGCCAAGGCGTAGGCCAGCGACCAGCCGTGCGAGCCTGCATCCTTCATGAGCTCGCGGGCGTGCGTCCTGCACGAGACACCAGCCAGACGTGTGTGAATCGCGTCGTAGGCCTCCGAGTCGGACGGCCTTCGCGCACGGCGCAAAGACGCGAATACCCTATCGAAACCCGCGCCACCGTCCGCAGTCGTCAGCCAGTGCCAGGCTGTCAACAGGTCGGCAGGTGCATTGGAAAAGGCCTTCAACTGGTTTTCGAAGACCTCGAGCGTAAGCCTGGCATCCAGCTCAGGATCGTTGATACGCCCGCGCTTGAGCTGTCCGTCCTGGTAGTGCTTTACCAAGTGGTGATATGGGTTGCGAGGGTAAGCCAGAGGATTGAGTCTGAGTGTGTCGACCGCTGGCAACCGCAATAGCCTCAGACCGGGATTCGCGGCTTGCAGATGGGGCAAATCGAAGGCTATCAGATTGTGTCCCAACAGGAAGTCCGCGCCGTCGGCAAGGTCGTCCAGTTTGGTCAATGCCGCAGCCAAGTCGTGGCCCACTGCGGGAACGGCGAGGCATTGACCGGTATCCGGGCGCACTCCGGCAAGACCACGGATGCGGCGATTCCGCCGGCCGACTTCGAGGTCCAGTGAAAGGCACTGGCGCAAGGCGCGGCTGCCCTGACCAGACACCGGGGTGGATCGCTCAGCGCCGTGTTCGTGTGGTAGGCTTCCGGTCGTGTCCTGGTTGGCACTCATCCGATTTTCGGGTTCCAGGATCATTCGGGCGCCCTGGACGCGAGCAGATAGAATAATGTCACCGCGAAATCTATGAGTCAACCATCCGAACCACGTCTCCCGCCTCCGCCATACCTCCGAAGAGCCCGCCTGGCATCACGATACTGCGCACGTATCCAGTCCGCATGGGCATGGAACAGATCTTGGAGCACGGCAGACCGTTCGCCGGGCGGTTCGTCCGGATTAGGTGGGCAATTTGAGGGAGAGTCCCCGACTCGCGGCACTGGTAGAGGGCGGGAGACATTGCTATTATGGGCGCGCCTCGGAGCCGGTCGTCCGGGGCCAGCTACCCGACGCGGAGGAATACGCAGATGAGTGAAGAGTCCACGGAGCCGCGGCGATTCTCGAGGCGCGACCTTCTGATTAAGGTCCCGATAGCCATCGTCGGCGGCGTGGCGCTCGGGGTCGCTCTGGGCAGGCCGCTGGCCGCCCGCTTCCTTCGCGGGCGCCAGTCCTACGAGGTCCCGGAGGGCTCCATCTTCACCCCGGCAGACGACGCCCGGAGGACCTAGGCCGGCCGCGGGAAGCTAACCGAGAGACTGCACGACTGGAGATACAGGCATGCAACAACCGCGGAGCGGAGCGGCCCTCGTAGACCAGTTGATTCCGCGCTCGACTACCGCGTTGACGAACGCGGTCGTCGACGCCGTGCTCATCGTGGGGTTCGCCGCGCTCACCGGCCTCTCCGCGAAGGTCGCCGTATACCTCAACCCGGCGGTGCCGATCACCGGACAGACGTTCGCGGTGCTCATGACGGGCGCCGTCCTGGGGAGCAAACGCGGCGGGGCGAGCATGCTCGTGTACCTCGCGACCGGCATAGCGGGCGTTCCCGTCTTCGCTCCCGACGGGGCGATCGCCCACGCGAGTGTCGGGTACCTGATCGGATATCCCGTCGCGGCGTTCGTCGTCGGGTGGTTCGTCGAGCGGGGTTGGGGCAGGAATCCCCTGAAGCTCGCCGGAGCGATGCTCCTGGGCGAGGTGGCCATCTACGGGTTTGGGCTGCCCTGGCTGGCCTTCTACATCCCCGAGTCGGAGATGGTCGACCGTTCCCGGCTGGCCGTGGTGATCGACTGGGGCCTGGACGACTTCATCGTCGGCGACACCATCAAGCTGATCATGGCGGCCGCGGGCGTGCCGCTGGCCTCCGAGGCGATCCGCAGGCTCAAGGGGACTGGGCCCGGCACACCGGGTGAGAACACCGGAGCGTAACGAAGCCCGAAGCGGAACGGGTGAGCCTCTCGCCCGCCCGCTGAACGCCTGACTAAGCGGTCGGCCTCATAGCGAGCATCCGGGGCAGGCTTGGACTTCCGACGAGCGTACTACTTGCGGCGCTCCAGCTCGTCCATCTCGTCCTTCAGCTTCTTCTGCCTGTACACCAGGACGGCGTACGCTGCTACGACCAAGGCGACGGCGATACCGATCCTGACCATAGAGCCGTCGAGTATGGCGAGAATCAGGAAGATCGCCCACAAGAACGCCAGTACGACGGTAACCATGTACGCGATCAGCGACCCGTGCATGTCCGAACACCCCCGACGCCTGCTTTCGAACTGCTTCGAGCTCGTGAGTCAGCTATGCTAGACGATCTGGCGGCGCAAGGCGAGTCTCCAACGTAACGGTAAGCGTTCAGACTCGGTGAGGGGAATACGCCACCCCTGGATACCCACCTTCGCGGGTATGACGGAGAGATGCGGCGAACTTTCGAGGAATCCCCCCAAGACTGAACAGTTGCACGTAACGGCCGGCGAGGCGCTCTAGCGCCCATCTTCCAAGTGCCGGTCTAACCCGCCCCCACGGGCGGCACCACCGGCCGATATCGGTTTCACGATTGGGTGAATCGGTCGGACGGCTTTCGGCGTCTAATGGATAAGCCGGTGCTAAAATGCCGGCACCACAGTTCGAAAAGGGGTCCCGCATGACCATCGGAAAGACCAGCCTGAAGTCACTGGCCGTCACACTCGCGGCCGCGCTGGCGCTCGCCGCGTGCGCCGGCGCCCCGGAGGACGACGACGGGGCCCAGGCCGCGCAGTCGACTCCCAGCGACTCGCAGGCGCCAGCCGCCCAGACCGCGGCCGACGGCCAGCAGAAGCCGGCGGAGGCCAAGGCGGACACCGGGCAGCCGAAGCCCGAGCAGGCCGCGGAGGAAGCGAAGACCAACCAGAGCCAGGACGAGACCGAGTCCTCCGGGCAGTCGGCCCCGGACTTCGCCAAAAAGGTGGCGACCGCTTCGGACGTGGAGTTCGACGGCATCGCGTCGTGGATCAACTCGGAGCCGCTGACGCTCGACGGCCTCAAGGGCAACGTGGTACTGGTCGACTTCTGGACCTATAGCTGCATCAACTGCATCAGGACGCTGCCCTACGTCAAGAGCTGGCACGACAAGTACGCCGACCAGGGGCTCGTCGTCGTCGGCATGCACTCGCCGGAGTTCTCGTTCGAGAAGGAGCGCGCCGGCGTGATCGAGGCCGCCGCGAAGTTCGGCCTCGAGTACCCGATCGCCCAGGACAACGACTTCGTTACCTGGCAGGTGTTCAACAACATGTACTGGCCGACCAAGTACCTGATAGACCGCAACGGCGTCATTCGCTACACGCACATCGGCGAAGGCGCATACGAGCAGACTGAGCAGATGATCCAGCAGCTGCTTGCCGAGCCCGACGCCTAGCGGCGTCCGGCCGGCGCACATCTCACCTCGGAGGTTCCAATCTTGCGCAAGAGCATACTTCCTGTTCTCACCATCCTGACCGCGTCCCTGATCGTCGCGTTGCTCGCCGCATCCTGCGGCGAATCCGAATCGGGCGACGCCCCAACGGCCACGACGGACCAGGCCCCGGCCGTCGCAGCCGACGCAGGCGCAGGCCGACGCGCAGCCGACGGAGCCCGCGCCCACGGCCACGAGCGCTCGCTCCGGCCGACAGCCAGCGGGCGCCGGAGCTGATCGGAATCGAGTCGTGGATCAACTCGGAGCCGCTCACTCTCGAGGGGCTGCGCGGCAAGGTCGTGCTCATCGACTTCTGGACCTACACCTGCATCAACTGCCTCCGCACCCTTCCGTTCCTCAAGGAGTGGCACGCCAAGTACTCCGACAGCGGGCTCGTCATCATCGGCGTACACGCGCCGGAGTTCGAGTTCGAGAAGGTCAGGCAGAACGTGATCGACGCCATGATGGTCGAGGGCATCGAGTGGGCCGTCGCCCAGGACAACGACTTCCGGACATGGCGCGCGTTCGACAACCACTTCTGGCCCGCGAAGTACCTGATCGACAAGGACGGGTACATCCGCTACTCGCACTTCGGCGAGGGTGAGTACGCCGAGACTGAGGAGCAGATTCGGACCCTGCTGGACGAGGCCGGATTCAGCACTTCGGGCGTCGACACCGGCGAGGACCCGGATCGGAGCATCGACTTCCGGGCCTACACCAACGACGCCGCCACGCGCATCACCAGGGAGCTTTACGCCGGGGTCGAGCGCAACTACGCCAAGGCGCTCCAGCAGCAGGAGCCCCCTTACGTCGCGCACCAGGAGTACTACAGCGGAGCGAGCCGGGACATCGAGTACGAGGACCCCGGCGACCACGTCAACCAGTTCATATTCCTGCAGGGCCTGTGGAACAACGGCCTGGAGAACCTGACTCACGCCAGGACGACCGAGAACTACGAGGACTACATCGCTATCAACTTCTACGGCACGAGCGTCAACGTCGTGTTGAGCCTGGAGGACGCCGACCCGTACGAGGTCCGCGTCACGTACGACGACCGCCCCCTGCAGGCGTCCGAGGCCGGCGTCGACATCATGTTCGACGATCAGGGCAACAGCTTCCTGAGGGTGACCGAGTCACGCATGTACCGCGTCGTCGACATCCCGGAGTACGGCGGGCACGGGCTCAAGCTGAGCTCCAACTCGGCCGACTTCTCTGTGTTCGCCTACACGTTCGGCGCGTTCACCCAGTAGCATGCGAGACACAAGCAGGCGAGGTGGCATGAAAATGAAATCGACGGCCCTGATCGCGGCGCTATTCGCAGCGGTAGTCCTGGCAGCGGCGGCGTGCGGAGAAGCCGAGCCGGCCCCCGAGACGCCTCCCGAGGCGCCCCCCGCGGCCGCCGCGACGCCGGAACAGGCCGCCGCCGCGCCCGAGCCGCGGATCAGGCCGGACCGTCGGCCGCTGATCGAAGGCCCGATCTCGGCCGACGGCCTGCGGGCCATCCTCGGCACCGGCGACCTCGGCGTCGGCCGGAACCGGGTCGGCTTCGTGATGACCTCCGAGGAGGGGTTCGTGAACGAGCCGGAGGCGACGGTTGCCTCGCGGTACTTCGCAGACGGGAGCGGAGAGGGCGAGCTCAAAGAGACGGTCCAGACCGAGTTCCACCGGTGGCCCTACGGCAATCGCGGCATGTACACCGTGGACCTGGACCTGGACGCCGCGGGCAAGTGGGGCCTGGACATCACGATCGGAGACCCGTCCCAGGGCGCCCAGACGGCGAAGCTGTTCTTCGAGGTCCTGGACACGCCCGAGGCTCCTCCCGTTGGCGCGCCCGCGCCCAGGAGCGTGAGCAAGACCGAGGCCGACGTGGCGTCGCTGAAGGAGCTGGCGACGGGCGGGCTGCAGGACGCCGACCTCTACCAGACGACGATAGCGGACGCCGTGCAGAACGGCCTGCCTACGGTCGTCGTCTTCGCCAGTCCGGCCTTCTGCACCAACGCGGTCTGCGGCCCCCAGGTCGAGGTGCTCCAGCAGCTCAAGGACAAGTACAAGGGGCAGGCCAACTTCGTCCACGTCGACTTCTACGAGAACCCGGACGAGATCCAGGGAGACCTGAGCCTGGCGGTGATCTCGACGGCGGTGCGCGAGTGGCGGCTGCCGAGCATCGAGTGGACCTTCGTGATCGACCGGCAGGGCGAAATATCGGCCAGGTTCGAGGCGTTCGCGACCCTGAACGAAGTCGAGCGGGCGTTCCTGCAGGAGCTGTAGGCCACCCCACCGCCGGGACCCCTCGGCCGCGCCCGAGGCGCTCCTCAGGGTTCTGACGGCGCCCCTCGGCGGCGCCCGCCGGCGCCGCGACAACCCCTTGGTCGAATTTTCGGAAAAGTATTAGATGTAACCTAAAACGTTCTTGCGCGCCGCTCGCTCGCTCCTTTAGTCTGGCCCTCAGCAGTTCCGTCACGGCGCTTTCGGCCGAGGAGGGTTTGACTTGAAGCTAACGCGTGCGAGAGTAACCGACTATCGAAGCATCGACGACTCGGGCTGGGTCGATATCGACGACGTCACCTGCCTGATGGGCAAGAACGAGTCCGGGAAGACCGCCTTCCTGGCGGCGCTGAAGAAGCTGAACCCCGTCGAGGGGGCCGGCGGCGGCAACTTCGACCTCAAGGACTACCCGCGCAAGGGGTACGTCAAGTACCGGCGTCGGCACAAGACCGACCCCGCTATCGTCGTGCGGGCCCAGTTCCGGCTCGACGACGAGGAGGTCCGGGAGATCGAGGCGGAGTACGGGAGCGGCGTCATGCCGTCGTCTCTCGTGACGGTCAGCAAGGACTACAACAACACCCGCATGTGGGACTTCGAAGTCGACGAGACTTCGCTCGTGCGGCACCTGGTCGCCAAGGCCGGACTACCGGAAGAGATCAGGGAGCGCACGCTGAGCATCGACACGGTCGAGGAGCTGCGGTCGATGCTGAAGCGGCTCGACATCAAGCCGCCCGTCGTCGGCGACCTGCTGGTCGACCTCGACAGCCGGTTCGACACGGGTCTCAAGGACCAGATCGTCCAGAAGTACCTCGAGCGCCTGCTGCCCGCGTTCGTCTACTTCGACGACTACAGCGCCATGAAGGGCCGCATTTCGATCCCCGACATCTGCCGGCGCAGCGAGGACCCGGACAAGCTCGACGACTCCGACCGCACGTTCCTGTCGCTCATATCGCTGGTGGGCGCCGACCTCCACGACCTCGAGAGCCACATGGACTACGAGCATCTCAAGGCGGAGCTGGAGTCGGCCTCGATCAGCATCACCGACGACGTGTTCGAATACTGGCACCAGAACCAGCAGCTCCGGGTGGAGTTCGATCTCTCCAACGCCAACCCGAACGACCCGCCGCCGCTGAACGAGGGTACCATTCTCCACATCCGGATCTGGAACAACCGGCACCGGGTCTCCGTGCCGTTCGACGAGCGGTCCAAGGGGTTCGTGTACTTCTTCTCGTTCGTGGCGTACTTCTCGGGCCTGGAGCTGGAGGACGAGAACCGCAGCCTGTTGCTGCTGTTCGACGAGCCGGGCCTGAACCTGCACGCGAGAGCACAGAGAGACTTCCTGCGCTTCATGGACGAGCGCCTCGCTCCGAAGCACCAGGTCGTCTACACCACGCATTCGCCGTTCATGGTCGACCTGGACCGGCTCGGCAGCGTCCGCACCGTTCAGGACATGGACGACCGCGGCACGGTCGTCACCGACGACGTCATGGACCACGATGCCGAGACGGTGTTCCCGCTGCAGGTGGCCATGGGCTACCGGCTGGCGCAGTCGCTGTTCCTCGCGCCGTACTGCCTGCTCGTCAACTCGCCGTCGGACCAGATATACCTTCAGGTTCTCGGCGAGATGGCGGCCGCCAGGGGCCGCTCCCCCCTGGACCCGCGCTGGGTCACGATACCGGTGGGCGGGTCGGACAACCTTCCGACGTACCTGTCGATTCTGGGGGACAGCTACGCCAACGTCGCAATCATGATGGACGTGACGCCCAAGAGCAAGGCGCGCATCGAGGCGAAGGCCGGCAAGATCAACCGCTACAGCCCGATCAAGATGGTCGAGGTCACCAGGGTCAGGGACGCCGACGTGGAGGACCTGTTCGACCCGCAGTTCTACCTGCAGCTCGTCAACCGGTCCTACGGCCACGAGCTGCCGCGCGACCTGACGATGAAGGCGATAAGCGACTCGAACCCGCGGATCGCGCAGCGCATCCAGAAGTTCTTCGCGCGGGAGGAGCTGTGCGGCGGGCGTTTCGACACGTACCGCCCCGCGGCCTACCTGCTGGAGCACCACCTGGAGCTTCGCTCGCAGATCGACGACGCGACGATCGAGCGCGCCGCGTCGATGTTCGACCGCGTCAACTCCCTGCTATCCATGAACGGCGCCACCAACGGCGCTACACAACGCACGAACGGCGCCGCGGCGGCAATGAACTCCAACTGGGCCAGCACCCGTTAGTTTCTCAGCCGCCGCGGCCACGGTCGTGACCGGGGGCGGGCCTCACCAGGTTCGCCCCCGGTAATCGATCCGGCCTCCGCAAGTCATTCGATGGCGCGCCTCCCGCTCGGGAGGCGCGCCATCTTATTCTTCCCGTCGGCAACTTGTCCCTCGGCGTTCAAGTTGCCTGTCTTGTGCCACTACACCTCGGGTACCGGGGGCAGCCCCAGAATTTCCCGCGCCTCCCTGCCCGTATAATCATGTGCTTTCCGCATCCTGGCTCCGGACAGATAGGCGCGCGGATCGTCTCTCCCGCGACTCTCTTAGGGAGGAGACCTCGAGGCGCCATGGCCAGAGTCGAAGCGGAGATAAGGGCGATGGGCTTGCCACGCACAAAGTCTTTGACGCCACGCGTGAATCCTCCGGTGCAGGCGAGGATCGCATTGTCGGCGCCAACAGCGACCATGGCACCAAATAGCTCCCTAGCAACTGCCGGCCCGGCGGGCTTCTGATGGCTCTTGCACTGGACGACGGTGGTCTCGCCATCCTTCTCCATGACAAGGTCAATCCCCTCGTCTCCTGTTCGTGGAGTCGATCGCACGTGATAACCCCGCGCTCGGTAAAGGGCGCCCAACTCCCGTTCGAATTCGGTCCCACTCAGGGACATCCAGTATTCCCGGAGCTTCCTGCGCTCTGCCCGTTCGGCCTCCTGCCGTTCCGACTCGGTCTCCCACCGTGCCCGTTGGGCCTCCAGGCGTGCGCTCTCGGCCTCCCGTAGTGCCTTCTCCGCTTCTGCCTCCTTCGCCCGGTAGTCTACTTCTGCTTCTTCGTATGTTCTGATAGCAATTGCCACAGGGCTTGCCAACAGACGAGACCTTTTGAATCGCGCCATGGCCCAGTGAGCTAACGTCGCGGGAATCCCTATCACAAATGAGGCAACCGCAAATGTGGCCCCAAAGATCAGAGATCCAACGAACAAACCATTTATGGCGCCTGGGAATATATCGCCGACCGAAAATCCGTCATCCAAGAATAGGATTTCTTTGGTGGCGACGAAGCCGGTGTCTTGGGTTACGACGAAGCCAACGAACACAGGTACCGAGAGAATTGCCGCGAGTTTGAAGGGCCAGACAGGGTCGTTACCCTTCCCGTGGTAGAGTACATATTCTTCCGGTGTTATCCCGAAGTCTCGTAGCTCCGGTTTCCTAGTCCTCATGACTGCCCGTATCGTGGGGAAAGCCGTCGCATCCCGACTATCCAAAATGTGAACAGGCTCGGGAACTGGGCCGCTACTACGACGACGCGTCGGCGCTCTGCTCGCTCAGCGCCTTGACTACAGTGGCGGGCGACATCGGAAGCTCGCCGAGCCTCACCCCGACGGCGTCGTGGATGGCGTTCGCCACCGCGGCCAGCGGGGAGACGATGTTGGCCTCGCCCACCCCCTTCACGCCGAAGGGGTGTCCGGGGTTGGGCACCTCGACGATGACCGGGTCAATCATCGGCAGGTCGAGGCTGGTGGGCATACGGTAGTCGAGGAGGCTGGTGTTGAGCAGCCGCCCGTCGTCGCCCATGAAGTACTCCTCGGTCAGCGCCCAGCCGAGGCCCTGCGCGGCGCCGCCCTGCATCTGTCCCTCCACGTAGCTGGGGTGGATGGCCGTCCCGGCGTCCTGGAAGGCGGTGAGGCGCAGGATCGAGACCTTGCCCGTCTCAGGGTCGACCTCGACGTCGACGATGTTCGCCGCGTACGAGCCGAGCGAGCCCGTAGGATTCAGGTTGGCCCGTCCGGTCACGGGGCCTCCCGTCTCGCCGAGTATCCCGGCGACCTCCTTGAACTCCATCCGGAGCTCGGGGTCGGACTTGTGCCGCAGAGCGCCGTCCGTGTACTCGATCTCGTCCGCCGGCACGTCCCAGACCAGCGCGGCGCGCTCGACGAGCTGCCGGGCGATGTCGTGGGCCGCCTCGTACGCGGCGTACCCGGTCTTGAAGGCGACGCCGCTGCCGCCCGTGTTGGAGGTGTAGCCTATCGTGTCGGTGTCGCCGATGCTGGGCATGACGTCGGAGACCGGTATGCCCAGCACCTCCGCGAGCTGCTGGGCCACCGCCGTGCGGCTGCCGCCGATGTCGACGGAGCCCTCGACCAGGCTCACGGCGCCATTGTCGAGGACGTGGGCGACGACCGTCGACGGGCCGGTGTTGTTGCGGCAGAAGCCCATGCCGACGCCGCGGCCCGTGAACTCGCCGCTCAGCGGCGCCGAGTAGTGGGGATGCGACCTGACGGCCTCCATCGTCTCGCGGGCGCCGATGCGTCCGTTCATCACGCCATCGGCCCGCCGCGAGCCCTCCTCCGCGACGTTGAGGAGCCGCAGCTCGATCGGATCGATCCCGAGCGCCTCGGCCATCTCGTCGATCACGCTCTCGACCGCGTAGACCACGATGGGCGCTCCCGGAGCCCGGTAGGCGGAGGTCATCGGCTTGTTGTCGACGGCCTCGAAGGCGTCGACGAGGATGTTGTCTATCTCGTAAGGGGCCAGGATGGCCGCGGCGGCGGCCTGTATGGGAGACGCTCCGGGGAAGGCGCCCGCCTCGAAGGCGAAGTAGCACTGGGCGGCGGTTATCCGGCCCTCGTTGGTGACCCCCATCTTGATCCGAACCAGCGATCCGCTCGTCGGGCCGGTGGCCTCGAGCACCTCGGTCCGGCTCATCGTGAGCTGCACCGGGTGGCCGCTCTTTCGCGACAGCACCGCGGCCAGCGGCTCCAGGTATATCTTCAGCTTGCCGCCGAAGCCGCCGCCGATCTCCATCGGCACGACCTTGATATCGGACACCGGTAGGCCGAGCACCTTCGCCGCGCTGTCGCGGATGCCGAAGTGGCCCTGGCTGCTGCACCAGATGGTCAGCCGGCCGTCCGGCGACCACGACGCGGTGCCGTTCTGGGGCTCCACGTAGCCCTGGTGGACGGTCTTGGTCCTGAACTCGCGCTCGAAGACGCGGTCGGCTTCGCCGAAGCCGGCCTGAAGGTCGCCCCACTTGTGCTGCTCGTGGACAGAGACGTTGGGCCCGCCGTGGGCCTCGGGGTCGAGGTGTTCGTGCAGGACGGGCGCGTCGGGCGCCATAGCGGACTCGACGGTCGTCACGTGCGGAAGGACCTCGTAGTCGACGTCGATCAGCGACAGCGCCTCCTCGGCAACGTGAGGGCTCGCTGCGGCGACGGCGGCGACCGCGTGCCCGACGTAGAGGACCTTGTCGCTCGCGAGGACGTTGTCCCTGACAAGCTTGAGGCTGAGCGCCTCGGCGGAGCCCTCGGGCAGCCCGTCAATCGAGACGAGGTCGGCGGACGTGGCCACGGCCCTGACGTCGGGGTGGGCCTCGGCCCTGCTGGTGTCTATCGAAAGAACCCGGGCGTGCGCGTGGGGGCTCCTGAGCACCTTTCCGTACAGCATGCCAGGCAGGCTGATGTCCGCCCCGTACTGCGCCTGTCCCGTGACCTTCTCGACCCCGTCGTGCCGGAGGGGACGCGTGCCCACGGTCTTGTACGCCCGGGGCTCGCCGCCGGTTTCGGATGTCGAGTCGAGTGCGTTGTCCAAGTCCAACACCTCCGTCGGTCCCGCGGGCACGGCGAACCAGCCCCGCGAGGCACGAAGTGCCGTGACGGAACAGATTACCCGCCTCGCCGCCCGTACAATCTCCAGTCCTTACGGGTGCCCAACGGGCAGTCTATGCCACCGTCGGGGCTCGCCACTCCGGCCTGGGAAGCGAACCGCCACGCGGCTCATCCGAATCAGTGGGATATCTGAGCTAGTCGCCGCCCTTGGCCATGGACTCGATGGCGTTCCCAACCTTCATGACGAGAACCAGGACGCCGACGGAGACGAGCAGCGCGCCTATTGCGACTGCGAAACCGGAAAACGCCGTGATCAACTGAACCGTATCGTCCATCGTACCCCTCCCGCAGAGTCGTTTCGCGGAACGTGAAGTTATCACACGTCCGCGAACCGCGCAAGCTCGACACTTCGCCCAGATTCCCCAGCTATTGTCGCCCTGAACGAAGTGAAGGGCCTGGGGTGGGGAGAGGCCGTTTCGTCAGGCAGCTCGAGGGACCCGTCCCCAGGTCCCTCTCTGCGATCGGGACGACAGGGCGTGGCCGCGCTTCGAAGAGTCACCGACGAGACGCGCAATCATGAATCGAGAAGCGGCTCTTCACGCCGCTCGTCCGAGTTGGATGGGGGATTTGCGGTGTCCGCGTTTCGTGGACACGTGCGCCGGGCTTTTCCTATAATGCGGCCAATACGGCGGGCCCTCCGCAGACAGATCCGAGAATGCCCGGCCTGGTCGGCCTGCTGGCCGCAGGAGATGAACATGCAGACCGCGCTACCCGAGTCCGCAGTGCCGCTCGTGCCGCCGCGCATCCTTCTCGGCCCGGGGCCCAGCAACGCCAGCCCGCGAGTGCTGCAGGCCATGATGTCGCCGGTGATCGGCTACCTCGACCCGGACTTCATGCTCATCATGGACGAGATATCGGCCCTGCTGCGGCGTGTCTTCCAGACGGAGGAGAGCCTGACGATGGCCCTGTCCGGCACCGGCTCCGCCGGCATGGAGGCCGGCATCTCCAGCCTGCTGGAGCCGGACGACACGGTCGTGATGTGCATATGCGGCTTCTTCGGCGACCGCATGCGGCAGATGGCCGAGCGCGTCGGCGCCAACGTGGTCGTGCTGAACAGCGACTGGGGGCGGCCGTTCCCCGCCGAAATGCTCGAGGCGGAGCTGGACAAGCGCTCCGGAGTCAAGCTGGTCACGGTAGTCCAGGCGGAGACCTCCACCGGCGTTCTTCAGCCTCTGGGCGACCTGTCGCGCCTGTCGAAAGAGCACGACGCGATGTTCATGGTCGACGCCGTCACCTCCCTGGGAGGCACCGAGGTGGCCGTGGACCGCGACGAGATCGACTACTGCTACTCCGCCACCCAGAAGTGCCTGGCGTGCCCTCCGGGACTTGCGCCCGCGGCGATCAGCCCGCGCGCCCAGCAGGCGATCGCGGACCGGGTCCGCCCGCCGTCGTCCTGGTACCTCGACCTCGGGCTGATCGGGAATTACTGGGGCGAGGAGCACGTGTACCACCACACCGCGCCGGTCAGCATGCTTCTCGGCCTCCGGGAGGCGCTGCGGCTCGTCGTCGAGGAGGGCTCCGAGGCGCGGGCCGATCGACACGCCCGGAACGCGGCCGCGCTGGGGGCCGGACTCGAGGCGCTGGGCCTCCCTCTGGTCGTGCCGGAGAGCTACCGCCTGCCCCAGATCACGGTCGTCGCGATTCCCGACGGCGTAGACGACCTAGCGGTCCGCACCGCGCTGCTCAGCCGCTACGGCATCGAGATCGGCCGGGGCCTGGGTGAGTTCGCGGGCAAGGTGTGGCGCATAGGCCTCATGGGCGAGTCGAGCAAGGCCGAGCACATCTACGCGCTGCTCGCCGCGCTGGAGGAGATACTGCCCGGAGCCGGCTACGAGGTCCCCCGCGGCGCCGGCGTCGCCGCCGCCAGCAGGGCGCTGGCCGGAGCCTAGCGCGCCATGGGCCGGTTCGACGGGCAGGCCGCGATAGTCACGGGCGCCGCCAGGGGCATCGGTCTCGGCATCGCGGAGCGCCTGGGCGACGAGGGCGCCGCGGTCCTGCTGGTCGACGCCAGCGAGCGGCGCGGCGAGGATGCGGTTGCCGCACTGGCGGCCAAGGGCATCGAGGCGCGACTCGAGGTCGGCGACGTCGCCGAGCCGGATACCGCGGAGCGCGCCGCCGAGCACGCGGTCGCCGCCTGGGGCAGGATAGACATACTCGTGAACAACGCCGGCATCGCCGGCATTTCGGGCAACATCTGGGACCAGCCGGTCGCGCAGATGGACATGGTCTACCGCACCAACCTGCGCGGCGTGTTCGTCTTCTGCCACGAAGTCATCCCGCACATGCTGGAACGCGACTACGGGCGCATCGTCAACATCGCCTCCGTGGCGGGAAAAGAGGGGAACCCGGGCATGGTCCCGTACTCGGCCACCAAGGCCGCCGTCATCGGCCTGACCAAGTCAGTGGGCAAGGAGCTGGCCACAACCGGGATCAGGGTCAACTGCGTCACGCCGGCGGTGGTCATGACCCCGCTGCTCGAGACGGTGACCGAGGAGCAGGTGCAGTACATGGTGGAGCGGGTGCCCATGGGCCGTCCGGGCGAGATAGGGGAGGTCGCGGCGATGGTCGCCTGGCTGGCCTCCGAGGAGTGCTCGTTCAGCACGGGCGCGGTCTTCGACGTCAGCGGCGGCCGCGCGACGTACTAGAAGTCTGGCCGAAAAGTGGTAGAAAGGGTCTATACTCCTGGCAATCCATGATGGGGGAGAGCGGTCATGCTGGGAGAGCGATCTGAGCAGAGAGGCTTATGGGAGGCCGACCGGCTGTACATAGACCACGTGGGTCGTGGGAGCTTCTACGGTCTGCTGGCCTCTATGCGTGGGCAGCTGTTTGAAGACGAGGAGTTCGCCGAGTTGTACTGCGCTGACAACGGGAGAGACAGCGTGCCGCCGAGCCTGCTGTCGACCGCACTGCTGCTTCAGACACATGACAGGGTGAGCGACGCCGAGGCCAAGCAGAGGGCGGACTTCGACATACGCTGGAAGGTGGCGCTGGGTATCGAAGTGGAAGACAGGCCGTTCGCCAAGAGTACGCTTCAGCTATTCCGAGCGCGTCTGATATTGCATGAGAAGGTGAGGGAGGTGTTCGAGCGCAGCCTGCGGTTTGCGAGGGAGACGGGATACCTGAAGAGTCGTCGGATGAAGGTGGCTCTGGACACGACCTACATCCTGGGGCGGGGTGCGGTGAAGGACACCTACAACCTTCTGTCGGACGGGATAGTCAAACTGGTGCGTGCGCTGTCGGAGGTGGGCCGGAGCGATTTGGATGAGTGGGCGGCAGCCCGGGGATACGAGAGATATGTCGGCTCCAGCGTGAAGGGCGAGGCGTGCATAGACTGGGACGACAAGAAGGCTCGCGCAGTTCTTCTGGGCAGGATAGTGGGCGACGCCGATAGGCTGCTGGAGTTGTCCCGGCGGACACAGGAACTATGGACGAGGACAGCACTGAGCGCCAGAGGATAGTGGAAGCGTCCGAACTGCTGGGGCAGTTGCTGCTTCAGGATGTCGAGCGCACCGAAGAGGGGGTGGGGCTGAAGGAGGGAGTGAGCCGGGACCGTATAGTGTCGGTCCACGACCCCGAGATGCGCCATGGGCACAAAAGCAGCAGCAAGCGGTTCGACGGACACAAGGCGTCGGTGGCAGTGGACACCGACTCACAGGTGATCACGGCTGTGGACGTGCTCCCCGGCAACGCTTCAGATAACGTCGGCGCGCTGGAGTTGGTGGAGCGAAGCGAGGAGGGTACGGTCTCAGCGGTTGAGGAGACCATTGGGGACGCGGCCTACGGCGATGGTGGTACGCGTCAGGCATTTGCCGACGCCGGCCGCACACTGATAGCCAAGCTGCCCCGACGCCCGGACAGCAAGCGCTTTCCCAAGGAGGACTTCGAGATAGACCTGGAGTCGGGGATCTGCACCTGCCCCGCGGGGCATACGACCTCGAAGGTGTACAGGATGGGTACCCGGACCGACAGAACAGGGCGGAGTCACCAGTTGAGAGCCTTCTGGTTCGACGCGGCGGTCTGCGGAGTGTGTCCGCTAAAAGAGTGGTGTGTGGGATCAGGCAAGGGCAGCGGACGGACGGTGAGTCTTCATCCGCAGGAGGCGCTGCTTCAGCGGGCTCGTGCGTTGCAGAGAAGCGAAGGGTATTCGGACTATCGTCAGCGGCGGGTGGTGGTGGAGCACAGGTTGGCGCGTCTGGTACAGCTTGGAGTGAGGCAGGCGCGGTACTTAGGACGTACCAAGACGCTGTTCCAGCTGTTGATGGCAGCGACGGTGGCCAATCTGACACTGGTGGCTGGCAAAGTTGGGAAGATGGGCGGAATCTACGCCGGAATCACCTCTGGGACCGCTGACCGCTCTCTTGCCGTCATCTCCACAGCGAGGTGGAGCGCCATTCTGGCCGGGCAGAGTGGGTCGTTGATCCTGACTACTTCGGTTTCACCACCCTAATTGCTCCTCGCCGAAGGGGTTTTCGTCCGCACTTCTAGGAGTTCCCTGATCAACTCTATGGAAGACGGCGGGTGGTACGGTTTCTAGCGCCCTTCCAAACGCTCACCCCCGCCTTGCCGGTCCATTATTGCTCCGCCGTTTACAGTCAGGGCCACCTGAGGTCATTCGAGGCACCTCAGGGAGCAAACATGTGCTCGCCAAGCAGCTGGTTGTAACAATACCTTCATATTCTCACCCAACCATCCGCGGAAGTTCCAGGGGGGCGACGAGTTCGCTGAACGCATCTGCAACTCGGCGCTGCTAGCTTCGGCAGTATTCGGCAGGCGTCCTAGCACCGAGTCGCAGTGCAAGGGCTTGCCTGGACCGGGTTCCCAGTTTTTCGAACGACGCCCGGAATCCCGTGTCCCAGGGGTGGGCGCTGGTCTCAGCCTAGGGCACCACTTACTTGTGTGAAGGGGGGCGTTGTTGACGAATCGCGGCCAGGGACTCGTCAGAGCCTCGGTCTATGCGTTGTCCGGCCTTGAATACCTCGACCACATTCCAGAGTGCGCTTATGTTCGCCGCCGGATTGCCATCCACCACGATCACATCCGCCTCTTTGCCCGGCTCCAGCGTTCCAACGGTGTCCTCAACGCCCAGCGCCTTTGCCGCTTCGCTGGTCACAGAAAGGACACCCTGCATTGGCGTATAGCCCGCCATAACCAGACATTCCGTCTCGTACACTGTGTTACCCAATTGATAGTCGCCCCACGAGGAGTCGGAGCCGGTGATTACCTTAATCCCCCTATCTATGAGGCGGCCGCAATCCTTCACCATCGCTTCGAACTTTCGCTGACCAGAGTCAACAAGCTCCTGCTCTTGAAGTGTCAACGCCCGCTGCTGTTTGTGTTGGAGAGCCCAGCCGGTAGTCCTGATGATGTGCAGGGTGGGGTTGACGAATTTGTCCTCTTGCGCGATGCGTTCCGCAACGTCCTCTCTGAAGTTGTCTGACCCATCGGCATCCCTGAAACGGCAGTGGATTATCATGTCCACGTCGGCATCCAGGGAGTTGATGATGCCCTGTGTCGAGGTGCAATGGGTGGCCGTCAGTTTGCCGAACTTGTGGGCCTCGTCGGTGATGGCCTTGAGTTCATCCACGTTGAATGAGGGTCGCATTGGGAAGGAGGTCTTAGTAGTGCCGCCGGTGGCGGTGATCTTGATGTAGTCGGCCCCTTCTTTGAAAAGCTGCCTGGTCATGGCCCTAACCTCAACGGGGCCTGTGGCTTCTCCACCAAAGTAACCCATGTGTCCTCCGATAATAGCAATTGCACGACCGCACAGGACCATGCGCGGACCGATGGTGATGCCCTGGTTGATGGCGTCACGCAGTCTCAGCGTGGTTGCGTTCTTGGAGCCGTTCTCACGGATCGTCGTAACGCCCGTGAACAGGCTTCGCATGGCGTTGTGTGCGGACTGGAGCGTCAGCAGCTCGTCGGACAGCGTTGCCAAACTGTCTGCCCGGCGACCGTCTCCAAAGCCGTTGTGGTGGGTATGACAGTCCACCAACCCTGGCATGACCGTCGCTTCGGGATAGTCGAAGGTCTCCACCTTGGCGCCTTCAGGCGGCACTACCTCTTTTTCGCGACCTACAGCGCTGATCTTGGTGCCCTGGATGAGGACGGCTCCCCGCTCGATCAGAGGCCCGCCACGACTGTCGATCAGCCGGCTCGCCTTGATAAGTTTGTACTCCGCGTCTCTATCTCGCATCTCTATCTCCTCCGCCCTTGAGCTCAAGGTAGGATGACCGGCTGCAAGCTATCGGGGGTAGGACTCACATCGCGCCTACAGGAGGCCGCTCCAGTCCACCAAGTCGTCGCCCTAGAAGACGTCGACCACGTTCCACAGCGGCTTGATGTCCTCCGACGGGGCGCTATCTACGACCAGAACGTCAGCCTTCTTGCCCCCTTCCAGCGTCCCGACCTCGTCGACCCAGCATACTCGGGCAGCACTTCGTCGGGCAGAGTCGCAAGGTCGCCGCCGCTGCGACCGTCTCCCGTACCGATCAGATGAACATGGCAGTCTACGAGACCGGGGAGCACGGTTTGGTGTTCATAGCTAAACTCCTCGAGTGTTGCGCCCTCCATGGCGACCCGCTCCAGTGGCCGCCATTGCCGTCGATGAGCCAGGCCGCTCTCATGAGCTTGAAGCCATCATCCCGCTGTGGCATGTCCTCCTCTCGGGGCAGCTATCTAAGCCGGGGTTTCTCATTTGGGCTGGCCTACAGGCCTCGAATAGAGCCCAAGTATTATGGCATCAATGTACACCACCAGACGAGACTGAGTCGTGCCAATTCACAGATCTGAGGAATGATGCCAAGAGAGCCCGCTGCTCAGGCAGCGAACCTTGGCTCAACATACCTCTGATATCATTGAGATAGCCTAGAATAACCTCCCATTTAACCATTGCCACTGCAGCAGCCGGAGGAGGCAAAGAGGGGCCTGGACAGGTAGGCAACGCAAACCCATCATACAGTCTCCTTAGGTCCACAGTGGACGTTGTTTTCTCTGGATGGCGACCACTACCGAGTACTGGGGGTGGCCGATGAACACCAGGTCGGCGGCCGATTAGGACGAATGCGGTCGCGTTATGGAACTCTGCGGGTGGTGGGGCGGAGGGCGGCCCGGGCGGCGTCGACGAGGAGCAGATGAAGATGCCGGTCGACGGTATGGAGTACGGGTTGGGCGCGCGGGCGGGACGCGAGAAGAGCTGGCGGAGATCCTGGACTCCCCCGTTGATGTCTCCGCCGACGCAATTCGGATTATATTCCTCCAACGTGGCCGGAGGCCGAACGCTTCTGCACCGCGATACTGGAGGACTACGTTCGGTACGACCCACCTCTTGACATCAGCCTCCGCAGTCGAGAGGGCAGGCGCAACAGATCCAGACTGGGCATCACTGATGTGAACAAACAGGGTTGATCCAGATCAGTGGCGAACGTACACGGGACCGTGTTTGACCAAATCGTCGAACTCGCCTATCGGCGGAGAGGGATGGGGGTTCCTCTACCGGGACCCTTGCGGTATGAGGTCCTCGACACATGGTCCGTCGTCAGGACACGGCATGCTCAAGAGCGATTCAGGGAATCGGTTTTGAATCGACAGAACCACACCTGCGCGATCTGTGGGACAACTCTCAGGGAAGTCTTGGAGGTGGCTCACATCAGCAGCTATGCCTCTGACGTGCCTAATCGAGCAAACCCGTCCAACAGCATCGGACTCTGTGCATTCTGTCACAGGGCATTCGACCGTGGCGTGTTTGTGATCACTGAGAGTGGTGGCGTGCTGAACAGGCGATGTGTGGAACGTGATCCGATAGCGGCGGCCCATGCTGGGGGGCTTTCGGACTGTGCTCGTTTGAAGTTCATCGAGGGTATTGACAGAGGAATACTGCGGAGGCGCTTGGCGGAGGTTCAGCATAGCTGACAACGGTGCGATTCAGAGCAAGAGCGTCTTGGTGAGGCTCGCAGTCCCATCCACATCTCGAAGATGGTACTGCCTACCGCCCAGGCAGGCTCCTATATCAGAACCTCGCAGCGAAAAGTTCGCAGTACAGGACACGTTAGCCCACCACCGCATACGGTAGATACCACCATCTTCGAGATGTGGTTGGGTAGCCTGTCGAGGCATCAAGGACTCGCCATTCCAGTAGTGTGACGCGTAGGGACGGAGGAACACAAGCCGAGGAGCCAGGCCAGCCGACGCGCCAACAGGAAGCCCTGACCCGCGGCCCTCTCGATGTTCCTCCCATTCAAGTCCCCGCGTGCGGGGCCTTTTCGTTGTCCTGAAATCGCCTGTTGTCGTAGAATGTTGTATGTAGAAGAGCGACTCGAGAAGGAGCTTGAATGACGAACGCAGAGACTCCAGCGCGCCAGCGCAGGCCCAAGGAAGAGACGGCCCGTCTCGGCGATGAGATCTACAGGCAGGACATCAAGGCGCAGGTGGAAGCCGGCCACGACGGGGAGTACGTTGCCATTGATGTGGACAGCGGGAACTGGGCCATCGCCGAGAGCGAGCTTGCCGCATCGGACCTTCTACTGGCGCAGTGCCCGGACGCCATCGACGTCTGGCTGCTTCGCGTGGGGTACAGGGCGGTGGCCAGCATCGGGGGCGGGTCTCTGCGGAGGGCCGAGTGATAGAGGGGACTGTGAACGCAGCGTATGAGGCGGTTGTGTCCCTTCCATTACGAGGTCCGGCAGGACAAGCCCGGGACGTGAACGCCGTGGTGGACACCGGATTCACCCGCTTCCTCACCTTGCCGCCGACGATGGTCGCGGAGTTGGGATTGGGCTTCAGAGGCGTCAACCGCGTGATCCTGGCCGACGGCAGCGAAGCAACACTCGAAGTCTACGGCGTAACGGTGCTGTGGGACGGCCAGCCAAGAGAGGTCGTTGCCTACGTGTCAGATACGACGCCCCTCATCGGGATGTCGTTGCTGCACAGGCACAACTTGAACATCGACGTCGAAGATGGCGGGCGGGTCTTGATACAGGCGAAGGAATAGGAATGAACAGCCCACGGTGGACGCGATGAGCGAACGTCTGGATGTCGCCTACTACTACCCTGCACCCTACTGGGGCATGAATGAAGGCGGCTGGGTAAAGTCACTGCTCCTGTTCTTCGATAAGGTCTCGATTCTGCTGCCGGGCTATAGGTACGGGCGACATCACTTCGCCGACCCCGTGTTGGCCGAGCCGCTCGAAGACCAGGGCTTGCTAGAGGTGCTGGAACCCACGAAGTGGATCGACCAAGACATGGCGAAGAAGCTGGCAGAAGGCGTCAGTGGTCTGCTTGCGAACGGCGTGTTCGACGATCTGTCCAAAGACGTCCATTTCCATGAATTATCTCAGTCCCGCTTGGGCTATGGGGCCGACGTCAAGCTGGCCGATTCGCTAGTGTCGGAACTCCGAGCCAAGGAACTTGCGAAACCCAGCGAGGATGGTGTGTCCATACCCCTGCAACCGACCGTGCGGACGACCATCCTCGTCATCCTTGCCCAGCTTGCGCGTTCGGCAGGCAGCAAACAGAACCTGTCCGTGCACCCAGCGACCAATAACGGAAACGCCCTTTGGGACCTCGTCGAGACTCTTTCTAGAGAGGGAATGCCGTCGCGCGACCGGGTAATCGCCTTCGACCTCGAACCCGTCAGCTTCGACATGGAGTCGGTACCCCTTGATGAACTCCTCCTCGGGTATGGCCTCTGTCAGATTGCGCAGGCTTTGGTGCTGGCGGACGGTGATGGAGAAGCGGACATCCATCTTGCGGCAGACGGCGACCACGGCCTGGATGTAGAAGCCGCTGTCGGCCCGCACCGTGAGTTGTCCCCTGGCCCCGCCATAGCGCACCCGTCCCAGCGTCTCCCGCAGGAAGTGGGCGGCTCCCCGGGCGGTGTTGGACCGGCCCTCGCGCAGTCGAGCCATCAGCACCTCACCGGTTCTGCCGGCAACGGCCAGCAGCGGGTGATAGCCCCGTTGGCCGGTGTAGCCGTGGCGGCGGGCCCCCTCCTTGGCCAGTCCGTAGGTCTCGCAGATGGTGGAGTCCAGGTCGATGGTCAACGGCCCGTCGCCGGGTCCGGCCCCAGCGGCCCAGGCCCGGGCCAGCAGTTCCCGGCTCACCCGGTCCAGCTGGCGGACATGGCCCCACCGGAAGCTGCGCAGGAAGGTCCCCAGGGTGGACGGCGCCTTGACCACACACCCCAGCACCCGCCCGGTCCGTCCAGAACGCAGTGCGTCGGCGTCGTCAATGCAGTCGCCCCCAGCCAGCGCGGAGGCCACCAAGGTCAGCATCTTGTCCCCAACGTTCGCCCGGCCCGGCGCATCTCCCAGGTCAACGTGTTTGTCCACCAGTTCACCCAGACCCAGGCGCAGGGCGAGGCTGGCGGGCAGCAGCAGCCCGGCATTGGCCACCAGGCGGTGATCGTCAAAGGCGACGTGGATGCGGTCGGGGCGCTCAAGTGGTAGCATCTATTCGGTGCTCCTTTTCCGGGGTTGGTTTCCTGTTCAAAAACCATTATCCCAGATTCAGAGGAGCACCCTTTTACCCTTTCAGCAGACCTCTAACACCCACTCCTTCGGTGGATTCGGGGTAAGGTGGAATTCAGTATTCCTGTTCTTCTGGTCACGAACGGGGGCGCTAGCCCACCGGTATCCACTCACCACTGCAGCAACCTGGAACTCTTTGCGACCCGGCGGACAGAAGACCACGGGACCGCCGGGGAATCCAGGGTTGTTATGCTCGTCCAGGAGGTAGGGCTTACCAAACAGCGTGGAAACCGTCACACGCTTGACGAACGGCACGGGATGGCCGGTTTCCCTTAGAAACCTATCGCCGATCCCATAGGGAAAGCCTAAGAAAAACGCCTCCTGCCCATATACAAGGCCCTCGGAACATGCCGGAAGGGGAAGGGGGCGTGTCGGCGTTATACGCTCGGAGGGCGCGAGCACGGAGAGGTCAACCTCTCCCGGAGCATGACCTACCGTCGTCGCTTCCAACGGAGACCAACCGCCATCTTTGAAAACCTCCACTTTGCTCGTCCACTGTAGGGAATGGGCAAGGTGACGCGCGGTTACGAAGTACTCCCTACCGTCCTCTTCGATAGTGAACGCGGTTCCGGTCTCAAGGCCCACCTTTAGCCTGAAGACCCTATAGATTACGTTTGCAGTCATCGCAGTATTGTCCCTCGCTCTAGCTGAATAGCTTGGGCAGGTCGGCCATTGTGATGACTGGTAGATTCCCGTTTGGATCGGCCGCTCTTTCTGCCGCTCTTCGGATGAATGCGGTTACCGTCGCTTCAAGAAATCGGGTCTCCTCCTTTGTAAATGGATCGCTGCGCCCTTCGGCTTTCCGAGCTACAGAACCACCTTTCGTCGACGAGAGCTCTCCAACCCTATCGAGCACCTTTCTTTGAATTTGGTAGTAATTGGCAGCCAGTTTCTGTTTGCCCGCTTTGCCTCCGGTCACCTTGGGGGCAGAGTCCTGCAGAACGGTGAGGCAGAGGTAGGCCACATCGGCCAGCGGCTCCCTTCCTTGGCGGTAGAGGTCGAGGCGGGACAGCATGAACGATGCGTTGGGGTCGTCGGGTTCTAGCGCCTGCACTGACGGGAGAGCTGGATACTCAGCCAGCATCTTGGTTACTCGGACGCTGGGTTGAGACACCCGGAAGTGGAAGGCCACGGGACCTGCCCTTACGACGCCCGGCGGCAATGGAGGCGGGTTCCGGTCAACGATGATTCCCTCGTAAAAACCCGGTTTGAGGAAGTTCCAGCGATTTAGCACATCTGCGCGCTACCGTATGTTGGGGTAGTGTACGGAACAGAGACTGTATATTGTACCCAGGTGCGGGTACGTTTGTTCTAATTCGACCTACACAGACTTTTTACGAGAGAATCAACGATGTCAACTCTCGCGTAGATGAGTTTGAATGCGGGAGAGCATGAAGGGCCATCTCGAACTCCCACCGGCGAACAAGCCCTTCGACTGCCGACCTGGCCTCCTCCTCTGTCGTGTAGTCCTTCTTCGGTTCGAAGACCACCTCAACCCTCTCCGCTTTGACGCGAAACAGGTCGTCCTCAAAGACCACGGGAGCAACATCCTTGTAGTCGACCGAGTCGTCATGCTCGACGAAGTAGTGGATGGCCTTCACGTGAGGGTCGTTCATCGTCATAGCCCAGCCTGTTGTTTCTCCTCCTCCCCCTTCTCCATCCGGTAGCCGACGCGGGGCACGGCGAAGATGAAGGCCGGGTTGGACGCGTCCTCGCCCAGCTTGCGGCGCAGCCTCTTGACGATGTTCCTCACCGGCCCGGAGTCTTCGCCCTTGTCCGGTCCCCAGACCCGTTGCAGCAGGTGCACGTGGGTCAGCGCCCGGCCCGCGTTAACCGAAAGCTCGACCAGCATCCGGTACTCGATGTCGGTGAGTTCCACGGGGTTTCCGGCCACCGTCACCCTGCGGTGGGGATAGTCGATGGTCAGGTCTCCCCGCACGTAGGGCTCGGAGGGCTGGGCCAGCTCCGGCGCCGCACGCTTGCGCAGGGCCGCCCTGATCCTGGCCGCCAGCTCCGTCGGCGAGAAGGGCTTGACCACGTAGTCGGCCGCTCTCATGTCGAAAGCCCGGGCCACGACCTCCTCCTGGCCGTTGACGGACAGGAAGATGACCGGCGCGTCGGAGACCTCGCGGATGTCCTTCATCAGCTCCATGCCGTCGCTGCCCGGCAGCATCATGTCCAGCAGGACCAGGCGGGGCGTTTCCTCCGCCATGAGCCGGGAGACCTCCTCCGGGTCTCCGGTCACGACGGGCGTGTAGCCCGCCTTCGTGAGGGCGTCCCGCACGTACCGGAGCGTCTGCGGGTCGTCGTCCACGCAGAGGACGCGGGGCCGCTCCCTGGTCTTCGTCCTGCGCCGGCGTGACCGTGGAGGCGGGAGGGTGACGGCCTCCTCCACCGCCGGAACGGTGAAGGTGAACCGGCTTCCCAGGCCAAGCCCGTCGCTCTCGGCCCGGATGCGGCCGCCGTGGGCCTCCACGATGCCCTTGCAGATGGCGAGTCCCAGGCCCGACCCGGCGATCTCGCGTCCCCGCTCCTCGCCGTCGAGCCGGGAGAACTTGCGGAACAGGTGCGGCAGCCGCTCGGCGGGCACGCCCACGCCGTCGTCCGCCACCGAGAAGGCGACGTGGACGCCGTCCTGCACGACGGTCACCCGGATGGGGGACAGCGCGCTCGAATGCCTGGCCGCGTTGGCGAGCAGGTTGCTCAGCACCTGGACGATGCGCCGCCGGTCCGCCATGACCCGGGGCAGGTCCGGAGGGATGTCGATGTGCAGGTCGCTCCTGCCGCCCCCGCTCTGGAACGCGCTCCTGGCCTCGTCCACCAGGCTTGCCACGTCGACGGGCTGCGGGGGAGACCGGCAGGGCGCCCGTCTCGATGCGGGCCACGTCCAGCAGGTCGCCGATCAGGTCCCGCATGGAGTCGGCCTGCTCGCCGATGATGCGGAAGAACTGGAGCATCTCGGCGGTGTCCAGGTCGAAGGCCGCCTCCGTCAGCGTGGCCGCCGATCCCTTGATGGCGGCCAGGGGCGTCCGCAGCTCGTGGCTCACCATGCCCAGGAACTCGGCCCGCAGCCGCTCCAGCTCCTCCATCGGCGTCATGTCCTGTATGGTCACGACCACCGACTCGACCTCGCCCTCCTCCAGGAAGATGGGCGTGGCGTTGATCAGGGTGGTGACGCTCTGCCCGCCGGGGGCCTGGAGGACGATCTCCTCGGCCCGCACCGTCTCCCCCGTGCTCAGGGTCTGGGCCAGGGGGAACTCCACCAGGGAGACCTCCCGCCCGTCGGCCCGCAAGTAGGTCAGCGCCTCCAGCAGCTGCTCCGCCGTCCCGCCCGGCGCGCACAGCCCGCTGACGATCCGCCTCGCCTCCCGGTTGATGGAGCGGACTTCGCCAGTGCCGGCGTCGAGGACCAACACCCCCACGGGCGTGGTGTTCACCAGGGTCTCCAGGTCGGCCCTCGTCCGCTGCTCCTCCCGGTGCCTCTGCGGGCGTTGGCGATGACCAGCGCCGCCTGGGAGGCGAACATCACCAGGGTCTCCTCGTCTTCGGGGGTGAACTCCAGCTCCTTCTCGCCGACGTAGAAGGCCCCGACGCTCTCCCCCAGGTGGCGGATGGGCGCGGCCAGGAAGGGAAGGGGCGAGCTCACCGCCATCGGCGGGAGGAACTCGGGCAGGCCCAACTCCCTGATGTAACTGTGGAAGTCCCGCAGCCGCAGCGGTTCGCCGATGCTGCTCAGGTACTCGAAGAACAGCATCCCGTTGGGAAATTCGGCGAACTGCCGGCTCTCCTCGGGAGTCAGCCCGGAATAGAGAAAGTCCTGTATCCGCCCCGATTCGCTGAGGAGGGTGATGACGCCGTAGCGCGCCCCGGTCAGCGAGCAGGCTGAGTCCAGCACCCTCTGGAGCACCGTGTCGAAGTCCAGGCTCTCGTTGATGCGCAGGCTGGCCTGGCTCAGCCTGGAGAGGCGGTCGCGCAGGGCCTCGTTCTCCCGCTCAAGCTCCCCGGCGCTCTTCATGGTCTCGACCTCCATTCAGGCATGGACGGCCCGCGTTCCCCCTGGTCCCGCACGGCCCGGCGGCCTCATTATAAGGGTGGCGCGGACAATTACACAAGACAAATTGGTCGTAGATCGCTCGCAAATATGCATAGATTACACTGACTTTCCACAACTTTGTCCGTCATACTGATGGGCACTTTGCCCCAACGTACGGTGGGGAGGCAGTCACTTGGGAATCGATAAGCCCATAGACGGAATGGAGACAGCCGTCGCAGCGGCCCGTGTTGACGTGGTCTTCGCAACCCGGTCCGCCTTCCGTGCAGAACTAGCAACAGAACTAGTTCAGACGTCCCCCCCCCCCCCCGATTTTTCCCTCTGCTCTAGCACCTTAGCCCCCTCCGGCTCATCCCGGCAGGCCCAATCCTCTCCCATCGCCGCTCCCTCTGAGAGCGCCCCCGAAACCTTCGGCGTCCTCGAAGGACGCTCATCTGGGCGCTTCCGCGGCCCCACATTGGCCGCATTCAACCATGAACCGCCCGACCCTGGTGCGTTACGCGCCGGAGTCCGCGAACACCAGGCATCAAACGCCCACCTTGCAACGCAAATGGAGTAAAGCATGATTCTCTCGTAAAAAGTCTGTGCAGGTCGAATTAGAACAAACGTACCCACGCCTGGGTACAATATATAGTCTCTGTTCCGTATACTACTCCAACATACGGCAGCGCTCAGATGTGCTAAATCGCTGGAACTTCCTCAAAACGGGTTTTTACGAGGGAATCAAGCATGACATATCAATCGACTGTCCGACGCTTGACGCTCGTAACCGCCATTCTCGTGGCGATTGGGTTGACACTGTTCTTGACCGCCCCGTTCGGAAAGGGCATTTCACTGGCCCAAACTAGTGCTGAGAACAACCCGGCCACAGGCGCGCCGACCATCAGCGGCACGGCGCAGGTGGGAGAGACATTGACGGCGGGCATAACGGGCATTGCCGACGCCGACGGTCTGAGCGGCGAATCGTTCACCTACCAGTGGGTATCCGGTGACGGAACAACCGATACGGATATAGGGAAGGCGACCGACTCGACCTACAAGCTCGTAGCCGCCGACCAGGGCAGGTTCGTCAAGGTCAGAGTGACCTTCACCGACGGCGGCGGCAACGAGGAGACGTTGACCAGCGCGCCCACGGAGCCGGTGTTTGGGGACGGCCCGCCGGGAGCGCCCGGCAACCTCACCGTCACCGCCGGAGACCAAGAGATCACCCTGTCCTGGGAGCCGCCAGCCGACAACGGCAACGCGCCCGCGGCGAGATACCGCATCGAGTGGAGGATAGACGGCAAGGACTACGGCAGGTCGCAATGGGCCACATCGGGAAAGACTACCTATACGAAGACCGACCTGGCCAATGGAGTCAAGTACGTCTTCCGGGTAAAGGCCGAGAACGGCACCGGCAACTACGGACCATACGGACCGGCCTCCGAGGAGGTGAGCGCCACTCCCACGTCCGGCTCGGCGGTGGACCTGGGCACGCCGGTTTTGTCGAGCACGAAGACCCTGCATCACGGCATGGTGAAGCTGGACTGGGAGGACATCGAGGACGCCGGTTGGTATGTAGTCCAGTACTACCACGTCAAAGGTGGGGAGTGGTTGGACCTGCCCGCCGAGGGAGTGGACATCGCGTTCCACGGATCAAGCGCGGTGGTGAGCAACCTGCATGGGCTCTCGTGGCTGAGGGTTCGAGCGATGAGCTGTGCGGGAGAATCGGAGTGGTCGCAGATCGAGCAGTTGTTCGGGACCAACGCATCGGACTGGGAGGGCGTGCCCGTGCCGGAGGTGGAGGAGGGCGACGAGATCGAGCCATGCCCCGTGGTCCTGGGCACGCCGGTGCTTTCGAACACGGAGACCCTGCATCACGGCATGGTGAGGCTGGACTGGCAGGACATTGAGGACGCCGGTTGGTACGTGGTCCAGTACTACCACGTCAAAGGTGGGGAGTGGTTGGACCTGCCCGCCGAGGGAGTGGACATCGCGTTCCACGGGTCAAGCGCGGTGGTGAGCAACCTGCATGGGCTCTCGTGGCTGAGGGTTCGAGCGATGAGCTGTGCAGGAGCATCGGAGTGGTCGCAGATCGAGGAGTTGTACGGGACCAATGCATCGGACTGGGAGGGCGTGCCCGTACCCGAGGTGGCGGAGGGCGACGAGATCGAGCCATGCGATGAAGACCCGGACACGCCTGACAACAGCAAAGCCACGGGAGTACCCACCATCAGTGGGACGGTGCAGGTGGGCGAGACGCTGACGGCGGACACGTCGGGCATCGCCGACGCGGACGGGCTTAGCAGCGTCCAGTACGAGTACCAGTGGCTGGCGGACGACGCCGACATCGCAGGCGCCAGCGGCTCGACCTACACGCTGACCGATAGCGAAGAAAGCAAGGCCATCACGGTGCAGGTCGACTTCACCGACGACGCGGGCAATGACGAGAGCTTGACCAGCGAGCCGACCGCAGTGGTGGCAGCAGCGCTGCCGCCGCCGGACAACGTGCGTGCGGTCGCGAAGAAAAGCGGAGCGGTCGAGTTGACCTGGGATGCGCCGCAAGACGCCACGGTCATCGGCTACCGCATCGAGCGTCGCCCCACCGGTGGGAGCCCCAGCGATCAACAGCGTTCCGCTGGGAGCCCCCGGGACCACCACACCCTGGTGGAGGACACCGGCAGCGCCGATACCGGCTATACCGATAACACCGCGCAAAAGGGCGTCGGGTACGAGTACCGGGTGAGCGCC